>NZ_CP114286.1:2940750-3267500 GCF_027111275.1 Flavobacterium luteolum | reverse complement strand
CACTCCGTTATTCACGGTTCTTTTCACCTTTCCCTCACGGTACTGGTTCACTATCGGTCTCTCAGGAGTATTTAGCCTTAGCGGATGGTCCCGCCAAATTCAGACAGGGTTTCACGTGCCCCGCCCTACTCAGGATACCGCTATCCATTACGCTTGTTGCCCGTACGGGGCTATCACCCTCTATGGCGCTCCTTTCCAGAAGCTTCCGGTTCCTTGCGCATGAAATGTCGCGGTCCTACAACCCCAGCAATGCCGTAACAATACTGGTTTGGGCTAATCCGCGTTCGCTCGCCACTACTTACGGAATCACTTTTGTTTTCTTCTCCTCCGCCTACTTAGATGTTTCAGTTCAGCGGGTTTGCCCACCTATCGGTGTGCTATATCTTCAATATAGCGGGTTGCCCCATTCGGATATCTGCGGATCAATCTGTGTGTGCCAGTCCCCGCAGCTTTTCGCAGCTTATCACGTCCTTCATCGCCTCTGAGAGCCTAGGCATTCCCCATACGCCCTTATTTTGCTTATTGTACCAATCATAAAATTAATTATGACCGTTTTTTTTTGTTTTTTACAATAGAATTGTAAAAAACGCTTTCTACTTTCTTATTATTTTCTTATCTCAATATGTCAATGAACTTTTATCCTTTCGGACCAGTGGAGAATAACGGAGTCGAACCGTTGACCTCCTGCGTGCAAGGCAGGCGCTCTAGCCAGCTGAGCTAATCCCCCATTTTTTAGTGATGAGTTATTAGTTATGAGTTATGAATTATTTCTCATAAGGCCTCAACCTCTAAAATTTCCTTTTTTAAGTCAAATAGTAGTCCCGGGCAGACTCGAACTGCCGACCCCTACATTATCAGTGTAGTACTCTAACCAGCTGAGCTACGAGACTCTGTTTTACTTAAGTTTTATCATTTTTTTAAATTAACAGCAAGAGCAATACAATCTTCAATCCCAAACCTTTAGTCAGGCATCTTATTTCCCAAGCGTGCTTTTCAGCTAACGCTTTGGGCTCTAGAAAGGAGGTGTTCCAGCCGCACCTTCCGGTACGGCTACCTTGTTACGACTTAGCCCTAGTTACCAGTTTTACCCTAGGCAGCTCCTTGCGGTCACCGACTTCAGGCACCCCCAGCTTCCATGGCTTGACGGGCGGTGTGTACAAGGCCCGGGAACGTATTCACCGGATCATGGCTGATATCCGATTACTAGCGATTCCAGCTTCACGGAGTCGAGTTGCAGACTCCGATCCGAACTGTGACCGGCTTTATAGATTCGCTCCCCCTCGCGAGGTGGCTGCTCTCTGTACCGGCCATTGTAGCACGTGTGTAGCCCAAGGCGTAAGGGCCGTGATGATTTGACGTCATCCCCACCTTCCTCACAGTTTGCACTGGCAGTCTTGTTAGAGTTCCCGACACTACTCGCTGGCAACTAACAACAGGGGTTGCGCTCGTTATAGGACTTAACCTGACACCTCACGGCACGAGCTGACGACAACCATGCAGCACCTTGTAAACTGTCTTGCGAAAGATCTGTTTCCAAATCGGTCAGTCTGCATTTAAGCCTTGGTAAGGTTCCTCGCGTATCATCGAATTAAACCACATGCTCCACCGCTTGTGCGGGCCCCCGTCAATTCCTTTGAGTTTCATTCTTGCGAACGTACTCCCCAGGTGGGATACTTATCACTTTCGCTTAGCCACTGAGATTGCTCCCAACAGCTAGTATCCATCGTTTACGGCGTGGACTACCAGGGTATCTAATCCTGTTCGCTACCCACGCTTTCGTCCATCAGCGTCAATCCACTGGTAGCAACCTGCCTTCGCAATTGGTATTCCATGTAATCTCTAAGCATTTCACCGCTACACTACATATTCTAGTTGCTTCCCAGTAATTCAAGTCCAGCAGTATCAATGGCCGTTCCACCGTTGAGCGATGGGCTTTCACCACTGACTTACCAGACCGCCTACGGACCCTTTAAACCCAATGATTCCGGATAACGCTTGGATCCTCCGTATTACCGCGGCTGCTGGCACGGAGTTAGCCGATCCTTATTCTTACGGTACCGTCAAGCTCCTTCACGAAGGAGTGTTTCTTCCCGTACAAAAGCAGTTTACAATCCATAGGACCGTCATCCTGCACGCGGCATGGCTGGTTCAGGCTTGCGCCCATTGACCAATATTCCTCACTGCTGCCTCCCGTAGGAGTCTGGTCCGTGTCTCAGTACCAGTGTGGGGGATCTCCCTCTCAGGACCCCTACCCATCGTTGCCTTGGTAAGCCGTTACCTTACCAACTAGCTAATGGGACGCATGCTCATCTTTCACCGTTGTGACTTTAATTACAGGATGATGCCATCCCGTAATGCTATGAGGTATTAATCCAAATTTCTCTGGGCTATCCCTCTGTGAAAGGCAGATTGCATACGCGTTACGCACCCGTGCGCCGGTCTCAAGCACCGAAGTGCCCTACCCCTCGACTTGCATGTGTTAAGCCTGCCGCTAGCGTTCATCCTGAGCCAGGATCAAACTCTTCATCGTATATTTTAATATTATTATTCGATGCAATTCCTATCGGTTCTTTTCGAATCTCACGATTCTACTGCTCTTATTCTTCTGTTCTGAAATCTCTTTCAGAACGGCTGTCAATTCAATATGTCTACGAACGTAATTTATCTGTCTTTCGCTTATCTCTCAAAGCGGGTGCAAAACTAAAACTTCTTTTTGTTTCCTGCAAGAAAAACTTGAAAAATTTTTGAAGCTTTTTTTTCGCCTCATTTTCCCAATTCTTCTTCCAATCTTTCAAAGAGCTTTCCGTGTTTTGCGGGGTGCAAATGTAAAAAGCATTTCCGGATCTCGCAAGCTTTTCCGGATCTTTTTTTCTGGAAATTTCTTTCCCTTAAATCCTTCTTTCCTGCCAGTATTTCGAAGAGCGCCTTTCGCTGTTGCGGGTGCAAAAGTAGAACCTTTTTCCGCTTTTCCAATACTTTTATGCGTCTTTTTTCCATCTTTTTTTGCCTTTTTTCTTAACACTCTGATAACGGATGGTTTACATCTCAAAGTTTTTTGCCCTTCCGTAGCCTTTTTCTGAACTGCACAGCGGTTTTCATGATTTCAGGACGTTTTCATCTGCAGATTTTATCGGGTTTTTATGCTCTACCACTCTTTTTTGGAAAGAAGACACCATTTAAGGCTTCTTTAAAATGCATTTTCTGATCCCGAAAAGACGCAAAAACGCCAAGTTTTCCCTTTTGGAGCTCTATTCTGCTTAGATTTCATCTTCACCAAACATCATTTCTTCTGAAAACCGATGCCCTAGCCCCGATAGGAGCGGAAATCCTTTTGCTTTTTTCTTTAAAAAGCAGAAGATTGCAGCGCATAGCGGGAAATAGCTCCTTATTAAGCTACAAGTTACATTACAATTCAAAAACGCTACAGCTGTGCTTAGCAGAACAATCGAATTTTTCGCCTTATATATATCTATAAAAAATAAACCCGACAGATTTTAAAAAACTGTCGGGTTCGAAATAAGAATTACTCTTATATATAATAGAGAGAAAAAATCTACACTATATATAATATGTATTTATTCATTCAAAGCATCTATTACCTCTTTGGTAATTTGAATGCTTTTTAACTTGGCCTGATGATCGAAGATTGGACTTGTCACCATTAGTTCGTCAATTCGGGCGTAGTCAATAAACTTTCTCAAATCCGCTACTAGCTGTTCTTTGTTTCCTGTAAAGGTTCCTGCTGTCATTTGATTGACATGGAAACGTTCCTGTTCGTTCATGATGTCATCTAATGATGGAACTGGCGGTTGTAAACCTTTGCGGTCGTTTCTAATTAGGTTCAAGAACATTTGATACAAACTTGTAGACAATAATTCTGCTTCTTCGTTTGTGTCTGCTGCGATAATATTTACACACGCCATTGTTTTGGGTTTGTCTAAATACTCCGATGGTTGGAAATTTTCTCTATAAAACTCAAATGCCTGGATCATTAATTTTGGCGCAAAGTGTCCAGCAAAAGCATAAGGCAATCCATAAGCCGCTGCTAAAGCAGCACTGTCCATACTTGATCCTAAAATCCAGATTGGCACATTTAGCCCTTCGGCTGGAAATGCACGAACTTTTCCTGTAGCATTTTCAGATGAAAAGTATTCTTGAAGTTTGCTTACATTTTGCGGAAATCGCTGTGCTTGTTCGAAAAAGTCTTTTCGAATCGCTTCAGCAGTTGGCTGATCTGTTCCTGGCGCTCTTCCTAAACCTAAATCGATTCGGTTCGGATAAAGAGTCTCTAAAGTTCCGAATTGTTCTGCCACTACTAAAGGCGAATGATTTGGAAGCATAATTCCGCCAGAACCTACACGGATATTTTCGGTTTGACTTGCTACATAACCAATTAAAACCACGGTTGCTGTACTTGCAACATGTGCCATATTATGGTGTTCTGCTAGCCAAATTCTCTTGTATCCTAACTTATCGGCTAATTGCGCTATGTCTTTTGTTTTTTGGAATGTTTCTGTTGCGTTACTATCTTGGGTGATAATCGCAAGCTCTAATATTGAGACTGAAATTGGGTTTTTCATATAAATTAAGGGTAAAATACAAAATTAACTCATTTATGCGAATGCCATTTGTTTTCTAATGTTAATAGAATTATAATATTACTAAGTTATTCAGTATGTCTATTTTTCAATAATTAATTATTGTTTTACGATAATTAATTATACATTTGCAATATCAATTTAATTTATCTTTGTATGAAGACTACTCATATTGTTTCTAGAATATTATTTTATTTCACCAGATTCTTGGCTGTTGTTTATTTTTTCTTGGCTGCTTATTCGGTTTTTACTTTAGTCACTGGGTTATTTCTAACATTTAAAGACAACGGAAAATATTTTCAGGTTTGTTATCCGTTTACGACTCATCCTATAATGTTGGGTGACTATAATCTGCCATATATTCTTTTTGATTTTTTGGCTCCGTTGAGTCTTTATGGGCTTTTCTTTTTACTGAGCAGTAATGTCTTTAAGGTTTTCTTTCAGCCAAAATTATTCACTCAAAATGGAGTTGTACACTTAAAACGTTTTTATATATCAAATCTATTAATTCCGAGCATCGTGATATTTTTTGCGTTCTTCTTTGTTCCTTTAGATAATGAAGTCGCTCTTTTTATCATATTGCACGGAATGCTCGGCGCTTTTGCTTATTTTTTAGCGGCCATTTTTAAACAAGGTTTAAACCTTCAGAACGAACAAGACTTATTTATATAACTATGCCAATAATTGTAAATGTTGATGTAATGCTTGCCAAACGCAAGATGCAGAGTAAAGAGTTGGCAGAAAAACTAGATATTACACCTGCCAATTTATCGATTCTAAAAACTGGAAAAGCAAAAGGAATTCGGTTTGATACTCTCGAAGCTATTTGTAAAATATTGGATTGCCAGCCGGGCGATATTTTAGAATACGTGGCAGAATAGCTTTTTTTTTAAATTTTATTTCACTCTTAATAAATCGGTTTTTGAAGCCGACAGGCGTTCTATTGCCTAAATTTTTCAAATCATAGTTTAATTCAATCATCTAAATCAATCAAAAAATGAACAGTTTATCAATCAAAAATCTCAGCAAAACGTATGAGAACGGCACGCAGGCGATTGACCATTTATCGCTTGAAATTTCAAACGGTATGTTTGGTTTATTGGGTCCGAATGGCGCAGGAAAATCGACTTTAATGCGAACTATTGCTGCTTTGCAGGAACCTACTTCGGGAATTATCGAGTTTAACGGAATCAATATTCTCGAAAACCCAATGTTTATCAGGCAAAATCTGGGATATCTGCCTCAGGAATTTGGCGTTTATCAAAAGATTTCCGCTTATCGTTTATTGGATCATCTAGCAATTTTGAAGGGGATTGTCAATAAAAAAGAACGACAAGACCAGATTTTATATTTATTACAGCAGACTAATTTACTGCAACATAAAGACAAAGCAGTTCATTCGTTTTCTGGCGGAATGCGTCAGCGCTTTGGAATTGCACAGGCTTTATTGGGAAATCCGAAGATTATTATTGTAGATGAACCCACTGCAGGACTTGATCCCGAGGAAAGAAACCGTTTCAATAATCTATTAAGTGAAATTGGTGAAAGCATTATTGTAGTTCTATCAACGCATATTGTCGAAGATGTTCGAGATCTGTGCACCAAAATGGCGATTATTTCTAATGGAAAATTGATTTTGGAAGGAAATCCAAATGAAGCCATCGATTCTTTGAAAGAAAAAATCTGGGCGAAAGCGATTCATAAAAATGAACTGAAAGAATACCAGAAACATTTTAATATTATTTCTTCTCATTTGAATTCAGGAAAAATTAACATTCATGTTTTCTCTAATCAACAGCCTGATTCTGGTTTTGAATTGACTTCTCCAGATTTGAGTGATGTTTACTTTAATATTTTATCTCAAAATCAACTTAAAAAATAACGTTATGCTTTCTAAATTAATTCAATTTGAATGGCATAACAATACCAGAAGCTGGACTTTTTATGCCACATTTATTATTTATTTGGTTTTAGGATTTTTTGTGAGTGCTTTTGCAAATTTTTCGTTTTCGGGTGCTTATAAAAACAGTCCGTTTGTGCTGACTTATGCGATTGGTTTGATTTCGCTAATGACAATTTTCTCTACCACGCTTCAAGTTGCACAGCATTTCTTAAAAGAATATGATACCAAATTTGATGCAATAATCTTCTCTACTCCTATTTCTAAGTTTTATTATTTAGGAAATAAATTTATCACGGCTTTCATAATATCGGTTTCTTCTTTTGGAATGTTTATTATAGGAATGATTATCGGACATCAAATGTCTTGGATTCCTAGAAGTGAAATTGGTCCTTTTAAAATTATAAATTACATCTGGCCTTATCTAATTATTGTTGTTCCCAACCTATTTTTATGTCTTTCGATTCTAGCAACGATGGCTTGGCTCACGCGAAGCAAACTTTTTGTTTATGTTGGTGGATTATTCATCTACATATTATATATAGCGGGTTCTATTTTCTCAAACTCGCCGTTATTTGCAAATGCTTCTCCGTCTTCCGCGAAAGCGATGTCTTTGGCAGCAAAAATAGATCCGTTTGGGTTGGCCGCTTTTTTGGAACAAACGAGATATTGGACATCAATTGAAAAAAATACACAATTGGTTTCTCTTTCAGGCAATTTTTTATTCAATCGAATCTTGTGGATTTGTATTTCTTTCCTTCTAATTTTTGTTTCGTATAAATTGTTTTCTTTTCGAAGAACAAAAACTAAAAAGGTAAAAACGATTAAAACCAATACGAAAGAGACAAAAACATATTCTTCTACAATTCCAAAACAGCTTGAATTTAAAACTTCAAAGCACAATTGGACTGTTTTTAAAAGCAATTTGAAAATGGATATTTATTTGGTTTTAAAAGGAATTCCATTTTTACTGATTGTTCTTCTGTTTTCGGGATTATTAATGATTGAAATTTCAGATGAAATTGACGGCGGAATCAGATTGGCAGAAAAAATTACCGATACAGCTTTAATGATTTCTACAATTATGGATCGTTTGCCTTTCATCTTGATTCTGATAACTCTTTTTTATAGTAGTGAATTATTAAATCGAAGCGAAAATGCGAGATTTGAAATGCTTGAAAATACAGCACCATATTCTCAATTTGTAGTTTTGATTTCGAAATTGACAGCACTTTTTATGATTCCGTTAATTTTGATTGGAGTTAGCATTTTTATTGGAATTGGTTTTCAAATCATACATGCAAATGCACCGATTGAAGCTGGACTTTACTTTTCAATGTTTTATTATATCGGATTTCCATTGTTTTTGATTTCTATTCTAGTGATCGCAATTCAGACTTTCATCAAAAACAAATATTTAGGATTGGGAATTTCTGCATTTATTGTTCTCTTATTTTGTTCTGGAATTGGAGAACAGTTAGGAATTTCACATCCGTTATTTCGATTCGGAGATTCTTTTAAAAGAGAATATCTTGATTTGAATGGTTTCGGAAGTTATACCTTTCCGTTTCATATTTCAATGCTCTACAATTTAGGTCTTGCTTTGATGCTGTTCACATTCACTGGAATTTTATGGAAACGAAATGCTACTATTATAAAAACTATTCGTAGAAATTCATTTAATACTATTCAAAAAACAACTTTTGCTTTTGGAAGTATTCTTTTCATCGGTTTTGGAAGTTATCTTTTTTATAAAACGAATATTGAATATCTGTATTTGACCAAAGATGACGTTAACAATTGGAGTGAACATTATGAAAAGCAGTTTAAAAAATATGTCAATCTAACGCAACCAACAATTGTTTCTGTAAATAGCAAAGTGGATTTATTTCCCGAAGAAAATCGTTATGATGTAAAAGGCACTTATGAATTGGTGAATAATACTGAAAAACCTATTGATAGTTTACTCCTATATATAGATCGAAATTCGAAACTGACTTCTGTTGAAATTGAGAATGCGAAAAATTTAGATGATGTTTCTGAATTTCAGCATTATTGGTATCGACTAGAAAAACCTTTAGAACCTCATCAGAAAATAAAAATGAGTTTTTCTTTTACCTCAACTTGGTCGCCGTTTAAAGGTCATACTGCATTTAATTCTATTATTGAAAATGGTTCGTTTATGCGAATAAGCCGTTATTTTCCAACTTTTGGTTATCAGGAATCGAATGAAATCAGCAGTGAAAAAGAACGGGCAAAAAGGCATTTGAAACCACAGACTCCGCTTAAGAAACTTGAGGATAAGTCGAAAACAACAAATGATTTTGTTGATTATGATGCTGTGGTTTCGACGTCTAAAAATCAAACGGCGATTGGCGTTGGAGATTTAATCGGTAATTGGGCAAAAGACGATCGAAATTATTTTCATTATAGATCAAATGGAAAGATTCCGTTCCGATTTGCTTTTTCTTCTGCCGAATATGAAATCAAAAAAACGAATTATAAAGGTATTTCTATTGAAGTTTTTTATGATAAAAGACATTCTCGAAATGTTTCTAAACTGATTCAAGATGTAAAAAATACTTTAGATTATTGCCAAAACAATTTTGGAAAATATCCATACAAAACGATTCGTTATGCCGAAGTTTCTGCTTTCGCGGATGGATTTGCGGCGACTTCTTATCCGTCCACAGTTTTTATGAAAGAGAATTTTGGTTTTTACAGCAACTTGAATAATCGCGATAAAGAAGATATCATCAATCAATTAACGGCTCATGAATTGTCGCACGAATGGTGGGGAAATTCGCAAATCAGTCCCCAACAAAAAGAAGGAAGCTGGATTTTGACCGAAACTCTTGCACAATACACCGAATTGATGTTATATGAGAAAGAACATGGCTTGGAGAAAGCTTTAGAAACTTTAAAAATTCATTTGGATTTATATTTAAGCAGCAGAAGTTATGAACCCGAAACTCCTATATACAAAACAAATTACAAAACTCCGCATTTGCCCTATGATAAAGGAATGCTGGTTATGCATCAGCTGAGAATTTTAATTGGTGGAGAAAATTTAAATCTGGCTTTGCATAATTTCTTGAATCATTACAAATATCCTAATCCAATTCCAGATTCTGAAGATTTATTGAAAGAGATTTATTTGGTTACAGATTCTAAACTCTATCCAAAACTGGATGAAATGTTTAAAAAGATTATTACTTATTCCTCTAAGATTTCTAAAGTTGAAAGCGTGAAAAAGAATAATTTTTATGAAATCTCCTTTAAAGCAGATTCTAAAAAATATATTGAAAATGCTACAGGAGTTCGAAAGCAAATTGACAATGACAAAACAATCGATATTGGAATTTATGATGAAAACGGAAAGTTATTTCGCTACACATTTCCAATCAAAAACAATTTAATTGAAGGCAAAATTAAACTCAAAATCAAACCTCAACGAATTGTTATTGATCCTCTTTTAATGAATATTGACACTTTTATAAAGAACAACGAGAAAGAGATTGATTAATTTTTTGCCACAGATTAAAAGGATTAAAATGATTTTTTTTGCTTTCGCTAAAATTAAAAATTCAAATAATCTTTTCAATCTGTGGCTATATTTTTTTATTTTAATTGAATGAAAATCTGCTTGTAAGTTGTTTTTCCATCGTCTTTTATTTTCAAATCTTTATTGGATTCGATTTCAAATTTTGATGGAGTTTCTATGTTTAATGAAATATCTCTATATCTAAATGCTTCAGGAATTTCAGGAATTACAATTTTCACTTCTACATCCTTTCCTTTTTGCTTATAATCAATTTTAATTCTGTCTCTTAACCAAATGTATTCGTAAACTTCCTGCCACGGTGCCATCCAAATTGAATCATTTCCTTTTTCTCCGTATTTGTTTGCAAGCGTTGTCATATAGTATTTGAAATCAGGAAAACGCATGCTTAGATTCCACAAGTTTGTATTTCCCGTTCCGTGCGTGAATTCGTTAAACCAAACTGGATCTTTTTGTTTTACAATAGAATCTATCGTTTTTAAATATTTATCCATTGTTTTAAAGCTTGTTGTGTCTTTTGAACTCTGAACAAAAGTTCGGGCAGAAATCATTTTATCTAAATCTACTTTTGAATCTACTTTAAAAATTGGACCAACACCATAATAAGAAGCAACAGATAAATTTCCATTGACCAAAGCTTCTTTTTCATATTCCAAATAATATTTCTCATCACCTTCTCCGCCTGGAACCACAAAATGAGACATTGTAAAATCGAGATTTTGTTTTATTGAAGTGGTATTTTCAGTTACTTCTTTCAAATAGTTTGTTCCGTGTTTAGTTGCATGATGAAAACCATGATTCAAAATATCCCAACCAGCACTGTACATTTCTTTTACTTCTGACCAAGAAAGATGTCCCCGATTTTCAGGCAAATCACGAATTGAACCTCCATTGATTGCTAATGCCAATTTAAACGGAATTTTATTTCCCATTCCGTCCGAATAAAAAAGCCCTTCCGAAACTGTTCCGTCTCCGCCTTGATCGATTTTCCATTCATTAATTGATGAATTGCTGATTTTTCCTCCATTCAATAATGGAAATGCTGTTAAATAAGCTGAACGATAACCATCGTCAAGCGTAAAACTATACGCTAAATGTTTGTTATATTTTAAAGGAGAAACGGCAATTTTTACCTTATCAGCCGATTTCAGTTTTATTTTGAATGAAATTGTCTTTGATTTTGAAGAATCTTTTTGAATAATTCCATTTGAAAAACCATTAAAGCTACCGAAGATTACGACAGCTATTATAAGTAGAATTCGTTTTGACATAAATTTTAGTGGTTCTTTTGCGATCTAAAAGTACATTTCTTTTTGAAAAAATTATTTTAAAAGCAATTTCTCTTTTGAAAATAATTTCTGCTGAATCAAAAAAGAGAATTGATTTAAAACCTAAATTTGTACATCAAAATACCCATTCGGTTTTAGCTTATCTGCAAATGACACACAAAATTTTAATTATAGACGACGAAGAAAAACTAAGAAGTCTGCTGGCGCGTATTATAAAATCGGAAGGATTTGAAGTTTTTGAAGCCAAAGATTTAAAATCAGGTTTTAAGAAATTAGAACAAACCGAAATTGATGTCGTTTTGTGCGATGTGAAACTTCCCGACGGAAACGGTGTAGATTTTCTTCAAAACATAAAAGGAAGTTTTCCTTTGACAGAAATTATTTTACTGACCGCTTTCGGAAATATTCCAGACGGCGTTCAGGCAATGAAAAATGGTGCTTTCGATTATATTGTAAAAGGTGACGATAATGACAAAATTATTCCACTTCTTTATAAAGCAGTTGAAAAAGTGCATTTACAGAAAAAGGTTCAGCAACTCGAAAAACGAATCAATGATAAATATTCTTTTAATACCATAATTGGAAAATCGAAAGGAATAGAACAAGTCATTGATCTTGCACAAAAAGTAGCCAAAACCGATTCGACTGTTTTACTTATGGGAGAAACCGGAACCGGAAAAGAAGTTTTTGCACAGGCCATTCATGAAAACAGTAATCGTGCAGGAAAATCTTTTGTGGCATTAAACTGCAGTACTTTCACAAAAGAAATTTTAGAAAGCGAACTTTTCGGTCATAAACAAGGCGCTTTTACTGGAGCCGTAAAAGATAAAAAAGGTTTTATTGAAGAAGCCAATGGCGGAACTTTATTTTTGGATGAAATTGGTGAAATGCCGATTGACCTACAAGCGAAATTATTGCGCGTTTTAGAAACCAGCGAATATATTCCCATTGGAGACACAACTCCCAAAAAATCAAATTTCAGATTAATTGCCGCTACAAACCGAGATTTAAAAACAGAAAGTGACGAACATCGTTTCCGTTCTGATTTGTATTTCCGTTTGAATATTTTCGAAATCAAATTGCCTTCCTTGAGAGAAAGAATTAAAGATATTCCTCTATTGGCCAATTATTATGTGAAGCAATTTTCTGAAAAAACAAATAAAAAGTCATTACAGATTGCAGATGACTTTTTACAAAAACTGGAAAATTATTCTTGGCCGGGAAATATTCGTGAACTTAAAAATGTAATCGAAAGATCGGTTATTTTGAGCAATGGAGATATTTTGACTTCAGATGTTCTGCCGTATGAAATGCAACATCAAGCTGAAAATAATTCAAAACCAATGTCGGCTTTCTCGATGCAAAGTGTTGAGAAATTGCATATTCAGAAAGTTTTGAATTATACAAAAGGGAATAAAGCGGAAACGGCACGATTATTAGAAATTGGGATTGCGACTTTGTATAGAAAGCTTGAAGAATACCAAATTCAATAACAATTACAAAAATCAATTTTCATAGCTTCTGAGAAGCGACATATTTATAGCATAATTTAACCGCATTTATTAAAAGCTCCAGCGGAGCGACACCCACACAATCTAAAAAAACATGTCGCCCCGCTGGGGGCTCTGTTAAATGTGAATACACCATTTTCTATAAATATGTCGCTCCTCCGGAGCTTGACAATAACATATCAAAACGAGAAAAGCTTATCAAAATGATAGGCTTTTTTTATGCCTAATTTTTGACATGCAACTACATTCCTTTTATTCACAACACTTTACACATAACCTGATTTTTTCGGAACATATTTTGGCATAAGGAGAGAGAACATTAAAATTCATTCCAAATGAAAAATCAAGTAACCTCAATCTACAAACAAGCCGAACGGTTTGCTGAGATAACCAAAAAATCTATTATTTCTGGAAATATCGTCAGAGCGAAAAAATGTTTAGCTCTTGCTGAACGTCTGTTTATAACCGGAAGCATCGAAACTAAAAATGCCATTTCTAATGTGTATGTTTTTTCAGTTTCGTCTTTTATGGAAATGCGCCACTGCAATATTTCACATCTTTTCCCTCAAACCCTTAAAGCGGAATATATTAAGCAGGTTAATGCTTCTGGTGTTTAATCGGTTAACTGTTTAATCGTTTAATCGCTTCAATACAATCTAAAATCTGAATTCTAAAATAATTTCCTATGATCACTTTTCTTTTACTCGCATTAGCCGTTGTGCTGTTTGCCATTTGTTTTCTGTCAGTTGAATTCTTTGAAAAAATCTAAATCATGACTGCACTATTTATCATTTCAATCGCCGTTTTCGTGTATTTGATTTATGTACTAATCAAACCCGAAAAATTTTAAATCATGTAAAAAGTGAAATGCTTTAAGTGAAATGTAAACGCAAATTTTATTCATCAACTCATTTTACAAATCACCTCTCATTTTTCACTAAAAAATATAAAAATTATGAACACAGAATTATTAGGCGTCATTGGTATTTTTATCCTAACCATTGTTTTAGCGATTCCTTTAGGAAAATATATTGCTAAAGTTTATTTAGGAGATAAAACGCTTCTTGACCCAATTTTCAATCCAATTGAAAAATTTATTTTTAAAATAAGCGGTATAAATCCTGCTGAAGAAATGAACTGGAAACAACACTTAAAAGCTCTTTTAAGTATCAATTTGGTTTGGTTCTTTCTTTGCTTTTTTGTCTTATTGTTTCAGGGATCTTTACCTCTTAATCCAGATAACAACCCTTCAATGACGCCAGATCTGGCATTTAACACTGCAATTTCATTTTTAGTCAATTGTAACTTACAGCACTATTCAGGTGAAAGCGGGGTTTCTTATCTTTCACAAATCGTCTTGATGTTCCTTCAATTTGTTTCTGCTGGTATCGGAATGGCTGCTGCCGCTATGATTTTTACGGCAATGAAAGAAAGAACAACAGAACAATTGGGTAATTTTTATAATTATTTCATCAAAAGTTGTACTCGTATTTTATTACCGCTTTCAGCAATTGTGGCTGTTGCACTAGTATTTAGCGGAACTCCAATGACTTTTGAAGGAAAAGATGCTATTACAACCCTTCAAGGTGATCATGTCGAAGTTTCTCGCGGACCAGCTGCAGCGTTTATTGCGATTAAACATATCGGTACAAATGGTGGTGGATTTTTTGGAGCCAACTCAGCGCATCCATTAGAGAATCCAACTTATTTTACTAACGGAGTTGAGCTTTGGGCACAAATGATTATTCCGTTTGCTATGATTTTTGCTCTTGGATTTTACCTCAATAAAAAAAAACTATCGAATATTATTTTTGGTGTAATGACAGTTGGATTTTTACTCTTAGTTGTTCCAACCGTTATGAGTGAAATAAACGGAAATCCTGCTATCGAAAAAATGGGAATCGCACAAGCAACTGGAGCGATGGAAGGAAAAGAAGTTCGGTTTGGTCCCGCAATGTCAGGTTTCTGGAGTATTGCTACAACGGTAATTTCTACAGGTTCTGTAAACAGTATGCACGATAGTTCAATGCCTATGTCTGGTACTATGCAGCTATTATCGATGATGGTAAATGCCTTTTACGGCGGATGTGGTGTTGGTATTTTAAACTACTATATTTTTATTATTCTGGCTGTATTTATCTCCGGTTTAATGGTTGGTCGAACTCCTGAATTTTTAGGAAAGAAAATCGAAGCTCGGGAAGTAAAAATTGCTGCTTTTATCGCTATTCTTCACCCTTTATTAATATTAGCCGGAACTGCTTTAGCATCTTATTTTGCTGCACATGACACTGCAATGGGTTATTGGTTTAACGGAAATGCAACAGGCTGGTTAAACAATCCAGGAAATCACGGATTCTCAGAAATGTTATATGAATACACTTCAAGCGCTGCCAACAACGGTTCTGGTTTTGAAGGTTTGGGAGATAATAATCCGTTTTGGAATATCACTACAGGAATTGTATTACTGTTAAGCCGTTTTATTCCAATCATTGGCCCATTAGCAATTGCAGGTTTACTGGCTGGTAAAAAATACATTCCAGAAAGTGCTGGAACTTTAAAAACTGATACCTCAATTTTCGGAATCATGACTTTTGCCGTAATCGCAATTATCGCTGCTTTATCATTCTTCCCAGCGCTCGCGCTTGGACCATTAGCGGAATTCTTTACTTTAAAATAACATAAAAAATGACAACTAATAAATCCACATCATTGTTTGAAAGTAAACAGGTAAAAGAAGCCTTAATGCAGTCTTTTGTCAAGCTGAACCCAAAAATGATGATCAAAAATCCGGTAATGTTTACCGTAGAAATTGGAACTGCAATTATGTTTGCTGTCTGCGTTTCGATATTAATGGGCGCAAATGACCAAGGAAGCTTTACTTATAACTTAATTGTATTTTTAATTTTACTGGCAACGCTTTTATTTGCCAATTTCGCCGAAGCCATTGCCGAAGCAAGAGGAAAAGCACAAGCTGACAGTTTAAGAAAAACCAGAGAAGAAACTCCTGCAAGACAGATTCTGCCAAACGGAGAAATCAAAAATATCAGTTCTTCGGCATTAAAAAAAGACGATATTTTCGTTTGCGAAGCTGGCGATTTAATTGCTGCCGATGGTGAAATTATCGAAGGTTTGGCTACAATCGACGAAAGTGCTATTACCGGAGAAAGTGCTCCTGTAATTAGAGAAGCTGGAGGTGATAAATCATCTGTAACCGGAGGGACAAAAGTATTATCTGATAAAATTAAAGTAAAAGTAACTTCTGAACCTGGTGAAAGCTTTTTGGATAAAATGATTGCTTTGGTTGAAGGTGCGAGCCGTCAGAAAACACCAAACGAAATTGCCTTAACCATTTTATTAGCCGCTTTTACTTTAATCTTCGTGATTGTGTGCGTTACGCTAAAACCGTTTGCCGACTATGCCAACGCACCCATCACGATTGCGGCTTTCATTGCTTTGTTTGTATGTTTAATTCCAACTACAATTGGAGGGTTGCTTTCTGCGATTGGTATTGCGGGAATGGACAGAGCGTTGCGTGCTAACGTAATTACAAAATCGGGTAAAGCGGTTGAAACTGCTGGAGATATTGACGTATTGCTTTTGGATAAAACAGGAACAATCACGATTGGAAACAGAAAAGCAACCAATTTTTATCCAACAAAAGGAATTTCTTTTGATGACTTTGTAAAATCGGCTGTTTTGAGTTCGCTTGCAGATGATACTCCTGAAGGAAAAAGTATCTTAGAGTTAAGCGAAATGATAGATGTAAAAAGTGAGACGAAAGCTAGCTTTTTAAAAACCACTTCTGATATTTCACACACTATAAAATTTACTGCAGAAACCAGAACTTCTGGAGTTGTATTAAAAGACGGAACAAACATTAGAAAAGGAGCACAAGACGCTGCAAAAAACATTGCGCAACAAGCCGGAAATGCTTTTCCTGAAGATACTGCACAACAAGTTATTACCATTTCATCTAACGGAGGAACTCCTCTGGTCGTGATTAAAAACAATGAAGTTCAAGGTGTTATAGAACTTCAGGATATCATTAAAACCGGAATGAAAGAACGTTTTGAGCGTTTGCGCAGAATGGGAATCAAAACGGTTATGGTTACGGGTGATAACCCGCTTACGGCTAAATTTATTGCCGAAGCAGCTGGTGTTGATGATTTTATTGCCGAGGCTAAACCTGAGGATAAAATGAACTACATCAGAAAAGAACAAGCCGAAGGAAGACTGGTTGCCATGATGGGTGACGGAACAAACGATGCTCCGGCTCTTGCCCAAGCCAATGTTGGAGTTGCGATGAACAGCGGAACTCAAGCGGCAAAAGAAGCCGGAAACATGGTAGATCTTGACAATGATCCAACGAAACTAATTGAGATTGTTGAAATTGGAAAACAGCTTTTAATGACTCGAGGCACTTTAACTACTTTTTCTATTGCAAATGACGTTGCGAAATATTTTGCTATTGTTCCTGCTCTTTTTATTACTGCGATTCCTGCGCTTCAAGGTTTAAACATCATGCATTTGCACAGCCCTGAAAGCGCGATTTTATCGGCTGTAATTTTCAATGCGATTATCATTCCAATCTTGATTCCGCTTGCGCTGAAAGGTGTTGATTATCGACCAATTGGAGCTAGTGCAATCTTAAAAAGAAATCTTTTGATTTATGGTTTAGGTGGTTTAATTGTTCCTTTTATCGGAATTAAAGTAATCGATTTGCTAGTAGCACTTTTTATGTAAGGTTCTAAGATGCTAAGATTCTAAGGGACTAAGGTTTTTCTCTTAGAATCGTAAAATTCAGGAATCTTTAAAAACTCAAATAAAAAACACAGACTTTAGATTGCTAAGCTTCTGAAAAAAAACTTAGAACCTTAGCAACTTAGTCCCTTAGAATCTCAAAAAAAATGAAAAATCTATTTTCTATAATAAAACTTACTGCGGTTACCTTAATCTTATTCGCAGTTATTTATCCTCTTGCGATTTACGGAATCGCACAAATTGCTCCAAATCAAGGAAAAGGAGAAACGATTTCGGTGAACGGAAAAGTGGTTGGTTATCAAAAAATTGGTCAAAAATTCGATAAGTCGAATTATTTCTGGGGAAGACCTTCGGCTGTTGATTATAACGCGGCGGGAAGTGCCGGAAGTAACAAAGGGCCAAGCAATGCCGATTATTTGGCTTTGGTTCAAAAAAGAATTGATACATTTTTATTGGTTCATCCGTACTTGAAAAAATCTGATATTCCTTCAGATATGGTTACGGCTTCAGGAAGCGGTTTAGATCCGAATATTTCTCCGCAAGGGGCGCTGATTCAGGTGAAACGAATTGCTAAAGAAAGAAAACTGGACGAAGCTAAAGTAAAAGCTTTGGTGGAATCTAAAATTAATACTGCTGTTGTTGGGCCTGAAACGGTTAATGTTTTGGAATTGAATGTGGCTTTGGATCAGCTTCGCTAGAAAAGGTTCTGAGGTTCTGAGTTGCTAAGGTTCTAAGGTTTTCTATGCGCATTCTTGTCATTTCTGTAAATGTTAGATAATTCGGTAACAAAATTTAACTTTAATAAATTTTGTTACGATGAGAAATAATAGTCAGGATTCGACATTAGAGCGGAACTATTTAGAGAAATATCGTTTTCTAATAAAAGAATATGAACAGGTAAAAAGCAAAACTCATCCGCTTTATAAAAAAGCAATGGATTTTTATACAGCCAATGACACCTGCAGAAAAAGTTTTTTAAAGTATTACAATCGCTATAAGCAGAGCGGAAAGCCAATAGATTTACTGCCCCAAAAGCGGGGTCCAAGATATAAAACCAGACGCCCTTTGCCTTTTATAGAACAAAAAGTAATCGAATTAAGAGAAAAAGGAAACAGCAGATATGAAATTGTTAGTATATTGAGTCCCAAATTAGGAAAGCATACGCCTTCCTATTCAGGAGTTTATAATATTTTAAAACGTCATAAAATAAACAGATTAACTCCGAAGATTAAAAAGAATCATCAGAAAATAATCAAGGAAAGAATGGGACAGCTGGGTCATATTGATTGCCATTATTTAAGCAAAAGCATAATTCGCGGAGAAAACAAAAAGCTTTATTTAGTCTGTGTAATTGATGATTACAGCCGGATTGCCTGGGCAGAATTAGTTTCAGATATTACCAGTTTAACCGTAATGTTTGCTTCATTAAAATGTTTAAATATCTTAAGCAGCCATTATGAAATAAAATTTGAAGAGATATTATCTGATAATGGAGCTGAATTTGGACCTAAAACAAGCAAGGTAAAAAACAATCATCCTTTTGAAAGAATGCTAATGGAATTAGGCATAGTGCACAGATATACAAAGCCATATAGACCACAGACAAATGGTAAAGTCGAAAGGTTTTGGAGAACTCTGGAAGAGGATTTATTGAGAGACACAGATTTTGATTCTCAAGAAGAACTAAAAGAGGAATTGCTCCAATATTTATATTATTACAATCATGAAAGACCACATCAGGGAATTGATGGAAAAAAGCCAATCGAAATGATAAATCCGTTACCGAAATAAGTAACTTTTACAATTTCGACGAAGGAGAAATCCTCGCAAGAAGCTCCGTAAAGAATGTCAATCTGTGTCGATCTAGCAACGAAGATTTCTCCTTCGTCGAAATGACAAACTGTGGCGAAAATTGGAATCAAAAAAACTGAATTCTACAACTAATACCTAATAGGTTTTGGAAACCTATTAGGATATAAAACCTATAAAAATACAAAACGCCTTTTTACCCCAAATGCCCTAGCCCCGATAGTAGTGGAAATCCTTTTGTGCCGGGGTTCGGCACAAAAGATTGAAACGGATAGCGGGATTAGCTCCTAAAAAATCTACTAATAAATAATTGAATACCACAAAAATGAAAAAAATAATACTTACTGCTTTAATCGCTTTTGGTTTTAGCAATTTATACGCACAAGAAGAATCAAAAAGTCCACTAACATTTTCAGGATATGTAGACGCTTATTATAGTTATGATTTCGGAAAACCGGAAAATCATACTCGGCCAAACTTTTTTTACAGTTATAATAAAAGCAACGAGGTAAACCTGAATTTAGGAATGGCAAAAGTGAATTATTCGAAAGAAAATATTCGGGGGAATTTTGCCTTAATGGCCGGAACTTACGCCGAATATAATATGTCTGCCGAGCAAGGTTTATTGAAAAATGTTTATGAGGCGAATGTTGGTGTAAAGATTTCAAAAAACCATAATTTATGGGTTGATGCGGGAATTATGCCTTCGCATATTGGTTTTGAAAGTGCGATTGGAAAAGACTGCCAGACTTTAACAAGAAGTATTATGGCTGAGAATTCTCCTTATTATGAAACGGGAGTTAAAATTGGTTATACATCTGAATCCGGAAAATGGTATTTGGCGGGTATGTACTTGAATGGCTGGCAGAGAATTGAGAAAGTCGAGGGCAATCAAACACCTGCTTTTGGAACTCAGGTTACTTATAAACCGTCTGATCGGGTTGCTTTGAACTGGAGTACTTATGTTGGAAATGAACAGTCGGATATTGATAAAAAATGGCGTTATTTCAACAACTTTTACGGACAATTTAAGGTAACGGAAAAGACAAATATTACAGCTGGTTTTGATGTTGGATCTCAGCAGTCGGCAAAAGGAAGTAATAAATATGATACCTGGTTTTCGCCAGTTTTGATTCTGCAATACAAACCAGTTGACAAAATTCAGCTTGCAGTAAGAGGTGAATATTATAGTGATGAAAAGGGTGTAATTATAGCAACTGAAACGCCAAACGGTTTTAAAACTTACGGATTTTCAGCTAACTTTGATTACTTAGTTACTGATAATGTTATGTTTAGAATTGAAGCAAGAAATCTATCAAGTAAAGACGAAATCTTCACCAATAAAGACAATCTTCCAACGGATACAAATACGTTTGTAACGACTTCCTTGGCAATTAGTTTTTAGGAGAATATTTCTTGCCACAGATTACACAGATTAAAAGGATTTTTTAATCGCTTTGTGTAGATTTATTTGCCACGAATTACACAAATTTTCACGAATTATATTGAATAAAAATTTGTGCAAATTTGTGTAATTCGTGGCTAAAAAAAAATCCCTCTAATCTGTGTAATCTGTGGCTTAAAAAAAACTTTGTGACTTAGCGCCTTCGTGGCAAAAAATATGGAAAACGAAAATAATAACGCACAGCACTTTCTCGATTTAATTCAGAAATCACGAAAAGGGAAGTTTAAAATCTACATTGGAATGAGCGCCGGTGTGGGCAAGACTTTTCGTATGCTTCAGGAAGCGCATTCGTTATTGAAAAACGGAATCGATGTGAAAATCGGCTACATCGAAACGCACATGCGAAAGGAAACGCATGAATTATTATCGGGTTTGCCGATAATTCCGAGACGGACCATTTTTTATAAAGGAAAAGAATTAGAAGAACTCGATGTTCAGGCGATTATCAACCTTCGTCCGGAAGTGGTTATTGTTGATGAACTGGCGCACACGAATGTTGAAGGAAGCAAAAATGAAAAACGCTGGCAGGATGTTTTAGAGATTTTGGAAGCTGGGATTAATGTGATTTCGGCGGTGAATATTCAGCATATTGAGAGTTTAAATGAAGATGTAAAACGAATTACAAACATTGATGTTCAGGAACGAATTCCGGATAATGTTTTACGATTGGCAGATGAAGTTGTCAATATCGATTTGACATCTGAAGATTTGATTGCGCGTTTGAAGGAAGGAAAAATTTATACTCCAGATAAAATTCAGACGGCTTTAACGAACTTTTTTAAATCGGAACAGATTTTACAACTTCGGGAATTGGCTTTGAAAGAAGTAGCGAGTCAGGTCGTTCGAAAAGTTGAAAATGAAGTTCCGAATCTTCATGCTTTACGACATGAAAAATTATTGGCCTGCATTAGCAGTAATGATAAAACGGCTAAAATTGTGATTAGAAAAACTGCCCGATTAGCGAGTTATTATAACGGAGCCTGGTATGTTTTGTATGTAGAAACTCCGCAGGAAAGCAGTACAAAAATTGCCTTGGACAAACAGCGACATTTAATTAATAATTTTAAACTCGCCGTACAATTAGGCGCAGAAGTAATTAAACTGGAAAACAGCAATATTGCCGATGCGATTTTGGCAACAGTCGAAGAAAAACAAATTACAACTGTGTGTATTGGAAAACCGCATTTGAATTTATTTAAAGTAATTTTGTCTACAACAATTTTCAGACGTTTGTTGAATAAACTGTCTTTATCAAATGTTGATCTTGTTATTCTGTCTTAAAAGTTTTTAAACCATATAAGTTATATAAGTTCATTTAAATTCGGGGCGTTGAAGTTTAACCGCAAAGACGCTAAGGTTTCGCAAAGCACGCAAAGATTAAAAAAAACTTTGCGCCCTGCTCTAGCGAACTTTGCGTAAAACTTTGCGTCTTTGCGGTTAAAAAAAGTAATTCTAATATTTTCTTATATCACTTATATGGTTCAAAAAAAAAATTAAATGTTTTATAAAATGAGAATTAAAACCAAATTGAATCTGGGAGTTGGATTATTATTTTTAATGATCATTATACTTTCGTTAGTGAGCGGTTATTCTGTTTTTTTGATAAAAGCAGATACCGAGAATATTCTGAAAGCGAATTATAATACGCTGGAATATTCGCGAAACATGATTTTGTCTTTGGATGAAATTAAAGCGAGCCCTGATAGCAAGATTCATGTTTTCAAGGAATATCTTGAAAAACAAACGCAAAATGTTACCGAACCCGGAGAAAAAGAAGCGACCGAAAACCTTGAAAAAAGTTTTACACTTTTAGAACAAAACGGAGCAAACGAAACCATAAAAGCAAAAATCAGACAGGATATTTTTGCTATTATGAAACTGAATCTGGATGCTATAAAACAGAAAAGCGATATAGCCAAACATACTGCCGAAAATGCCAATTTATGGATTGCCATTGTGGGAAGTTTATGCTTTTTGATTGCTTTTAATTTACTCGTCAATCTTCCAAATAATATTGCAAATCCGATAAAAGAATTAACGTTGAGTATTAAGGAAATTGCCAATAAAAACTATTCGGAGCGCGTTCATTTTACGAGTCATAGCGAATTTGGAGATTTGGCCAAATCGTTTAATACAATGGCGCAAAAACTTCAGGAATATAACGACAGTAATTTGTATAAACTCTTTTTTGAAAAGAAACGACTGGAAACTTTAATCAATAATATGAACGATCCTATTATTGGATTAGATCATGAAGGAATTATTTTGTTTGCCAATGATGAAGCGCTTAAAATTATCGGTCTGAAACTGGAAGATGTTATTGGGAAATCGGCTTCTACTCTAGCCTTGTCCAATGATTTGATTCGGTCTTTGATTTTGAAAGAGGAATCAGATGCTCCTAAAAAACAACCGCTTAAAATTTACGCGCACGGAAAAGAAAGTTATTTCGAAAAAGAGATTCTGAACATTACCATAATTCCGACAGGTGAAGAAAAGGAAATCAATATTGGCGATGTGATTATTCTGCGAAATATTACGCTTTTTAAGGAACTGGATTTTGCGAAAACCAATTTTATTGCAACCGTTTCGCACGAATTAAAAACACCAATTGCTTCGATAAAATTAAGTCTGAAATTGCTTGAAAATGAAAAAACAGGCGATATGAACGAAGACCAAAAACAATTGGTTGAAAGTATAAAAGATGACAGTCAGCGCTTGTTGAAAATTACAGGCGAATTGCTGAATTTGTCTCAATTAGAAACGGGAAATATTCAGCTGAATATCGAAAAAAGTAATCCGCAAGAAATTGTAAATTATGCTGTTGAAGCGGTAAAAGTTCAGGCGGAACAAAAACAAATTAAATTAGTAATTGATGCTGATGAAAACCTTCAAGACGTAAAAGCCGACAGCGAAAAAACAGGCTGGGTTTTGATTAATTATTTATCGAATGCAATTCGATATTCTTCTGAAAAAAGCACGATTCATATCAAACTTAAAAAAGAACTAAATCAAATCGTATTTCAGGTTATCGATACCGGAAAAGGAATTGATACAAGATATAAAGACAAAGTTTTTGATAAATATTTTCAGGTTCCTGGAAGTCAAAAATCCGGAACAGGATTGGGTTTAGCGATAAGCAAAGAATTTATTGAAGCACAAAATGGAAGTGTTGGTGTTGAGAGTAATTTGGGATTGGGAAGTACGTTTTGGTTTTCTTTAAAAGTTTAGGTAAAATCATTTTATTCATCTGTCAGTCTGAGCGAAGTCGAAGACACTTCGTACTGTAAAACCTTTCGACTTTGCTCTAGGTGACACTCAAAATAATAAAAATATTTAGTCAATCTTAATTCAATTACCCCATTTAAAACCAACAAATTAATATTCACTTAAGGTTCAATTAAGAGAAAAATAGTTGGCAAAAACCTTCGTTAATATTGCAAAATATAACGACAACGAAAGATGTTTTACAAAACAGTTTCTCTACTATTCCTATTCGGATTATTTTCTGCGAATGCACAGCAAAATGATTCGATTTCAAAAATTGACAGCACTTCCAATCATTTAAAATTCAATTACAAACAATTAATTATTCCATCGGTTTTAATTGGTTACGGTGTAATTGGTTTAGAAAGTGATCAGCTTTTGAGTTTCAATCACCAGATTAAAGATGAAGTTACGGAAGACATTGATGAGAAAATTACTATTGATGATTTCTCGCAATATGCGCCTGCCGTATCTGTTTATGCGCTGAATGCTTTTGGAGTAAAAGGCAAAAATAATATGCGTGACCGTTCTGTAATACTTGTGACTTCGTATGCAATTATGGCTACAACGGTTTTAGGTTTAAAATCGATTTCACATGTAGAAAGACCGGATGGAAGTTCGAATAATTCCTTTCCTTCCGGACACACTGCAACTGCATTTATGGGTGCCGAATTTTTATACCAAGAATATAAAGACAAATCGATTTGGTACGGAATTGCAGGTTATGCTGTTGCAACCGGAACGGGATTGTTTAGAATTTACAACAATCGCCATTGGTTAACCGATGTCGCTGCCGGAGCGGGAATCGGAATTTTGAGTACCAAAATTGCGTATTGGATTAATCCGTATATTACTAAAAAGTTATTCAAATCATCAGCCGAAAATAAATCTACTTCTATGATAATGCCTTTTTATAATGGACAGCAATATGGTTTGGGATTTGCGAAGGTTTTTTAGTTTTTTTGCCACAAAGGCGCTAAGACACAAAGTTTTTTTTAATAGCTTTGTGTCTTAGCGCCTTTGTGGCAAACTCTTTTTATGTATTCGAAGTATTATTCTTAATCTCTCGAACTTCACGTTTCAATTCTAAAAGCAAATCTTTCATTGCCCCGGTTTCCGTTGTTTCTTGTTTTTTGTCTGAACGGCCGATATTACATTCGTATTCCCAAATCTCCAAAATATCAGAAGCTTTCACTTCATAATTCGGATAAAAACTATTATCTGATTCTAAAACCAAAGCATTCTTTTTGTTTTTATTGAGACGTTTATAAACCATTCCTTCATTCTTAGTAATCAGAATATAAGTTTTGCCGTCCATCACCTCTCCTAGCTTTTCTACGTAACGGCCAATAATAATCGAACCATCTTCGTGCGGAGGCATTGAATCGCCTTCAACGGGAAATCCTCGGTGTTTTCCTGGTCCCAAAAAAGGAAGTGTAATCTGCTGTAAACTTTCAATATATTCTGGATCAGCATATCCATTTAGATAACCCGCTTTTGCTTTTTGAGAAACAATTTCAATAAAATTTTCTCCAAAACTATCCACTTGAATGGGTAAAATAAGTCGGTTGCCTTCCAGTTTTATCAAATTTTGCACATCAATTTTACGGATATCGACAGATAATATCAAGTCGATACTCATATGAAAATATAATGCAATCTTCTTTAAAATGTCATACGGTGCTTCCGAAGTTCCGTCTTCGTATTTCACGTATCTTCCTCTTGTAATGCTTAGGTTTTCAGCTAATTTTTCTTGTGATATTTTATGCTTAACCCTCAATGCTCTGATGTTATCTGAAAATAAGGACATAATTAATTTGTTATAATTTGGAACAGCAAATATACAAAAAATTGTTACCACCTGTACTAATTTTGTTTCATACAAAAACAAAAGGAAAAAATGGCACGGGCAATTGTACATATGGATTTGGATACCTTTTTTGTATCCTGCGAAAGACGCACTAACTCAGAACTTAATGGTATTCCGCTTATTATAGGGGGTGGAGACCGTGGTGTTGTGGCATCTTGTTCGTATGAAGCCCGTAAATATGGAGTGCGTTCTGCTATGCCAATTCGTATGGCATTAAAACTTTGCCCAGACGCAAAAGTGATGAAAGGCGACATGGAATTATATTCGCAACTTTCTCATGATGTAACCGAAATTCTTCAGGAAAAAGCACCTGTTTTAGAAAAAGCGAGCATCGATGAATTTTATATGGACATTACTGGAATGGACAAATTTCATGGCAGTTATAAATGGACAAATGAACTGGCACAAAAAGTCATTAAAGAAACCGGACTACCGATTAGTTTTTCATTATCCATAAATAAAACCGTTTCTAAAATTGCGACTGGCGAAGGCAAACCAGTTGGGAATCTTCAAATTCAGGAACAAGAAGTTCAAGATTTTTTAAATCCACTTTCAATTCAGAAAATCCCGATGGTTGGCGCTGTGACTTTTCAGCTTTTGTCTCGAATTGGCGTTCGTAAAATTCAGACTTTAGCCGAAATGCCTGCTGAAGTTTTACAGCAAATGATTGGTAAAAATGGTCTCGAACTTTGGAAAAAAGCACACGGAATTGACCACACGCCTGTTGAACCTTATACCGAAAGAAAATCAATTTCGACCGAAACGACTTTCTCTCAAGATACTATCGATCTTGCAAAACTGAGAAGAATATTATTAGGAATGGTCGAAAAACTGGCATTTCAGCTTCGTGCAGAACAATGGCTGACTTCGACTGTTACCGTTAAAATACGTTACGCCAATTTTGATACTGAAACCAAACAATGCCGAGTAGCTTACACATCAGCCGATCATATTCTGACTAAAAATGTAATCGAACTTTTTGAGAAAGTCTATCAGCGTCGTATGCGTCTGCGCCTGATTGGCGTTCGCTTTAGCGGATTGGTGCGCGGAACCTATCAAATCGATCTTTTTGAAGATACTCAGGAAATGTTATCACTTTATGAAGCGATGGACAAAATGAAAAGCCGTTATGGCTTTGATGCCGTAATGCGCTGTGCCGGAGCTCATTTTAAACCAAACACTAAAGACGAAATTTTAAAACGCAAGAAATAATGTATCTTAATTGTCATTCCTATCATTCATTACGTTACGGCACGATTCCACTTAAGGAATTGATTGCCGAAGCTGTTTTGCATGATATAAAAGCAATGGCTTTGACAGATATTAATACCGTTACCGGAATTTACGATTTTATAAAAGCGTGTCAGGAAAAAGAAATCAAACCTTTGGTAGGAATGGAATTTCGATGCAATCATCAATTCCGATATATTGGCCTCGCTAAAAATGCTGAAGGTTTAGCTGAAATAAATCGCTTTTTAACGGATTATAATTTCAGCGGAGAATCTTTGCCTTTGCGTGCTCCAAAATTCGAATCGGTTTTTGTGATTTATACTTTAGAAAATGCTCCAGAAACGCTTTTTGAAAATGAATTTATCGGAATTCGTCCTGAAGAAGTTTCGAGTCTTCTAACTTCAAAACATAAAAATAAAATCTCCAAAATGGTGATTTTACAGCCTGTAACTTTTAGAAATAAAAAAGAATACAATCTGCATAAAGTGCTTCGGGCTATTGATACAAATATTATTTTATCGAAACTTACAGAGGCAGATTATTGTAAAGTTTCTGATGTGATGCAACCTGAAGCATCGATTCTGCCTTTTTATGAAAAATATCCTGAAATCATTTTAAATACACAGCGCATCATTGACGATTGCAATTTTCAATATGATTTTTCGGCTAAAAGAAATAAAAAGTTCTATACCGAAAACCGTCAAAAAGATTTAGAAAAACTGACCGAATTGGCTTGGGAAGGATTTGAAAAACGTTATGGAAACGAAAATACTGAAGCAAAAGCTCGCGTAGAAAAAGAATTAAAAGTTATTGACGAATTAGAATTCAGCGGTTATTTTTTAATTACTTGGGATATTATTCAATATAGCAATAGCCAAGGTTTTATGCATATTGGTCGCGGAAGCGGTGCCAACAGCATCATTGCCTATTGTCTCGGAATTACGGACATCTGCCCTATCGAACTGGACTTATATTTTGAACGTTTTTTAAACCTCAACCGTAAAACACCACCTGATTTTGATATCGATTGGAGTTGGCAGGAACGCAACACAATTCTGGAATATATCTTCAAAAAATATGGCAAAGATCACGTTGCGTTTTGCGGAACGAACGTCGAATTTAAATACCGTTCTATTTTTAGGGAAGTTGGAAAAGTTTTTGGTCTCCCAAAAGAAGAATTAGATCTTTTGGCAAAAAATCCAGAAGAACTTCATCCAACCAATAAAATTGTAAAATTGGTTCAGGAATACGGACAAATGATGGGAAAATATCCAAATCAACGAAGCATGCATGCGTGTGGAATTCTAATTTCTGAAGAACCGATTACCAATTATACGCCTCTAGAAATGCCTCCAAAAGGTTTTCCAATCGTACTTTTTGATATGCATATTGCCGAAGAAATTGGTTTTGATAAATTCGATATTCTAAGTCAGCGCGGTATTGGTCATATTGATGACAGCGTAAAACTAATTGAAAAAAATCGCGGTATAAAAGTTAACATTCGTGATACTTCAATTTCTAAAGACGAAGCGGTTTGCAATTCTTATTTAGCAAAAGGACATACGATTGGCTGTTTTTATATCGAAAGTCCTGCTATGCGTGGTTTACTGCGTCGTTTAAATTGCGATAATTATAAAATTCTCGTCGCCGCGTCGTCTATTATTCGTCCCGGCGTTGCACAATCGGGAATGATGAAAGAATATATTTTCCGTCATAATAACCCAACTCAATTTGAGTATTTTCATGAAGTTTTCAAAGAACATCTCGGTGAAACTTACGGCATTATGGTTTATCAGGAAGATGTAATTAAAATTGCCCAGCATTACGGTGGACTTCCCGCTCCCGACGGTGATATTCTACGTCGCGCCATGTCAGGAAAAGGAAGATCTTTGGAAGCGTTGCAAAAAGTAAAAGATAATTTCTTTGCGAGCTGTGCTCAAAAAGGGCATCCTGAAACTTTGAGTCAGGAAATTTATCGTCAGATTGAATCTTTTGCGGGCTATTCTTTCTGCAAAGCGCATTCGGCTTCTTATGCGGTTGAAAGCTATCAAAGTTTATACTTAAAAGTCAATTATCCAGTTGAATTCATGACGGCGGTAATCAACAATCAGGGTGGATTTTACAGAACCGAAGTTTATGTACACGAAGCAAAAATGTCTGGCGGAACGATTCATAATCCGTGTGTGAATAAAAGCGAATATCAAACGACTTTATATGGTACCGATATTTATTTAGGTTTTATGCACATTCAAAGTCTGGAATCTAAAATTGCTCATTTAATCGAAGAAGATCGAAATAAAAAAGGCAATTTTAATTCTCTGGAAGATTTTATCAACCGAATTCCAATTGGAATTGAAGGCGTTAAAACTCTGATTTTTATTGATGCTTTTCGTTTTACAGGAAAAACCAAAAATCAGCTTTTGGTCACTGCCAGTCTGTTGTTGAATAATTTTAAACCTGAAAATAGAGACTTAAAATTACTGCAAGAACCCGTTAAAGAATACAAGCTTCCAAAATTAGAGCGTTCCGTTTTTGAAGATGCTTTTGATGAAATTGAGCTTTTAAGTTTTCCAGTTTCATGTACTGTTTTTGATCTTTTACAAACCAAACACCGCGGTGATGTCATGGCGAAAGATTTGGTTCAATATCATAAAAAACAGGTTCGAATGCTGGCCTATTTGATTTCCAGAAAACATGTCCCTACAAAAAAAGGTACCATGTATTTTGGAACTTGGATCGATCATGAAGGCACTTATTTTGATACGGCACATTTTCCTGATAGTCTGGAAAAATATCCTTTTCAGGGCGGAGGCTGTTATCTTTTGTTAGGAAATGTCGAAGTCGATTATCATTTTCCGACTATCACAATAACCAAAATGGCAAAAATGCCTTTTATTCCAGATCCGCGATATATGGATTCTAAAGATCAATACAGAACACAAAATCAGATAAAAGAAGATGTGAGTTTGACACATCGTGCGCCTTATCCGCAAGGACATGAAATTAATCTGCCGAGACATCGAATGAAATTTTAAATAAGTACAATGGTTTAACACATAGAAAAAATAGTTTATTAGCTTGTAGAGATGCCAATTTTAACTTTAAATCTATGTGTTAAATTTTAAATAACTAAAGAACAACTTACGTTATATAAAGATGAAAAATACGGAATATGCTATAGTCGATATTGAAACCACAGGTGGAAATGCCAGTGGCAGCCGCATTACAGAAATTGCGATCATTATTCATGATGGTAAAAATGTGCTGGATCGTTATGAAACACTTGTAAATCCTCAACAGGACATTCCTCCTTCTATTTTTGGATTAACAGGTATTAATAATGAAATGGTAGCCAATGCGCCAATCTTTGATGATATTTCAGAAAAAGTATTAGAAATGCTTACTGATCGTATTTTCGTTGCACATAATGTCAATTTCGATTATTCATTTGTTCATCATCAATTGGAACAGTCAGGTTTTAAATGGTCTGCTAAAAAACTTTGCACCGTTCGAGCAGCCAGAAAAATCAAACCGGGATTGGGTTCTTATAGTTTAGGGAATCTTTGCAATTCTTTAAATATCAATTTAGAAAATAGACACCGCGCCGGTGGAGATGCCGATGCTACTGCTTTGCTTTTTTCGCTTTTATTAGAATGGGATGATGCCGGAGAAATCGAAAAAATGATCAAAAAAACAGCACAAGATCAGCGTTTGCCTCCTAATCTTCCACCAGATGACTTTAATAATTTACCCGAAAAACCAGGTGTGTATTACTTTTATAATCAGCAAAAAAAAGTGATTTATGTTGGAAAAGCCATCAATGTAAAGAAACGTGTAGCATCTCATTTTACTGGTAACAATATAAATCCGCAGAGACAGCACTTTTTAAGAGATATTCACGGAATTTCCTTTGAAATCTGCGCTACCGAATTAATGGCACTCCTTTTAGAATGTACCGAAATCAAAAAACTTTGGCCAACTTATAATAGAGCTTTAAAACGTTTTGAAGCCAAATTTGGAATTTATCAGTATGAAGCTAGAAATGGCTATAAATATCTTGCCATTGGCAAAGTAAGTAAGTTTCAAGTCTGTATTCATGAATTCAGCAGTTTGCATGAAGGAATCAACTTACTACGAAATCTTGCCGAACGTTTTGAAATCGATCATCGTTTCTGCAAATATTCAAGATCTGAAGAGGGAGATTTTTTCTATAATAATAGTCCTCAAAGTCTTCCCGATGCTATAATGCATAATGCACAAGTCGATAATGCCATTGATTATCTATTGAATAACAGACCTTCTTTTGCCATTATCGACAAAGGAAAATCAAAAGAAGAACGCAGCTGCATTTGGATTGAAAATGGACATTTTTACGGGATGGGGTATCTTCCTTCAGATGTTTCGATTCATGAGCCTTCAGACGTAAAAAATTATGTTACGCCTTATAAAAGCAATCAATACATTGAGCAACTGATTTTTTCTTATGCAGAAAAGCATCCTAGAAAAGTATTCTTTAAAAAGCATTTCTTAGTCTAAAATCAAATTAGAGAAAAATAGAGCTGTAAAAATCAAAATTATGACACTATTTACCGATACCGAATTATTTACCACTGGACACGGAGGTAAAAAAATATTTGATCTTCCGGATTGCGAACTAATTCTGATTGAAAATTTCTTCAGCAAAGAAGAATCAGATTCTTTTTATGAAAGAATACTGCGCAAAACGAAATGGAGAGAATATGAAATGGAAATTTATGATAAAACCTATACTGTTCCCAGAATGATTGCATGGTATGAAGATAAAGACAACGAAGGAGCAGATCCAAACGGACCTGACTGGACGTATGAATTGTTAAAAATCAGAGGCCGCGTGGAGAAAGAAACTCAGCTTGATTTTAACAGTCTTCTGTTAAATTTATATCGAAACGGAAAAGACGGCGTAGGCTGGCATAGCGATCGAGAAGACAAATCTGGTAAAGATCCTATTATAGCCTCGGTCACTTTTGGAGAAACCCGAATGTTTAAACTTCGCCATAAATTTAGAAAAGATATTCCGTTAGTTGAAATTCCGCTTCATCATGGTTCTTTTCTACTGATGGCGGGAACTACGAATAGTTTCTGGCAGCACCATGTTCCAAAAACAGCACGTAAAGTTTTACCCAGAATAAATTTAACATTCAGACAAACGCAACGTAATACGTAATACATTCAGAACTAAAAACTAGCTGATTTATTAGCTCAATCCCTATGAGGAAAATTCTGTCGAAAAAAGTTAAAATACTGATTGTATGAATGTTTTATTAGGCTGAACCCTCCTTTTTTACTATTTTTGCAACCTTTTTAAAAAATATAATACCGTAATGGCTTATTCAAACAACGATTTAGCGCGCTTCTTAGATGCGCAAAACAAACTTTATCTTACTGCTCTTTCTGAAATCGGAAAGGGGAAAAAAGAGACGCATTGGATGTGGTTTATTTTTCCTCAAATTAAAGGATTGGGTAAAAGTGATACTGCAAATCTTTATGCCATTAATGATTTAAAAGAAGCTACAGATTATTTGGAGCATCCTATTTTAGGAAAACATTTGATTGAAATTTCAGAGCTTTTATTAACCTTTAAGATGAAATCGGCTGATGGAATTTTTGGTGACTTAGATGCACGAAAATTACGTTCTTGTATGACTTTATTTTCATTGGTAGAAAATGCAAATCCGATATTTCAGGAAATCTTGGAGGCTTTCTTCTCTGGAGAAACCGATCCGCTTACTTTGTCTATTATTAATTCAACTATAAAATCTGTTGATGAACCGGTTGAAATATAACACGAGTTACAACGATTATTTACATTTAAAAGACACTAATTATAGTGTCTTTTTTTTGTTTATGGCTATACTATTCACTAAAACCAACATCATAAACTGTTTATTTAAAAGTAATTAATCTTAACTTGCATAAAGTTAACCTCAAATCTAAACCAAACCATGAATGAAAAAATCAAAACTTTACAAATTATCCATCTCGCCATTTGTGCAGGAACCATCATCGCTTATTACATTATTGGAGATCTTTCACTTGAAACGCTACATGTACCTGTCATTGATACAGCTTCAATAATATATCTTGCTATTCCGATTCTAGCAATTGTTTTAAGCAATATATTATTTAAAACACAATTAAAGCAGATTGACCCCAAATTAAAACTCGAAGACAAAATGCCCATATATCAAGCTGCTTCTATTATGCGTTGGGCTGTTCTTGAAGGCGCCGCTTTTTTGATTTTAATTTTAAAACCCGATTTTATATTATTTGGAATTCTGATATTAGTTTATCTGATATTTCTCAGACCTACCACAGAGAGAATTGACAATGATTTATCGAATACAAACAATTAAAAAAACAAAAAGTGCCTTGCAATAAAAGGCACTTTTTTATAGATAAAATTTGAAATTTTTGAATCTATTCTTCTTTCGGTTTCGTTAAGTAATAAACTGGAATTCCAGTTAACATAATCAACACTCCCCAACCACAGGTTGAGAATTTTGTAATTAGTAACGCAATACAAATTGCCGACGCTACAACAATATATAGCATTGGTAAAAATGGATATCCAAATGCTTTATAAGGTCTTTCTGCATCTGGCATCTTTTTTCTTAGAATAAAAATTCCGTAGATGGTCAGAATATAAAAAATCAATACGATGATAATTACAAAATCAAGCAAATCTCCATATTTCCCTGTCAAGCACAAAGCCGAAGCCCAAATACACTGCGCCCAAAGTGCCCAAGCAGGAACGCTCGAACTATTTAAAACAGCAGCTTTTTTGAAAAACAAACCATCTTTTGCCATTGTATAATATACTCTCGCACCAGCCATAATTAATCCGTTGTTGCAAGCAAAAGTCGAAATCATAATCATAATTGCGATAATCAAGGCTCCTACATTTCCAAAAATATAATCTGAAGCCACAACTGCAACACGATCGAACTTTGCTGTTGCTATTTCATCAAACGGAACTACAGCCAAATACATAAGATTTGTTACAACATATAGAGAGGTCACAATAAAAGTTCCTAGAAAAAGACTAAGACCCACATTTCTTTTAGGATTTTTAATTTCACCAGCGATAAAAGTTACACCGTTCCAAGCATCACTAGAGAATAAAGATCCAACCATTGCAGCCGAAATTCCAGAAATTAAGGCTGTTCCACTAATTGGCAACCATGATCCGCTTTCTTTGTCAAATGTTCTTGTGCTCCATCCGTCTGCCCAGTTTGCATCCCAAACAGAAGCTTTCGCAGCAAGCGTTAATCCGAAAACGACTAATCCAAGAAGCGATAAAATTTTAATTATCGTTAAAACAGTTTGTAGAATTTTTCCATTTTTTACACCACGGCTATTGATAAAAGTTAGAATGATAATAGTTAAAATCGAAACTAGCTGAGCTGCATTCAGTTTAAAAGCTCCTAGTTCGTAAAGAATATTCTCATCACTCAAAGGTTCATACAAATAAGCTGCAAATTTAGAAAAAGCCACTCCTACTGCAGCAATAGTTCCGGTCTGAATAACTGCGAAAAAACTCCAGCCGTACAAAAAGGCAATTAGTTTATTATAGGCTTCTTTCAAGTAAACGTATTGTCCTCCAGCTTTTGGAAACATCGCACTCAATTCGCCATAGCTAACTGCTGCGACAACTGTAATAAATCCGGACAAAAGCCAGATTAGTGTAAGCCATCCTGCCGAGCCTACTTGTCGGGCAATATCGGCACTTACAATGAATATCCCAGATCCAATCATAGAGCCAACCACAAGCATGGTTCCGTCTAAGAGTCCGAGTTCTCTTTTAAAATGTTCTTGGTCGTTTTCTTGCATTTTTATTGGTTTAGGTTGGCTAAAGATATACTTTTTTCTGATTCATTAATATTTACAATTGAGATTTCAGGATTTACAAATCTTTTATCGATTTATTTCCTCAAACCCTCAAGTATAATTCATTTTGTAGTATTTTTACTCAATTATTTAAAATCAAATATTATGAATTCATTTAGGAATGCTGTTGTACTTTTAACTGGAGCTGATGGCGACATAGGAAAAGCTTTCATTGACGAGTTATTAAAACGAGATGTGGCAAAAATATACCTAACAGGAATTAACATAGAGCAACTCTCTACATTAGCATCACATAACCCAGATACTTTATTTCCATCTCTTTTGGATGTGACTGATAGTAATCAAATTAAAATTTTCTGTTCTAGTCATAAGGATATTAACTTATTGATTAACAATGCTGGAATAGAATTAAAATCTGATTTCTTAAATCAAAAAGCACACGAATATGCTCAACTAGAAATGAATATAAATTATATTGGAGTTGTAAATCTTACAAATGAATTGATTCCTACTTTAAAATCAAATTCTAATGCTGCAATAATTAACATTTTATCAATTGCGAGTCTTTGTGTTATTAAAAGATTGTCAACATATTGTGCTTCAAAAATGGCAACACATATTTTTACTCAATCGATAAGAGAAGATTTAAATAAATACAATATTCGAGTTTTCGGAATATATCCTGGATATATCGATTCAAGAATGTCTGCTGATGTTGACTATGATAAAATCTCCCCTGCAACATTGGTTAAAAACATTTGTGATGATATTGACTTAAATAAATTCAACATTTTTCCTGATCCAATGTCCATCGCATTTAAAAATAGCAATAAACTAACTATAGATTATATGTAATACTAATTTAGATTTCAGTTACAGAAAAAGTTATCAAAAAACTTTAAAAAAATTAGAATAATTTTTAATTCTCTATTTTTCTTATTCGATATAATTTTCTTTAATTTTAAAAGAAAAAGAAAATCATGACTTGGGATCCTAAAAAATATAATGAGTTTAAAGAAGAACGTTCTAAACCTTTTGACGATCTAACAAGTCATATTATTGATAAACCCAATCTAAAGGTTATAGATCTCGGATGCGGAACGGGTGAACTTACCCAAAAACTGCATCAAAAACTAACCAATCCGTTTGTTCTTGGCATTGACAATTCTGCCGAAATGTTGGCAAAAGCTCCAGTGCAAGAAAATCTTGAATTTAAAGAAAAAACGATTTTAGAACAAATCGACGACGAAACCAAATGGGATTTGATCTTTTCAAATGCGGCCTTACAATGGATTGATAATCATAATGAACTTTTTCCGAAAATTATCTCGCGAATAAATCCAGGCGGACAATTGGCAGTTCAGATGCCACAGCAAAATGAAAACATCTTGAATAAAATACTTTTACAGCTTGTTCAAGAAGAACCTTTTGCTACGTATCTCAAACATTGGACACGCCCTTCTCCAATATTGACTTTAGATGATTACGCTAAAATTCTATTCGAAAATGGCGGTACCGATTTGGTTCTCTACGAGAAAGTTTATCCCTTAATTTCTAGTCAAAAGGACGATTTTTTTGACTTTATTTCTGGTTCGGCATTAACTGTTTATCAAGAAAGATTAAAGGAGCAGGAATTTGCAGCATTAACAGCTGAATTCAAAAAAAGAATAGATGCCTATTTCCCTGTCGTTCCATCTATTTACGCATTTAAAAGACTGATTATTTACGCTAAATTTTAATCATACAATCTAATCAAATTCATTACCAATCTTTAACAAAAACGAGATTTACTGTTTTTTGCGTAGCGTATTTTTTATTGCTTTTTTATCTTCAAAATTGAAGTTAAAGCTCTTTTCTTTTACTTCAAAAACTGCTAAAATCTTGTCTTAAAAAGCAAAACATACTAATAACCAAATAATTAAACAAAACTAAACAAAATAGAAATATTTTTGTTTCAGGATGGCTTTTTATATAAAAATCATAAGATAAATTTTATTATATTTGAGAGAATCATTTTAATAGCATTTATAAACAACAAAATATCTTAACAAGTGTTTAATGTTTACAAAGATCAATTTCCCCGTTTTTCTTTGATTAAATATGCAAAAAACACGAAAAGGAAACTTTTTTATCAACCTACTAATTTTAAGATTATGTCTAAACTGCAAGCTTTAAAAAACTTTCGTTTTCCAAATGTTTTTATCCTTATTTTAATCGTTTTTATTTCCTGTGCATTATTAATCTGCATCAATTTTTTCACGATTAAAATCTTATCTGCCAACAGAGCATATGTCAACGGAGAATCGCATTATTCAAAAGGACAAAAAGACGCATCGAGACATTTGATTACTTATTTATTTACCAAAAACCCGATGCAATGGAAATTGTATCTTGAAGAATTAAAAGTGCCTCAAGGAGATGGCATTGCAAGAATTACACTTTTGAAAGCTGGAGATAATAAGATTGCAAGAAAGGGATTTCTGATTGGAAGAAATAACGAAGATGACCTTGATGACATCATCTGGTTATTTGACAACTTTAAAGACGTAAGTTTTTTATCTAAAGCGATCAAAGAATGGGGAAAAGGAGATAAATTAATTTTTGACTTATTTGTTATTGGACAACAGATCAATGCCAAAATAGAACGCAATTTATTAAGCCCAGAAGATGAAAAAAAATATTTAAACGAAATTAGTGCAATAAGTGACCAATTAACCATTAATCAGCGTAATTTCTCAAATACACTTGGCGAGGGAACTCGAAAAATAAAAGATCTACTCATTATTACAAACATCTTTTTCATTCTGATTATAATCTGCAGTGTTTGTTTGTATTATTCGATAATGGTCAAAAGGTTATTGATTTCAAAAAAAGAAACAGAAGTAAAAAATGAAAATCTTATTATAGTAAATCGCGAATTAGACCGATTTGTCTACAGCGCCTCACATGACTTGAGATCTCCCATTACTTCATTAAAAGGCCTTATTGAAATAACTGCATTGGAAGATGATGTAGAACAAGTTCGAGATTATTTACAAATGATGCATCAAAGTCTTGCCAGACAAGATCAGTTTATTAGTGATATTATTGATTATTCTAAAAATAAAAGAAAAGAAGTAATAATGGAACCGGTAAGCCTGAAAGAATTGTGTAACGAAGCTATCCTGCAATTAATGCATATTGAAAATGCTAACAGGATTAAATTCACACAAGAACACTTAGTAGACCAAATTGAAAGTGATGGTCTTCGTTTGAAAATCATTATCAACAACTTGCTTTCAAATGCTATAAAATATGCAGATTGCAGCAAGCAAGAAATGTTTATAACCATAAGAACTTATTTTAGCGAAGGCTTAAATAAAATTGAAGTATCCGATAATGGAATCGGAATTCATGACGATCATAAAGCTAATATTTTTGACATGTATTTTGGAACAAACAAAAACAAAGGTTCTGGTTTAGGTTTGTATATCGTAAAAGAAGCAGTTGAAAATATTAAAGGAGATATTTCCGTTTTTTCTGAAAACAGAGTTGGAAGTAAATTTATAGTAACAATACCAAATTCATATGCCGTATAGATCTCAATTTGTAATTATAGAAGACAATCTGATTGATCAATTTGTCACTAAAAAACTACTTAAAAAAGGACTCGACATTAATCCTGTTTATATAGCCAATAATGGAAAAGAAGGAATGAACTGGTTACTAAAAAATCAGAACCAAAATCCATTAATTATTCTTTTAGACATTCAGATGCCTATTATGGATGGTTTTGAATTTTTGAAAGAATTTGACCAGCTGCCAGAAGATATAAAACAAAATATTGAAATTTTTGTTCTTTCTTCGACTTTAGATAGCGATGAAATCAAGAAAGTAAAAGAAAACAAGTATGTCTCTGATTTCTGGAATAAACCTTTTAGATTAGAGATATTGAAAAGTGTATTTCTCGAAGCTTAATTCAAAACACGATTTACTTGAGAAAAAGCTCTTGTGTAATATGGTTCTTTTGTTGAAGAAATCATCACGCCGCCGTGAGTAGATGAATGCACAAATTTAATTTCACCATCAACATTTTCAACAACCATACCCACGTGATTTATATGACGTCTACCATTGGTTCTAAAGAAAATTAAATCACCTTTTTGCGCTTCGTCTGAAGCTACTTTTGTTCCTATTCGAGATTGCTCTATTGAACTTCTAGGAAGTTTAATATCAAAATTGCCAAAAGTACAAAACATTAATCCTGAACAGTCAAAACCTGCTTTTGTTGTTCCGCCTGACCTATATCTCGTGCCTATATTCTCTGTTGCACTTGCGATAAGCTGATCAATTAATACAGAATAATTCCCCGTTCTTACAAGAGTAGAATCTCTTTTTATTTCCTGAGTTGCTTCTGCTATTTGACTAGAAGAAACATCAGTTTGAACGTTGGTATCTTGCGATGTTTTTGCAGCTTGGATTGCATCTGCTTTTTCTTTTGGAACACGAATTTTCAGCAAATATCCAACAGGGACTTTTCCTTTAATTGAAGGATTCTGGCGTTCTAACTCTGCAACTGTAATATCATATTCTTTAGAGATGCCATATTTTGTTTCTTTCGACTTCACTTCCCTAATAAGCTCTACATCTGTCGACACTACCTCAGCATTAGTTTCGATTGGTTTTTCATTTACTAAAGCTACATCCGAAGGAATAATAATCTGCTGTCCAATTTTCAGCCCTTCTGTTTCCAAAAGTGGATTTGCTTTCTTTAAATCATCAACAGAGACATTATATTTTTTAGAAATTCCCCAAAGTGTTTCTTTGGAAGCTACTTCATGAGTGCCAGAAGCATTAGAAGAGTTATTATTTACTGCAACTTCGATATTTTTAGTCTTTACTTTTGCAGTGGTTTTATTTTTATTCGGGATTAAAAGGGTTGAATTTAGTTTTAATATTTTAGGAGCATTTGGGTTTGCGTCTGCGATGTCTTTTACTTTTACTCCATATTTTTTAGCAATAACAGAAAGGTTATCTCCTGGTGAAATTTTGTGCTTAATAAAATTATCCTGCGCCAAAGCTCCTACACTGAAAAAAAACAATACTATTATTAACCTGTAAACCATACTCCCTATTTAAAAGTTTTTACCCTTTTTTTAATGTTATACCATAATCTGAACTCAAAAAAGACAAATATATTGCCTAAAAAGCGAATTTAACTTTTTAATGTAAAAAAACCTGTGTTTTTAACAATTATTTTACCTCGAATTAACAGTCTCTGCATAAAAATTAATCCAACTTTTTGAAAGGCAGTTTTTTACAAAACATATATTTTTTTATTAAATTTAACCTAATAAAAAACCTAGATATTTTGAAAAATCTATTCTATCTCATCATTTTCTTTCCTTTTATTACAAATGCGCAAATTATAAAGGGAACGGTACTCTCTAAAAAAAACAAAACAGCTTTAGAAGACACTAACATTACTAGCATATCAGGAAATTTTGGAACTTTAACGAATAGCAATGGCGAATTTACCTTAAAATTGCCCTCTAATTTCAAAGATCAAGATAGTTTACAATTTTCGCATATTGGATTTATTACCACAAAAATCGCTTTAACCGATTTAAAAAAAACAGACTTCAAAATTTTTCTTAAAGAAACTATAGAAAATTTAGAAGGCTTAGTTATTACTAAAAATCACAAATTAAGATTAAAATCTAAACTGAACACAACCAAATTAGCTCCTTTACAATATAGAATTACCTCTTTTGGATCAATTTTACAAGACAGTAAAATCTATATTATAGGCGGAGATGCAAGCTATAAAACAGATCCTTGGGAAAAAGTCAAACGAGAACGGCCGGATTTTACTTTAAAAGATTACCTCAGAGAAATTCGTAATAATCCAAATTATTTCTCTTATAAAGAAAAATTACTGGTATACGACATACAAAATAATTCTTGGGAAGAATCAAATCTAAAATTCAAAAAAAGAGCCTATCATAATCTTAATTATTACGACGGTAAAATTTATATTTTAGGAGGAAAAAAAATTTCTGACAATGGAATTTTTGAATACCTTCAAAATGAGATTGAGGTATTTGACACTAAAAAGCAAAGTATTACAATTGATAAAACAAATCCACATCAAGCATCTAATGCTGCTTCATTTACTTACAATGACAATATAATTGTAATTGGAGGTTCAATAAAAATGAATGATAAAGACAAGAAGACATTTACAAATAAAGTACATCTATACAACATCACTTCTGGCTATTGGTATGAGCTTGCAAGTATGCCTGTTGCCAAAGAAACTTCGGGCGTTCTAATAGGTGATAAAATTTATTTAATTGGAGGAAACAACGACACCCCTTTATCTCAAATTGAAACCTTTGATCTAAAAACTGAAAAATGGCAGACTGAAGGAGAATTATTTACAGGATTAGAAAAACCAGCTGTAACCTTTCATGAAAATATAATTTATTTTTTTGAAAACAATCAAGTATATCTTTATGATATTAAAACAAAACAATTAAAGGAATATCTGGTTGATATTAAATTAAAAGGTTCTAGCATGCACTATTACAACAACAAATTATACATACTTGGCGGAACTCTTCAAGACGACTTCTCAAACACTCCTTCACAAAACATTTACAGCATTGACATAGAAGAATTTGACAAAACACAACTCAATCACATCAAAGTTTTATCATCTGGCTTGAGCTTATTTACCGCAAACTAGTAAACCAAATTAATTATAATAAAAAATGCCCTGTAAAAACAGGGCATTTTAAAATATATAAATCTAAAAATTAAGCTTTTCCAGCCGCAATTAAGTTTAATGCAGAACCTGCAACAAACCATCCAATTTGCCCTTCATTATACGTATGGTTAGCCAAAATAATATCTTTGGTACCATCTGCATGAACAAATTCTAATGTCAATGGTTTTCCTGGAGCAAATTCTGTTAAATCTAAGAAGTTAATAGTATCATCCTCTTGGATTTTATCATAATCAGCTTCATTTGCAAATGTCAAACCTAAAAGACCTTGCTTTTTAAGGTTTGTTTCGTGGATACGAGCGAAAGATTTTACCAATACTGCTTTGACACCTAAGAAACGAGGTTCCATCGCAGCATGCTCACGAGAAGAACCTTCTCCGTAGTTATGATCTCCAACTACGATAGACGGAACTCCAGCAGCTTTATACGCACGAGCAACCGCAGGAACAGCATCATATTGACCTGTCAATTGATTTTTAACTGAGTTTGTTTTTTGATTATAAGCATTTACCGCACCAATTAGCATATTATTAGAAATATTATCTAAATGTCCGCGGAAGCGCAACCATGGTCCAGCCATAGAAATATGATCTGTTGTACATTTACCGAATGCTTTGATCAACAATTTAGCACCAGTAATATTTTTACCATCCCAAGCATCAAACGGAGCTAATAGTTGCAATCGCTCAGATGTTGGATTGACCACAACTTGCACATTTGAACCATCTGCTGCTGGAGCCTGAAATCCTGGATCTTCGGCGTAGAACCCCTTAGAAGGAAGCTCGTCTCCTGTTGGAGCATCAAGCATAACTTCTTCGCCATCTTCGTTGATTAATGTATCTGTCAATGGATTAAAGCCCAAATCACCAGCAATCGCCATCGCTGTTACCAACTCTGGAGAACCTACAAAAGCTAACGTATTTGGATTACCATCTGCACGCTTTGAGAAGTTACGATTGAAAGAGTGAACAATTGTATTTCTTTCTTCTTTTTCTGCCCCTTCTCTATCCCACATACCAATACATGGTCCGCAGGCATTAGCAAAAACAGTTGCCCCAATTTTATGGAACGTATCAATAAATCCGTCTCTTTCAATAGTCGAACGAACTACTTCAGAACCTGGAGTAATAGTAAACTCGGCTTTTGTCTTTAAGTTTTTATCTGCAACCTGTCTTGCCAAAGAAGCTGCACGCGAAATATCTTCGTAAGAAGAGTTGGTACAAGACCCTATTAAACCAACTTGAATTTGTAATGGCCAGTTATTTTTGATTGCTTCTTCTTTCATTTTAGAAATTGGAGTAGCCAAATCTGGCGTAAAAGGTCCATTTAAGTGTGGCTCTAATTTAGACAAATCAATTTCGATAACCTGATCGAAATATTTTTCAGGGTTTGCGTAAACTTCTGGATCTCCTGTTAAATATGGAGCAATTTTATCTGCTGCATCGGCAACATCGGCTCTATTTGTAGAACGCAGGTAACGCCCCATAGAAGCATCATATCCAAAAGTAGAAGTTGTAGCTCCAATTTCGGCTCCCATATTACAAATAGTCCCTTTACCTGTACAAGACATAGAAGTTGCACCTTCTCCAAAATACTCGACAATAGCACCAGTTCCTCCTTTTACAGTCAAAATACCAGCCACCTTAAGAATAACGTCTTTTGGCGCGGTCCATCCTGATAATTTCCCTGTTAATTTAACTCCGATAAGTTTAGGAAATTTAAGTTCCCAAGCCATTCCAGACATAACATCTACAGCATCTGCTCCGCCAACACCAATAGCCACCATTCCTAAACCACCTGCATTTACAGTATGAGAATCGGTACCAATCATCATTCCGCCAGGGAAAGCATAATTTTCAAGTACCACTTGGTGAATAATTCCAGCTCCTGGCTTCCAAAAACCTATTCCGTATTTATTAGAAACAGAAGATAAGAAATCAAAAACCTCATTACTTTGTGTTTTTGCTCTAGCCAAATCGGTTGCAGCATCTACTTTTGCCTGAATCAAGTGATCACAGTGAACCGTTGTTGGTACTGCCACTTTAGATTTTCCTGCATGCATAAACTGCAATAATGCCATTTGTGCCGTTGCATCTTGACACGCAACACGATCTGGTGCGAAATCAACATAATCAACTCCTCTGCCAAACGCCTTTGTCGGATTTCCATCCCAAAGGTGGTTGTATAAAATTTTCTCTGTCAAAGTAAGTGGACGTCCAACAATCTCTCGTGCTTTATCAACACGATTTGGCATGTTTTCGTACACTTTTTTAATCATTTCGATATCAAAAGCCATAAGTTCTATATTATTTTTTGTTTTTTTATTTTATTTTGAACATGACAAGTTACAAAAAATAGGAGAGTTAAAAAAGAAAAAGCCCGAGTTTATCGCTCGGGCTTTTGATATATTAATAATCGTAAGATTACATTACTAACGATTTATTAGAAGGTGCAAACTTAGTCAAGTTAATACCTTCAACCGCAGTTGTATATTCTGCTAAAGTTGGAGTTCTTCCTAAAATTGTAGACAAAACTACAACTGGTGTAGAAGAAAGCAATGATTCTCCTTTTTTACCTTCTTTGTCTTCTACAACTCTACCTTGGAAAAGACGAGTTGAAGTTGCCATTACCGTATCTCCTTTAGCTGCTTTTTCTTGGTTACCCATACAAAGGTTACATCCTGGACGCTCTAAATACAACATGTTTTCGTATTCTGTACGCGCAGCACCTTTTGGAGCATTATCGTCGAATTCGAAACCTGAATATCTTTGTAGAACTTCCCAGTCACCTTCGGCTTTTAATTCATCAACAATGTTGTAAGTTGGAGGAGCAACTACAAGAGGAGCGTTGAATTCCACTTTTCCTGTTTGTGCCTCTACGTTTTTCAACATTTGAGCAAGGATTTTCATATCTCCTTTGTGAACCATACAAGAACCAATAAATCCAAGATCTACTTTTTTCTCTCCACCGTAAAAAGATAATGGTCTAATTGTATCGTGAGTATAACGTTTAGAAACATCAGCATTATTTACGTCTGGATCGGCGATCATTGGCTCAGCAATTTGATCAAGATCAACTACAACTTCAGCATAATATTTAGCATTTGCATCTGGAGTTAAAGCTGGTTTTTCAGCCGATTTAATCTCAGCAATTCTCTTATCAGCTTTGTTGATCAATCCTTGAAGAACGTGTTTATCGTTGTCCATACCTTTGTCGATCATGATTTGGATTCTGCCTTTAGCAATTTCCAATGATTCGATTAAAGTATCATCTTCAGAAATACAGATAGAAGCTTTAGCTTTCATCTCTGCAGTCCAGTCTGTAAATGTAAAGGCTTGGTCAGCAGTTAATGTTCCAATGTGAACCTCAATGATTCTTCCTTGGAATACATTTTCTCCTCCAAATTGGTGAAGCATTTGAGCTTGAGTAGCATGAACAACATCACGGAAGTCCATATACCCTTTCATATCTCCTTTGAAAGTAACTTTAACAGATTCTGGAATTGGCATTGAAGCTTCTCCAGTAGCCAATGCAAGAGCAACAGTTCCTGAGTCAGCACCAAAAGCAACACCTTTTGACATTCTTGTATGAGAGTCACCACCAATAATGATTGCCCACTCGTCAATAGTAATATCGTTAAGCACTTTATGGATAACGTCAGTCATTGCATGATAAACGCCTTTTGGGTCACGAGCCGTGATCAAACCAAAATCGTTCATAAATTTCATCAATTTAGGAATATTAGCTTGTGCTTTTTTATCCCAAACCGAAGCAGTATGACAACCTGATTGGTAAGCACCGTCAACGATTGGCGAAATCACAGTAGCCGCCATAGATTCTAATTCCTGAGCAGTCATTAAACCCGTAGTATCTTGAGACCCTACAATGTTAACTTCTACACGAACATCAGAACCAGCGTGCAATACTTTACCTGGAGCAATACCAACAGCATTTTTGTTGAAGATTTTTTCTACTGCTGTAAGACCTTGTCCTTCGTGAGAAACCTCTTTTGAAGGAGCATATACTAACGGAGCTTCAACGTCTAAAACTTTAGCAGCTAATGTCTGAAGTTTTTTACCAAATACGATAGCATAAGAACCACCCGCTTTGATAAACTCCATTTTTTGAGGAGTAAATGCTTTAGAAATGTCGATCAATTCCTGATCTCCATTATAAAGTTTTTTCTCTTTAATATTGATAGTCAAAACAGTTCCTGTAGCAACAGAATACGTTTGCTCCAGAATTGGTTCGTCATTTTCGTTACGAATAACATTTCCTTCTGCATCAACTTTTTTAACCCAGTTTTTAAGGTCTAAACCAATACCACCAGTAACGTCAACAGTTGTTAGGAAAATTGGAGAAATTCCGTTTGTTCCACCAACAATTGGAGCGATGTTTACGAATGGAATATAAGGGCTTGACTGCTTTCCTGTCCAAAGTGCCACGTTATTAACACCTGACATTCTTGAAGAACCCACACCCATTGTTCCTTTTTCAGCGATCAACATTACGCTTTTATCTGGATGCTGTGCTTGTAACGCTTTAATTTCTTGTTGCGCTTGAGGAGTAATCATGCACTGACCATGAAGTTCACGATCTGAACGAGAGTGCGCTTGATTACCCGGAGAAAGTAAATCTGTTGAAATATCACCTTCACCAGCAATAAAAGTAACCACTTTAATTTCGTCTGCTACTTCTGGAAGTTTTGTAAAAAACTCAGCTTGAGCATAACTTTCAAGGATTTCTTTTGCAATTTCATTATCATTTTTGAATGCCTCTACCAAACGATCTGTATCTGCTTCGTAAAGGAAAACTTGTGTTTTTAGTACTTTCGCTGCTTCTTTTGCAATTGCAGCGTCATTACCTAAAGCTAAATCAAGTAATACTTCGATAGATGGTCCACCTTTCATGTGTGAAAGCAACTCAAAAGCAAAAGCTGGAGTAATTTCTTTTACTATTGATTGACCTAAAATAATTTCTTTTAAAAACTTAGCTTTTTCACCTGCTGCACTTGTCGTACCTGGTAAAGTATTGTAAATAAAAAACTTAAGAGAGTCTTCGCGATATGCGTTATCAACATCTTTAATTTGAGAAATGATTTCGCTTAATAATTCAGCTCCATCAATTGGTTTTGGGTGCAACCCTTGATTTTTTCTTTCTTCAATTTCTTGAAGGTAATCCTGATAAATATTCATAATAAAAGCGGATTTATTTTTTTGAGGCAAATTTAAGCATTAAAGACGATAATTAAAAAAAATTTAATAGAACTAGCCTTTTGAAAAATTATTATTGCTAAAAAACGATTTTCACTGCTTGTTTTTACCAAAAACTCAATTTTATATTAAAATAATGAATTATTAACATTTAAAAATCCTTTCTTTAACAAAGTCGAAATTTGATGTTATAAAGGAAGTGAGATTTTACCTCTATTTTCACAAAGAATCTTTCTAAATAAGCAATTATAACGTTATAGTTGAGATTTAAAACGTCATCTTGAAAAGCTTTTTCGAGTTTCTAAAAACAAAAAATCCTGACAATAAATTGTCAGGATTACTATAAATGCAAATTTTAGATTTTACATTAGTTTTTTAATAATTATCTCTTCTGTTATACCTTCAGCATCTGCTTTATAATTCTTTATAATTCTATGACGAAGAATTCCTGTTGCTACTGCCTGTACATCTTCAATATCTGGCGAGAACTTTCCATTAAAAGCTGCGTGTGCTTTTGCAGCAAGAATTAAATTTTGCGAAGCCCTTGGTCCTGCCCCCCAATCTAAATAGTTTTTTACAAAATCATTAGTCAAACTATTATCTGGACGAGTTTTACTTACCAAAGTCACTGCATATTCAATAACGTTATCTGCAACTGGGATTCTACGAATCAGGTGCTGAAAATCGATAATTTCCTGAGCATTAAATAACGGATTAATTTCTGTTTTAACATCAGAAGTTGTTCGTTTAACGACCTGAACTTCTTCTTCAAAAGTTGGATATTCTAATTTGATAGCAAACATAAAGCGGTCTAACTGCGCTTCTGGCAAAGGATAAGTTCCTTCCTGCTCAATAGGGTTTTGAGTTGCCAAAACAAAATAAGGCAAATCTAATTTATGATGTTGTCCTGCAATCGTAACCGATCTTTCCTGCATAGCTTCAAGCAGAGCAGCTTGTGTTTTTGGAGGTGTTCTGTTTATCTCGTCAGCCAAAATAATATTAGAGAAAATTGGACCTTTAATGAACTTAAAATTCCTATTCTCATCCAAAATTTCGCTTCCTAAAATATCCGAAGGCATTAAATCTGGCGTAAACTGAATTCTCTTAAAATCTAGACCTAAAGCCTGAGACAGAGTATTTATCATTAAGGTTTTTGCCAAACCAGGAACTCCAATTAAAAGTGCGTGTCCCCCAGAAAATATACAAAGTAAAATTTGATCTACAACGGCATCTTGCCCTACAATGATTTTCGCTATTTCTTTTTTTAATTCGTTTCTTTTTTGAACTAAATTGTGAATTGCTGCTACGTCAGACATTTATGAATGTATTTAAAATTAAAAAGAGTTAATTCTATGAAATCATAAAACTAACTCTTTTTATTTATTTATTAAAACTTATTTTTTCAGCCAGTTGTTCGCAAAAGAACAATCTTTATATTCTCCAATGATCTTGATGTAAGTATCTTTAATTTTAGTATCAAACCATTTTGCAATTGCATTAATCTGTTTTTCTTTTAATGCCAATTCTTTAATCTTAGTATAATCCTTAGCATAATCAGCAGTATGCTCATCAATTCTGTTTGTAACCGTAATTAACTTATACGTTTTTTTACCTTTATCATCTGTATTTAAAAGTGGCTGAGAAACTTCATCTCCTTTTAAATTTGAAACTTGGCTATATAAAGTCGGATCCATTTTAGTCAACTCAAAACGAGTATCTTGTGTTGTTGGATTCACCAATGTCCCACCGTTTGTTCTAGTTTCCTTTTCGTCAGATTCTGTTCTTGCTGCTTCAGCAAAAGTCACTTCTTTATTAATGATTTTATTTCTAATATTGGTAATTCTTTCTTTTGCTTCTTTTAGAGCCGCTTCTGACACGGTTGGAGAAATCAAGATATGACGAAGCTCAACTTCCTGTCCTTTAATTTTTTCCACCATGATAATATGGTATCCAAAAGTCGTTTCAAATGGCTCCGAAATTTCTCCCGCCTGTAAACTAAACGCGACATCTTTAAATTCTTTGACAAAAGGAGTTCTTCTTGTCATTTTGTAGTATCCCCCATTTGGAGAAGATCCTGGATCTTGAGAATATAAAACTGCCTTTGTAGCAAAACTAGATCCCTCAAGAACATCTTTTCTTATCGCATTTAATCTATCGATAACTTTCTGTTTGTCTTCTTTAGAAATTTTAGGCTCTACCACAATTTGTGCTACCTCCATTTCGGCACCAAACGTTGGCAATTCATCTTTTGGAATTTTCTTGAAGAAATTTCGAACTTCCTCTGGAGTGATCTCAACATCTTTAATAATCTTATCTCTCATCTCTGAAGCTAGCTTTTGCTCCTTCAAGATATCTGCAAAATAAGTTTTAAATTCTTCTACAGAACTTTTTTTATAGTATTCAACTACTTTATTGATATCACCAACTTGCTGTGTCATATAGTTTAGACGCTCGTCCATCATACTTCTAACTTCAGCATCACTCACAATAATACTATCTTGAATAGCTTGGTGAGCATATAATTTGTCTTCTAAAAGTTTACCAAGCATCTGGCATCTTGTAATATCTTTTATAGATCCGCCTTGAGCAGTAATTTCTAAAAATCCTTTATCGATATCGGAATCTAAAACAATATAATCTCCTACTGTCGCAATAATTCCATCGATTTTCAATTTTCCGCCAGAAGGAGCTTCAACTGGTTTTTGAGCTACAACATCAGGAATAATTTCTTGCGCTGTGATAATTGGAGTAAAAAAAAGAAAAAAACAAATTGTTAGTGCAAACTTGAAATCAATTGTTTTTAGCTGTAATTTTTTTAATAACATTATTTTAATTTTTATTTGAATGTAAGCCTGTTTTAGATAATCCCTCTGAAATTATGTATGTTCAACTTAAACATAAATAATTAAAGTATAGTTCTTTCGTAACTTATAACGAACAAAAATAACAATTCAATTACATAATCCAACTATCCGATATACTATTAACAAAAAATTATAGGATAGTTCTTTACACTTAAAGAAAATGAGCCATTTTCATTTTCTTAATTTAATGAAAGACAAATTTTTAGGTTGGTTTCATTTTTCAAATTTAAGCGCTAAATAAACTCTTAATTATTAGCACTCTAAAAAAAAGTTCTCAACACTACAACGTTTTTGCAACAAACATTCTTCTCGCAAAATAAAGTTATATCAAAAAAAAAATACTTTAGATAGGTAATTAATAATTTACAGTAAAAAAAACAATAACATCCATCTTTTTAGACCTAAATTTCATCAATTACAAAACTTACTATTTAACTAAACTAATTATGGGATTCGAATGTAAACGTTCTAAATGATTGGGTTAACTAAGTCAACAGTTCAGTATTTGGCTTTGCTTGTTACTACAAAATGAATGATCCTATTATCAGAAATAATTTGGAAATTAAGACGTTTAGCAAGAAAGATGGATTCAGACCAACTTGGCAAATACTCAAATTAAAGATTTCACCTGAAACCCAACTTGGTACTCGACAACTCAAGCCGATAAATGCGTAAAAATACAATGTCCCTCAAAAGGATGTTCAATTTGGTCAATTAATCAGTAATTTTAAAAATGACTATTTAAGACTGTTGAAAAACAGCCTTATTTTTTTCTAAAAAGCTACCTAATGATAAAGACTTCCCAAATTTAAGAAGTGAATATTTTTATAAAGCCGTATTTAATAGTACTTTTGCAACCTATTTATACGAAATATGAGCTTTTTAAAAGAAATACAACGCAGAAGAACATTTGGAATTATCTCGCATCCCGATGCTGGTAAAACTACATTAACGGAAAAATTACTGTTATTTGGAGGTGCTATTCAGGAAGCTGGAGCGGTAAAAAATAATAAAATTAAAAAAGGAGCAACGAGTGACTTTATGGAAATCGAACGCCAAAGAGGTATCTCGGTTTCTACTTCTGTACTTGCTTTTAATTATAAAGATAAAAAAATCAATATCCTGGATACTCCTGGACACAAGGATTTTGCCGAAGATACTTTTAGAACTTTAACTGCTGTTGATAGTGTAATTGTTGTAATTGACGTTGCAAAAGGGGTTGAGGAACAAACTGAAAAATTGGTTGCAGTTTGTAGAATGCGTAACATTCCGATGATTGTTTTCATCAATAAATTAGATCGTGAAGGTAAGGATGCTTTCGATCTAATGGATGAAGTAGAACAAAAATTAGGTTTAAAAGTAACGCCTCTAAGTTTCCCTATCGGAATGGGTTATGATTTCCAAGGAATTTACAATCTTTGGGAAGAAAACATTAACCTTTTTAGCGGAGACAGCCGTAAAAACATTGAAGAAACAATTGCGTTTTCTGATGTACAGAACAATCCGGAATTAGATAAAATTGTTGGTGAAAAAGCAGCTAATAAACTTCGTGAAGAGTTAGAATTGATTGATGAGGTTTATCCAAAATTTGAACGTCAAGATTATTTAGATGGAAAAATTCAGCCCGTATTCTTTGGTTCTGCTTTGAATAATTTTGGTGTTCGTGAGTTGTTAGATTGTTTCATTACAATTGCACCATCTCCACGACCAAAAGATTCTGAAACTCGTACAGTTGAACCTACTGAAGAGAAGATGACTGGATTTGTTTTCAAAATCCACGCTAATATGGATCCAAAACACCGTGACCGTTTAGCATTTATCAAAATCGTTTCTGGAACTTTCGAAAGAAACAAACCATATTACCACGTTCGTCAAAAGAAAAATTTAAAATTCTCAAGTCCTAATGCCTTTTTCGCTGAGAAAAAAGAAATCGTTGATATTTCTTACCCAGGTGATATTGTAGGTTTGCACGATACAGGAAACTTTAAAATTGGAGATACTTTAACTGAAGGCGAAATCATGAGCTTTAAAGGTATTCCTAGTTTCTCTCCAGAGCACTTTAGATACATCAATAATGCTGATCCAATGAAAGCGAAACAATTGGAAAAAGGAGTTGACCAGTTAATGGATGAAGGAGTCGCTCAGTTGTTTACTTTAGAAATGAACAACCGTAAAGTTATCGGAACTGTTGGTGCACTTCAGTATGAGGTAATTCAATACCGTTTGGAGCACGAATATGGTGCAAAATGTACATACGAAAACTTCCCTGTACATAAAGCTTGCTGGGTAAAACCTGATGATGCTAAAAATGAAGAATTCAAAGAATTTAAACGTATCAAGCAAAAATTCTTGGCTCACGATAAATACGGACAATTGGTTTTCTTAGCTGATTCTGATTTTACTATTCAGATGACACAAAGCAAATATCCAACTGTCAAATTGTATTTTACATCTGAGTTTGATTAAATAAACTTTCTTTAGATAAAAAAACAAAAGGGCTGTCAAATTCTATTTAGACAGCCTTTTTCATTTACATCCCCCAATGTAAATTTGAATATTACTCCGTATAATTAATTCCTAATCCGCCGGCAATATATATTCTGTTAAGTTCTTCTGAACCAACAATTATATTTTTCATTAAAACATTATTTTTAATTGATTTCACATCAAAGGATATCTCTTTTGAAAGGTAATAATCATTAGCCGTGATTGTAACCATTAACGTTTTACTATTCTTTAGAACCTTGGATTCTATAGAAAACTCTCCTGTTTTATAATTTACTTTTGCAGGATTTTGAGAACCACTAAAAGCAATCATTAAATTAGAATAAGTTTCTCTATCAAAAGGTTTATTGCTTTTTGCCTCTAATAATTTTCCTTTAATTATTATTGAAACTTCTTCATTTTGAGTTTGACTGTAAGCTACTTTACCTACTTTATATGCATTTGGTTTCGAACAGCTAATTTCTGTTTTAATAGGTTCTTTTTCTTGTGCTGCAAGATTTGATGCCAACAAAACAGATGCAGCAATTGTCGCATACTTTAAAGTATTGATTTTAGAAGTTTCATTATAAACAAATTCCTCTTCCAACTGCTTCGTTTTTAATCGTGCGCAGATATTTTTATCCTTATTTTCATTAATAAACTTAGCTACTTCTGAATTTGTCTTTTTACTCAAATCGATAACATTCTTCATACATGAATTACAGAATGAACCCTGTGAGTTTGGAATCATTTTATCAAAATTTTCAGAACAAGGAGTTGCAATTTCTAAGGTGAATTTCTTTTTCATACTCTATTATATATAAGTTAAAAACTTTCGAGAAGCTTATTATTTATATAGAGTATTGATTTTATAAAAAGGTTGGGATAACAAAAAAAAAAAATTAATGCTCATTATAAAGACCTCATTTTTAAACATAAAAAAAGCGTTAATATTTAAATTAGCGCTTTTTTATAATTTGAATTAATCAACCTTATTAAGTCATTATATTTCAAAATTTAATCTTTTTTAGGTTATAGCAAGTTAAATAAATACTTTCTTGAAAAGAAAATTACCCGACTAAAGTAAATTAAATCCGATAAAATACTCTTTTTCCCATAAGCCATAAAAAAAGCCCCTTAAAAAAGGGGCTTTTAAAAATTTATGCTTGTCCAGTTGGACCAAAATTAAGCGGAATTGGTGCTTGTTCCGTTTCTTTGATTTCGCCATGAGCTGCCTCAAATCTATGGATATTTTCACCTATTGCTTTTAATAATCTTTTAGCATGTTGTGGTGTCAAGACAATTCTTGACTTTACCTTGGCTTTAGGAATACCTGGCATAATGCTTACAAAATCTAAAACAAACTCTGATGATGAGTGATTGATAATTGCAAGATTAGAATAAATTCCTTCTGCAATAGTTTCATCCAACTCAATATTAATTTGCTCTTGTTGTTGTTTCGGATTACTCATAGTTTCCTAATTAATAAATGTATTCTTCTTTATTAGCCATCATTTCATTGTAATCATCTTTAGATCCTACGATAGTGTTATCGTACTCTCTCATACCAGTTCCCGCAGGAATTCTGTGTCCAACAATTACATTTTCTTTTAATCCTTCTAGATCATCTACTTTACCAGCTACTGCAGCTTCGTTAAGTACTTTCGTTGTCTCCTGGAATGAAGCCGCAGAAATGAATGATTTAGTTTGTAACGAAGCTCTTGTAATACCTTGTAGAACTGGCGTTGCAGTTGCAGTAATTACGTCTCTTGCTACAACAAGATTTTTATCTGTACGTTTCAATAATGAATTTTCATCACGCAATTCACGAGGTGTAATGATCTGACCAGGTTTTAATACTGAAGAATCTCCAGCATCTTCTACCACTTTCATACCATATAATTTATCGTTTTGAACAATAAAATCTTTAGTATGAATTAATTGATCTTCTAAAAATAAAGTATCTCCTGGATCCTCAACTCTTACTTTACGCATCATTTGACGAATTACAACCTCAAAGTGCTTATCATTAATTTTTACCCCTTGTAAACGGTAAACCTCTTGAATTTCATTTACCAAGTACTGTTGAACAGCAGCTGGACCTTGAATTCTCAAGATATCATCTGGTGTAATAGCACCATCAGACAATGGAACTCCCGCTCTTACGAAGTCATTCTCTTGTACTAAGATTTGGCTAGAAAGTTTAACTAAATACTTTTTAATCTCACCAAATTTAGACTCAATAACGATCTCACGGTTACCTCTTTTGATTTTACCGAAAGATACAACTCCATCAATTTCAGATACAACTGCTGGGTTTGAAGGGTTACGAGCCTCAAGAAGCTCAGTAATTCTTGGTAAACCTCCCGTGATATCGCCTGCTTTAGAAGAACGACGTGGGATTTTTACTAATACTTTACCTGCTTTAATTTTCTCGCCATTTTCAACCATTAAGTGTGCACCTACTGGTAAGTTGTAAGAACGAATCAATTCACCTTCTTTACCATAAACTAATAAAGTTGGGATTAATTTTTTGTTTCTAGCCTCAGAAATTACTTTTTCCTGGAAACCAGTCTGCTCATCGATCTCAACCATGAACGATTGTCCTTGCTCTAAATCTTCGTAAGCAATCTTACCAGTAAACTCAGAAACAATTACACCGTTATATGGATCCCATTTACAGATTACAGTTCCTTTAGCTACAGTTTCTCCATCTCCAACGAAGATACTAGAACCGTAAGGAATGTTATGTGTATTTAAAACAATTCCAGTTTTCTCGTCAACTAATTTCAATTCAGTTGAACGTGAAACTACGATATCAACAGAGTTTCCTTCTCCGTCTTCTCCTTTAACTGTTTTTAAATCTTCAATTTCAAGTCTACCTGCGAATCTTGTAACAATACTAGACTCTTCAGAGATACCTCCAGCAACCCCTCCAACGTGGAACGTACGAAGTGTCAACTGTGTACCTGGCTCTCCAATAGACTGAGCTGCAATAACTCCGACAGCTTCACCTCTTTGTGTCATCTTACCTGTAGCTAAGTTTCTACCGTAACATTTAGCACAAATACCTTTTAAAGCTTCACAAGTTAATGGAGATCTAACTTCTACTTTTTCAATTGGAGAAGCTTCGATAGTTCTCATAATTGCTTCAGTAATTTGCTCTCCAGATTTAACCATTACTTCGTTAGTAAGAGGATTGATAACGTCTTGTAATGCAACACGTCCTAAAATTCTCTCTCCTAAAGATTCAACGATTTCCTCATTTTTCTTCAATGCCGCAACTTCAACACCTCTTAAAGTTCCACAATCTTCGATGTTAACAATAACATCTTGAGAAACGTCATGAAGTCTTCTTGTCAAGTAACCAGCATCGGCCGTTTTAAGAGCCGTATCCGCAAGACCTTTACGAGCACCGTGAGTAGAAATGAAGTACTCAAGGATCGAAAGACCTTCCTTAAAGTTAGAAAGAATCGGGTTTTCAATAATCTCACCACCACCAGCAGTAGATTTTTTAGGCTTAGCCATCAAACCACGCATACCAGTTAACTGACGAATCTGTTCCTTAGAACCCCTCGCCCCAGAGTCAAGCATCATATATACAGAGTTGAAACCTTGTTGGTCTTCTCTAATATTTTTCATTGCTAATTCTGTTAACTGAGCATTTGCTGAAGTCCATACGTCAATAACTTGGTTGTAACGCTCGTTATTTGTGATAAGACCCATGTTATAGTTAGTTGAGATACCTTCAACTTGCTCTCTAGCATCTGCAATTAACTTCGTTTTTTGTTCTGGGATTCTAATATCACCTAAAGAGAATGATAAACCTCCTCTAAATGCGAATTTATAACCCATATCTTTCATATTATCCAAGAAAGCTGCCGTTGTAGGTACATCAGTCACACTTAAAATGTGTCCGATAATATCTCTAAGGTTTTTCTTTGTTAATACGTCATTGATATATCCAGCTGCTTCAGGTACTACTTCGTTAAATAATACACGTCCTGCAGTTGTTTGAATAATTTTGTACACTAATTCTCCAGCGTCATTAAAATCTTTTGCTCTAATTTTCACACGAGCATTCAATTCTAATCTTCCTTCGTTTAATGCAATGTTTACTTCTTCAGCAGAATAGAAAGTCAAATCTTGACCTAAAATAATGTGATCTTCTGTAGAAATACGCTCTTTGGTCATATAGTATAGACCCAAGACCATGTCCTGAGAAGGTACAGTAATTGGAGCACCATTTGCAGGGTTCAAGATATTGTGAGAAGCCAGCATTAATAATTGCGCCTCTAAAATAGCCTCTGGTCCTAATGGTAAGTGAACCGCCATCTGGTCACCATCGAAATCGGCGTTGAATGCCGTACATACTAATGGGTGTAACTGGATCGCTTTTCCTTCAATTAATTTTGGCTGGAAAGCCTGAATACCAAGTCTGTGCAAAGTAGGAGCACGGTTCAGTAATACTGGGTGTCCTTTAATTACGTTTTCTAAAATATCCCAAACTACCGGCTCTTTTTTGTCAATGATTTTCTTCGCAGATTTTACTGTTTTAACAATACCTCTTTCAATCAATTTACGGATAACGAAAGGTTTGTATAATTCAGAAGCCATATCTTTTGGCAATCCGCACTCATATAATTTTAACTCTGGACCAACGACGATTACCGAACGAGCAGAATAATCCACACGTTTACCAAGTAAGTTTTGACGGAAACGTCCTTGCTTACCTTTTAATGAGTCAGATAATGATTTTAATGGTCTGTTAGATTCTGTTTTAACAGCAGAAGCTTTACGAGTGTTATCGAATAATGAATCTACAGATTCTTGCAACATACGTTTCTCGTTTCTTAAGATAACTTCAGGAGCTTTAATCTCCATTAATCTTTTCAAACGGTTGTTACGGATGATTACACGACGGTATAAGTCGTTCAAATCTGAAGTTGCAAAACGACCTCCATCAAGTGGCACAAGCGGACGTAATTCTGGTGGGATAACTGGAACCACTTTCATGATCATCCATTCTGGACGGTTTTCGCGGTTTTCGTTAGACTCACGGAAAGATTCAACAACTTGTAGTCTTTTTAAAGCTTCAGTTTTTCTTTGTTTTGAAGTCTCATTGTTAGCGCTGTGTCTTAATTCATAAGACAAAGCATCTAAGTCAATACGAGCTAATAAATCCATAATACACTCTGCTCCCATTTTGGCAACAAATTTATTTGGATCTAAATCATCTAAATATTGGTTTTCTTGTGGAAGAGTATCTAAAATGTTTAAGTATTCTTCTTCAGTTAAGAAATCAAGTCTTTGTAAAGATTCTCCATCTGCATTTTTAGCAATACCAGCTTGGATTACCACGTATCTTTCGTAGTAAATGATCATATCTAATTTCTTAGATGGAAGACCAAGGATATAACCAATTTTGTTTGGAAGAGAACGGAAGTACCAGATATGAGCAATTGGCACAACAAGGTTGATGTGTCCTACTCTATCACGACGTACTTTTTTCTCAGTAACTTCAACACCACAACGGTCACAGATGATACCTTTGTAACGAATTCTTTTATACTTACCACAAGCACATTCGAAATCTTTTACTGGTCCGAAGATTCTTTCGCAGAAAAGTCCGTCACGCTCTGGTTTGTGAGTTCTATAGTTAATAGTTTCTGGCTTTAAAACCTCTCCTCTCGATTCTTTCAAGATAGATTCTGGTGAAGCCAATCCAATAGAAATTTTGTTAAATCTTTTTACTGGATTCTTATCTTTATTATTGTTTCTGTTATTCATCATAGTTTTTACTATTGATTTATTTGCAATTAAAAAATTGAATTTAGATTTATAATCTACTCTTAAAAAAATAAGAGTTAATCATTCAGCTACTACCTCGGGTTACTTCTCTAAACCTCAAATTCTTATTTGAAGTGCTAGTTATAAAATGCCTTGCATTGTTATAAAAAATCGGAACGGGTTACGGGTATAAATCTTTAAAAACTTATTATAAATATGAATGTAGAGACGTGATTAATCACGTCTCTACATTTTTTATTATTCTTCCAAACGAAGATCTAAACCTAGACCTTTCAATTCGTGCATTAATACATTGAATGATTCTGGTAAACCTGGTTCTGGCATAGTTTCACCCTTAACGATAGCTTCGTAAGTTTTAGCTCTACCAATAACGTCATCAGACTTAACAGTTAAGATTTCACGTAAAGTACTAGAAGCTCCATAAGCCTCAAGTGCCCAAACCTCCATCTCTCCAAAACGCTGACCTCCAAATTGAGCCTTACCTCCAAGTGGCTGTTGCGTAATCAATGAGTATGGTCCGATAGAACGTGCGTGCATCTTATCATCAACCATGTGTCCTAATTTAAGCATGTAAATTACACCCACAGTTGCTTTTTGTGCAAAACGCTCTCCAGTTCCACCATCATAAAGATAGGTATGTCCGAAACGTGGCACGTTAGCCTCATCAGTCAAAGCGTTGATCTCGTCAAGAGAAGCACCGTCGAAAATTGGAGTAGCAAATTTTCTACCCAAGTTCATACCAGCCCATCCAAGAACAGTCTCATAAATCTGACCAATGTTCATACGTGAAGGTACCCCAAGTGGATTCAATACGATATCTACTGGTGTTCCATCTTCTAAGAATGGCATATCCTCATGACGAACGATTCTTGCAACAATACCTTTGTTACCGTGACGTCCCGCCATTTTATCACCAACTTTTAACTTACGTTTTTTAGCGATATAGATTTTAGCCAATTTCAAGATTCCAGATGGTAATTCATCTCCAACTGTAATAGTGAATTTCTCTCTTCTTAAAGCTCCTTGTAAGTCGTTCAGCTTAATTTTATAGTTATGAATCAAATCATTAACCATTTTATTAGTAGCATCATCAGCAACCCATTGACCTTTGCTTAAGTGAGCAAAATCTTCTACTGCGTAAAGCATTTTTTGAGTATATTTTTTACCTTTTGGTAAAACTTCTTCACCCAAATCATTCATTACACCTTGAGATGTTTTTCCGTTAACAATCAAGAATAATTTCTCAACCAATCTGTCTTTTAATTCAACAAATTTAGTTTCGAATTCCATTTCTAAAGCGCCTAAAGCATCTTTATCTTGAGTACGTTTACGTTTATCTTTTACGGCTCTTGCAAATAATTTTTTGTCAAGAACTACACCATGTAAAGATGGAGAAGCTTTTAATGAAGCATCTTTTACATCACCTGCTTTATCTCCGAAGATTGCACGAAGCAATTTCTCCTCTGGAGTAGGATCTGATTCTCCTTTTGGTGTAATTTTTCCGATCAAAATGTCGCCAGGTTTAACCTCTGCTCCAATTCTAATCATACCGTTTTCATCTAAATCTTTAGTAGCTTCTTCAGAAACGTTAGGAATATCGTTTGTTAACTCTTCGTTTCCTAACTTAGTATCTCTAACCTCTAATGAATAATCATCAACGTGGATAGAAGTAAAAATATCATCACGAACTACTTTCTCAGAAATTACAATCGCATCCTCGAAGTTGTACCCTTTCCATGGCATGAACGCAACTTTTAAGTTTCTACCTAAAGCTAATTCTCCATTTTGAGTAGCATATCCTTCAGACAATACTTGTCCAGGAACAACTCTGTCACCTCTTCTTACGATTGGTTTCAAGTTGATACTTGTACCTTGATTGGTTTTTCTAAATTTAATTAAGTTGTACGTTTTCTCATCAGCATCAAAACTTACCATTCTCTCGTCTTCTGTACGATCGTATTTAATAGTAATGATATTAGCATCTACGTATTCAACAGTACCATGCCCTTCAGCATTGATCAATACTCTTGAATCTGAAGCTACCTGACGCTCTAAACCTGTACCTACAATCGGTGCTTCAGGACGGATCAAAGGAACTGCCTGACGCATCATGTTTGATCCCATCAACGCACGGTTCGCATCATCATGCTCCAAGAAAGGAATCAAAGATGCAGAAATCGAAGCGATCTGGTTAGGAGCAACGTCTGTATAATGAACAACTGATGGCTCAACAACCGGGAAGTCACCTTCCTCACGAGCAATAACATTGCTTGCTGTAATTTTACCTGTAGCATCCATTTCAATGTTTGCTTGAGCAATCATTTTACCTTCTTCTTCTTCAGCACTTAAGTAAACCGGAGTACTTTCTAAATCAACTACACCATTTGTTACTTTACGGTATGGAGTTTCGATGAATCCCATTCCGTTAACTTTTGCATAAACACCAAGAGATGAAATCAAACCAATGTTTGGTCCCTCAGGAGTTTCAATCGGACATAAACGACCATAGTGTGTATAGTGAACGTCACGAACCTCGAAACCAGCTCTCTCTCTCGAAAGTCCACCTGGCCCAAGTGCAGAAAGTCTTCTTTTGTGTGTAATCTCAGCTAATGGATTCGTTTGGTCCATAAATTGAGATAACTGGTTAGTACCAAAGAAAGAGTTGATAACTGATGATAATGTTTTAGCATTAATCAAATCAATCGGTGTAAACACCTCGTTATCTCTAACGTTCATTCTCTCACGAATAGTTCTAGCCATACGTGCTAAACCAACACCGAATTGTTGAGACAACTGTTCTCCAACTGTTCTGACACGACGGTTTGATAAGTGATCAATATCATCAATCTCTGCTTTAGAGTTGATCAATTCGATCAAATATTTTACGATTGTAATAATATCCTCTTTAGTAAGCACTTGCTTATCCATAGGGATATCTAAATCTAATTTTTTGTTCATTCTGTAACGACCAACTTCACCTAAGTTATAACGTTGATCAGAGAAGAACAATTTATCTATAATACCACGAGCAGTTTCCTCATCAGGCGGTTCAGCGTTACGCAACTGACGGTAAATGTGCTCTACAGCTTCTTTTTCAGAGTTTGTTGGATCTTTTTGTAACGTGTTGTGGATAATAGCATAATCTGCTTGGTTGTTATCCTCTTTGTGTAACAAAATAGATTTTACGTTAGAATCGATGATCTCTTCAACATTATCTTTGTCGATAATTGTATCACGATCAAGGATGATTTCGTTACGCTCGATAGAAACTACCTCTCCAGTATCTTCATCTACGAAATCCTCGTGCCAGGTGTTCAATACACGCGCAGCAAGTCTTCTTCCAATATATTTCTTAATACCTGTTTTAGAAACCTTAATTTCTTCAGCTAAGTCGAAAATTTCAAGGATATCCTTATCTCTTTCGAAACCGATAGCACGGAATAAAGTTGTTACAGGTAATTTTTTCTTTCTATCGATATATGCGTACATTACGCTGTTGATATCAGTAGAAAATTCTATCCAAGATCCTTTAAAAGGAATTACTCTTGCAGAATAAAGTTTAGTTCCATTTGCGTGGAATGACTGTCCAAAGAAAACCCCTGGAGAACGGTGTAATTGAGATACTACAACACGCTCGGCACCATTAATAACAAAAGTACCACTAGGAGTCATGTAAGGTATTGTTCCAAGATAAACATCTTGTACAATTGTTTCAAAATCTTCGTGTTCTGGATCTGTACAGTATAGTTTTAACCTAGCTTTTAAAGGCACACTATAAGTAAGACCTCTCTCTATACATTCTTGAATTGTATAACGTGGAGGATCAACAAAATAATCTAGGAATTCCAATACAAAGTTGTTTCTTGTATCTGTAATTGGGAAGTTTTCCATGAAGGTGTTGTATAACCCTTCGTTGCCTCTTTCGTCAGATTTCGTTTCTAATTGAAAGAAATCTTTAAAAGATTTAACCTGAACATCTAAGAAATCTGGATAGTCAGGGATATTTTTTGTAGAGGCAAAATTCAATCTTTCAGTCTGATTTGTTATCATCAATGGACAAAATTTTGATTAAAAAAAAGTAATTTTTGTTTGTGTAAAAACACACTGTTTAATCTATACTTTCTTATTATAATCAATACATCTTTAAAAATAAACTATAAAATAAGCCGATTTTCTTTCTTCGTATTGATCTAAAACTTTTTCGTATTTTAAACTATGGGATAATAAAACTTAATATATTTTATTATACGAAAAATGGTTTAGGCCTTTGAGTGTTAACTCAAGACCTAAACCTAGTTCTTAAACTGAGTTTAATTATTTAAGCTCAACAGTAGCTCCAGCCTCTTCTAAAGATTTTTTAAGACCTTCAGCCTCTTCTTTAGAAACACCTTCTTTAACGTTGCTTGGTGCACCGTCAACTACATCTTTAGCTTCTTTAAGACCTAAACCAGTTAATTCTTTAACTAATTTTACAACAGCTAATTTAGAAGCTCCTGCATCTTTCAATACAACTGTAAACTCAGTTTGTGCTTCTTCAGCAGCACCGTCTCCTCCACCAGCAGCAACTACTACAGCAGCAGCAGCAGGCTCGATTCCGTACTCATCTTTTAATATTGTTGCTAATTCGTTAACTTCTTTAACTGTTAAGTTAACTAATTGTTCTGCGAATTGTTTCAAATCTGCCATTTTTTCTATCGTTTAAAATGATTTGTGTAAAAAATATAATTTAATTATTGTGCGCTAATTAAGCAGTAAGGAAGCAAACTCCCTTACGATAATTACTCTGCTCCTTCTTCTTCGCTTCCAGCGAATTTGTTTTGTAAAGCAGAAATAATTCTTTGAGCTGGAGATTGTAATAATCCAATGATTTCTCCAATAAGCTCTTCTTTAGATTTAATTGTAGCTAATGCATCTAATTGGTTGTCCCCAATATATACTTCAGAGTTGATGTAAGCTCCTTTTAAAACTGGTTTATCAGATTTCTTACGGAAATCTTTGATAATTTTTCCAGGCGCGTTAGCAACATCAGAAATAAAGATAGCACTGTTACCACTTAAAACTGTAGGTAAATCACCATAATCATTAGAAGAAGCTTCCATTGCTTTTGCAAGCAAAGTGTTCTTTACAACCTCTAATTTGATACCTGCTTTAAAACAAGCTCTACGTAAGTTTGAAGTTGTCTCTGCGTTTAAACCAGAAATATCAGATACATAAATGATATTTGTACCAGCTAACTGCGCAGTTAAATTTTCAATCGCGATTGATTTTTCTTCTCTAGTCATACTAAAAATTTTTAACTACCAATTATACTGCTTTTGGGTCTAATGCGATAGCAGGACTCATTGTGCTTGTAAGGTGAATACCTTTAATGTATGTACCTTTAGCAGCAGTTGGTTTAAGTTTTATTAATGTTTGAATAATTTCGTGTGCGTTGTCAACAATCTGCTCAGCTCCAAAAGAAACTTTACCGATTCCTGCGTGTACAATACCAGTTTTATCAACTTTAAAGTCAATTTTACCAGCTTTAACCTCTTGAACAGCTTTTGCAACATCCATAGTTACAGTACCTGTTTTAGGGTTTGGCATTAAACCTCTAGGCCCTAAAATACGACCTAATGGACCTAATTTACCCATTACAGCAGGCATAGTGATGATAACATCAACATCTGTCCAACCGTCTTTAATTTTTTGTAAGTAATCATCAAGACCAACGTGATCTGCTCCAGCCTCTCTTGCTTCAGCCTCTTTATCTGGAGTAACCAACGCTAATACTTTAACGTCTTTTCCTGTTCCGTGAGGTAAAGTTACCACACCTCTTACCATTTGATTCGCTTTTCTTGGATCAACACCCAAACGAACTGCGATATCAACAGACTCATCAAATTTTGCAGAAGCAACAACTTTAATTAATGCAGCAGCATCTTTTAAAGAGTATAATTTGTTCTTTTCAATTTTTGAAGCAGCCTCTTTTTGCTTTTTTGTTAATTTTGCCATTTCTTTTTCTTAATTAAAAAGGAGCATCTCCTGATACAGTTATACCCATAGATCTAGCTGTTCCAGCAACCATACTCATAGCTTTCTCAATTGTGAAAGCATTTAAGTCTGGCATTTTGTCTTCAGCAATAGTTCTAATTTGTTCCCAAGTAACGCTAGCTACTTTTTTACGATTAGGCTCACCAGAACCAGATTTTAGCTTTGCAGCTTCCATTAACTGAACTGCTGCTGGAGGAGTCTTAACAACAAAATCAAATGATTTGTCTTTGTACACAGTGATTTGCACTGGACAAATTTTGCCAGGTTTATCTTGAGTTCTAGCATTAAATTGCTTACAAAACTCCATGATATTAACCCCAGCAGCTCCTAAAGCAGGTCCAACCGGTGGCGACGGGTTCGCAGCACCTCCCTTAACTTGTAGTTTAACTACCTTACTAATTTCTTTAGCCATTTTTAAAAAATTTAACACTGTAATCAATGGAAGCGATTACAATGGTTTATTATAGTGTAACAAAAAATTATACTTTTTCTACTTGCATAAAACTTAATTCTAATGGAGTTTTTCTTCCGAAAATCTTAACCATTACCTCAAGCTTACGCTTTTCTTCATTGATTTTCTCAACAGATCCATTAAATCCATTGAAAGGTCCATCAATAACCTTAACCGTTTCCCCAACACTAAATGGAATAGAACGAGTATCAGTATTTACAGCTAACTCATCTACCTTACCTAACATACGGTTTACTTCAGAAAGTCTTAAAGGAACAGGTTCTCCACCCTTAGTTTCTCCCAAAAATCCAATAACACTAGTAATTGACTTAATAATATGAGGGATTTCACCAACTAAGTTAGCTTCAATCATAACATATCCAGGAAAGTAAACTTTATCCTTAGATGATTTTTTCCCATCTTTTACAGTAACTACTTTTTCAGTAGGAACTAAAACCTGAGAAACATAATCCTCCATACCTAATCTCGCAATCTCAGTCTCGATATAAGCTTTCACTTTATTTTCTTGACCACTAACCGCTCTAACTACGTACCATTTTTTCACATTATTATCTGCCATCACAAAAAAATTATCCTTTTAACCAGTTAAAAAATCCAGCCAAAGCTTTTGCAAAAAATTCGTCTACTCCCCATGTTGCCAAAGCGAATAAAATCGAAAATACAGCCACAACAATTGTCAATTTTTGAACTTCAGCCCAAGCTGGCCAAGTAACATTTGACTTTAACTCTTCGAAAGCCTCTGATAAATAATTAGTAACTTTTGTCATTTGATATATTTTTTATTGCACGGGCGGAGGGATTCGAACCCCCATCAACGGTTTTGGAGACCGCTATTCTACCCTTGAACTACGCCCGTAATTAAAGCCAGTGATTTCAAATAAGAAATTCACTGGCTTTTATTTATTTATAGAATTACTCTACGATTTCAGTAACCTGACCAGCACCAACTGTTCTACCACCTTCACGGATAGCGAAACGTAAACCTACGTTCATAGCGATTGGACTTAATAAAGCAACTTCAATAGTTAAGTTATCACCTGGCATTACCATCTCTACACCTGCTGGTAAAGTAATAACTCCTGTTACGTCAGTTGTACGTACGTAGAACTGTGGACGGTAGTTATTGTGGAATGGAGTGTGACGTCCACCTTCTTCTTTTTTCAAGATATAAACCTCAGCTTTGAATTTAGCGTGTGGTTTTACTGAACCTGGCTTAATAATAACCATACCTCTTTTGATATCAGCTTTATCAATACCTCTTAACAATAAACCTACGTTATCTCCAGCTTCACCTCTATCAAGGATTTTACGGAACATCTCAACTCCTGTAATAGTAGAAGTTAATTTTTCAGCTCCCATACCAATGATTTCAACAGGATCTCCAGTGTTAGCAACTCCAGTTTCGATACGACCTGTAGCAACAGTTCCACGACCTGTAATTGTAAATACGTCCTCAACTGGCATCAAGAATGGTTTAGCAACGTCACGTACTGGCTCTTCGATCCAGTTGTCAACAGCTTCCATTAATTCGATAATTTTAGGTACCCAGTTTGGATCATTGTTTAATCCTCCTAAAGCAGAACCTTGAACTACAGGACCATTATCTCCATCATATTCGTAGAAAGATAATAAATCTCTAATTTCCATTTCAACAAGCTCTAATAACTCAGCATCATCAACCATATCCACTTTGTTCATGAAAACAACGATTCTTGGAATACCAACCTGACGACCTAAAAGGATGTGCTCACGAGTTTGTGGCATTGGACCATCTGTAGCAGCAACTACTAAGATAGCTCCGTCCATTTGAGCAGCACCAGTAACCATGTTCTTTACGTAATCCGCGTGACCTGGACAGTCAACGTGAGCGTAGTGACGGTTAGCAGTTTCGTACTCTACGTGTGATGTATTAATAGTAATACCTCTTTCTTTCTCCTCTGGAGCGTTATCGATTTGATCAAACGATTTTGCTTGACAGTAACCAGCATCTGACAATACTTTTGTAATTGCAGCAGTTAATGTAGTTTTTCCGTGATCTACGTGTCCAATTGTACCTATGTTTAAGTGCGGTTTGGAACGATTAAAATTCTCCTTTGCCATTTTACTTAATTTTTAATCTTAGTTATATATTAATTTTCAATTTCCTACTTACTTGAGCCAATGTCGGGATTTGAACCCGAGACCTCTTCCTTACCAAGGAAGCACTCTACCCCTGAGCTACACCGGCAGAGAGTTCTGATTTGAGATTTCCGAATCCAAACCTCAGATTTTCAACAATCTAAAATCCAAGACCCAAAATCTTAACCTCTTTTTTGTTGTGGGGAGAGCAGGATTCGAACCTGCGAAGTTCACACAGCAGATTTACAGTCTGCCCTCGTTGGCCGCTTGAGTATCTCCCCTAATTTTAAAATTCCATCATTTTAAAGAACCAAATTTCAAATCGCATTTGAAATTTTCTGAGCCGATAGAGGGACTCGAACCCACGACCTGCTGATTACAAATCAGCTGCTCTAGCCAGCTGAGCTACATCGGCGAATGCATTAAAAAAGTCCGCTATTTCTAACGGACTGCAAATGTAGCTATTTTATCTTTTAATCAAAACATTTTTTCAAAAAAATTTCAATTAAATATGTGCTCTTATTTTTTCCTTCCTTTTTACAAGCAAACGTTCTAACGACTCTGCAGAAAGCTCAACAGCCTCCTCAAATGTTTTACACTGTTTTTTTACCAAAAAATCATCACCAGGAACATTAATCTTTATCTCCACCATCTTATTTTCTTTATCACTAGTTCTTTCTACTTTTAAAAAAACATCTGATGAAACCACTCGATCGTAGTATTTCTCTAGCTTACCCATTCTTTCCTGAATAAAATCGACCAATTTTCTGTCGACAGTAAAATTAACTGCATGAACATCTACCTTCATAATAAAAATTTTAGGATTAACATTTAGAACCGCTATTTACTCCTTGGATGCGCCCCCTTATATACTTTTTTAAGCTCCGCAAGACTATTATGAGTATAAACTTGTGTCGACGCCAAACTAGAATGCCCTAGCAATTCTTTAACTGAATTCAAATCTGCCCCATTATTCAAGAGGTGAGTTGCAAAGGTATGACGAAGCACATGCGGACTTTTTTTCACCTTTTCTGAGACCCTACTAAAGTATGAATTTATTAAACGATAAACAAAAGATTCGCTCAATTTTAACCCTTTTTTCGAAACAAAAAAATAATCCAAATCTACCAACCTCTCCAAATCACTCCTTTCCTTTATATAGAAATCAATTTGATCAGCAATAATCGGCAAAATCGGAATAATGCGCTCCTTATTTCTTTTCCCTAAAACCTTAATTGTATTACTTGAACGATCAACATTTTTAATCATCAAATGAATTAATTCCGCACGACGCATTCCCGTAACATAAAACATCTCCACAATAAGCCTGTCCCGAATCTCTTCAAAACCAACAGGAACATCTATCACCTCAAGCAGATCTTTAAGCTCTTTTTCCGAAAAAGGAACCTGGATCACTTTTGGAGTTTTCAATGATTTATGCTTCAACATAGGACTAACCTCTATTTGTTTTGATTTTAAAAGAAACTTATAAAAAGCTTTCAAAGAAGCCATTTTTCTATTAATAGAAACATTTGAAATATCCTGATCAACTAAAAAAACAATCCAGCTTCTCACCTGACTATAATTTACCAAATCAACACTTTCCTGATCAAAAGACTCCTTCACAAAAGACTCAAAAGACATTATATCATTTAAGTAAGCCCCAACCGTATGTGAAGAATATTTTTTTTCCAGCAAAAGATAATCCGAAAAAGCCTCTTTATTCGTTTTCATAAAATCTAAAAATTAAGCATAAAAAAACCGTTAGCATCAAAATTAAAACATTTTGACCACTAACGGTAATTATTTTCTAAAAGCTGATATTAACTCTCTAAACTATCTTTCAAGCCTTGAATGTAAGCCGCTTTTTGGATTTGAGCTCTTTTGATAACAGAAGGCTTAATAAAAGCAGTACGTGCTCTTAATTGACGAACAGTTCCTGTTTTATCAAATTTTCTTTTATAGCGCTTTAATGCTCTATCGATATTTTCTCCGTCTTTAATTGGTATAATTAACATAATATAGACACCTCCTCTCGTTAAGGCTGCAAATGTATGTATTAATTATTAATTATGAGTTATAAATTTTGAATTATTTTTCATTTACGGCTTAAAACCAGAAAAAATCATTCCTCATGCACTGCATTTACCTTTTAAACGCTGTTATTTCAACAGATTCCTTGAAATAACCAATTTTTGAATTTCAGTTGTTCCTTCTCCTATAGTACATAATTTAGAGTCTCTGTAGAACTTTTCTACCGGAAAATCTTTGGTGTAACCATAACCTCCATGAATCTGAACCGCATCATTTGCAATTTTAACACATGCTTCAGAAGCATACATTTTAGCCATTGCACCAGCTGTTGTTACTTGTTTATGCTGTTGTTTTAAAAACGCAGCTTTATGAAGCAATAATTCCGAAGCCTCAATCTCTGTTGCCATATCAGCCAATTTAAAAGAGATACCCTGAAAATTACTAATAGGCTGTCCAAACTGATATCTTTCTTTTGAATATTGCAACGCTGCTTCATAGGCTCCTTTTGCGATTCCTAAAGACAGGGCTCCAATAGAGATTCTTCCTCCATCAAGAATTTTCATAGCCTGAACAAAACCCTCTCCTACTTCTCCTAATCTATTTTCATCTGGAACACGGCAATTATCAAAAACCAACTCAGCAGTTTCACTTGCTCTCATTCCTAATTTATTTTCTTTCTTACCAGACGAAAACCCTTTCATACCTTTTTCAAATACAAAAGCTGTCATTCCTTTAGAATCACCTTTTTCACCAGTACGAACTATTACAACAGCGATATCTCCAGATATACCATGCGTAATAAAGTTTTTTGCTCCATTTACAATCCAATGATCACCATCTTTAACCGCAGTTGTATTCATTCCTCCTGCATCAGAACCTGTATTGTGTTCGGTTAGACCCCACGCTCCTATATGTTCGGCTGTAGCCAGTTTCGGAAGCCATTTTTTCTTTTGTTCTTCATTTCCAAAAGTTAAGATATGATTGGTGCATAAAGAGTTATGCGCCGCAACCGACAATCCTATTGACGGATCCACTTTAGAAATTTCTTCGATTATTGTAACATATTCATGATAACCTAAACCCGAACCGCCATATTCCTCTGGAACCAAAACTCCCATGAAGCCCATCTCGCCAAGTTGTTTAAATAACTTAATTGGAAAAATTTGCGCTTCATCCCATTCCATTATATAAGGTCTAATATTCTTTTCTGCAAAGTCTTTTATAGACTGTGTAATCATTAGTTGTGTTTCGTTGTAATCAAAGTTCATGAGTTAGTTTCTTTTTTAGAACTCCAAATATAAACTAATTATTTTTGCTTTTTCAACAGGAAAATCTTTAATTTTTGCTAAATCCTCAATATTTTTAAAATCCCCATTCATACTTCGGTAAGTCACTATTTGTTTTGCAAGACCATACCTAAAGTATGAAAACTGAGCCAGCTCCTTTAATGACGCCTCATTTACGTTTATTTTCTTCAAGGTCGAAGGAATCACAGCTTTAAAATGACTGTTTAATTCATTTATAACTTCTGGCGAAAGTCCCCAAATCTCTTTCATCTGCTCCATTGACACAAAAGCCCCTATGATTTCTTTCTGCTTTAAGATTCTAGACGACAACCCTTCTCCTATTCCGTAGATTTTCATCAAATCTTCTTGTGTTGCCAGATTAATATCCAATATTTCAAGCTTTTCTTTCTTTGGAAAGGTTCTTTCAACAAATTCCCGTTTCTCTTTTTTGAAATTATTTGGATGCTGTACCCAATCTGGAAATTTAAATAGAGGAGAAATTTTATTTAGCAATGAATCTGAAACCCCTGTAACTTTCTGAAATTCCTCTGCTGAGTTTACATATTTATTTTCTTTACGAAAAGCCATTAGGCGATCAATTTCTTCAACCGACATTCCGAGTTTGTATCCTTTATAATCAGAAATAAAATTAGGATTAATAAGATAATTAATTGGCTTCACATTATTATTCGTTAATTTCTCCTGATCAATCTCTGATTGTAAAGCAAGCCATTTTTCTTTTTCATTGCTTTTAGTTTCAGAAATATTAAAATCAGATAAAAAATAAAACAACTGCAAACCTATCATTATAATGAAGAGCATAAAAATGCCTATCCGTTGCTGTTTTGTAAAATGAAAATAACTATTTAAAAACTTAAAATTCATCGCAAAAAGTGCCTTTAAAAAATAAACTAAGAAAAATCTTTCAAATTTATCAAGAAAATAAGTAAGAAAAGTAGTTTTTAAAAAATTATCGAATCTCTTATAAAACACCAATTAATTTAATGAATATCAATACTTAGAGAAAGTTTCTTACGACTACTGTAAAAAAATCAAAGATTTTATAACTTAAAAGATGATAATTGTTTTTATTTTTTGCAAAAAACAATACATTTGGCACTTAATAACAAATAAACCAATAAAATAATATGTCAATTTGGAGAGTAAAACCTATATCTGCCTTTGAGGCCGATATGAAAAAAAGTGATTTAAAGAGAGTCCTAGGAAAATGGAGTCTTACTGCCATTGGTGTTGGTGCCATTATCGGTGGGGGAATTTTTGTACTTACAGGTACTGGGGCTTATTATCATGCAGGACCAGCATTAGCTATTTCGTTTATCATAGCAGGTATTGCTTGTGTTTTTGCGGCTCTTTGCTATTCTGAATTTGCTTCTATTTTACCTGTCGAGGGATCTGCTTATGCCTATGCTTACGGTACAATTGGAGAAGTTTTTGCTTGGATAATCGGATGGGGACTAATTCTCGAGTATGCAATGGGATCGATGACTGTAGCGGTTTCCTGGTCCGGATATTTTAATAAATTGCTCAAAATATTTCACATTCACCTTCCTGATTGGTTAACTACAGATCCTGCAAGCTACACAGGAGAAGGTTTTTCTATGAATCTTCCAGCTTTCTTGATCGTTCTTTTAGTTATTTCACTGCTTATTAAAGGAACGAAAAGCGCTGCTAAAGCAAATAACGCGATTGTTATTCTTAAAGTATCTGCAGTAATCTTTGTAATTATTGCTGGTCTTTTCTTTATTAATACAGCAAACTGGAGTCCGTTTATTCCTGAAGCAACTCAGATCATTGAAAAAGAAACTACTCACAATGCTTACGGAATTGGAGGAATTATTTCTGGAGCTGCTGCTATTTTCTTTGCTTATGTTGGTTTCGATGCCGTTTCTACACAAGCAGGTGAAGCTATTAATCCTAAAAAAGATGTTCCTTTTGCAATTATTGCTTCTTTATTAATTTGTACTACTTTATATATTCTTGTTTCTTTAGTATTAACTGGAATGATGAATTACCAAGACTTTAATCCACTAGGAAAATATCCTGAAGCTATCAAAGCTCCTGTTGCTTATGCATTTGATATTGCAGGACAAGGCTGGGCTGGCTCTATTATTACTGTTGCCGCAACTATTGGTTTGGTTTCAGTATTAATGGTAATGATTATGGGACAATCTAGAATTTTTCTTGGAATGTCTAAAGACGGGTTAATTCCATCTGTGTTCTCTAAAGTAAACCCTATTTCTGGAACTCCAAAAACAAACTTAATGATTCTTGGAATTATTATCGCAACTGTTGCCGCTTTTACACCAATCAACAAATTGGCTGACATGACAAGTTTTGGTACTTTGTTTGCCTTTACAATGGTTTGTATTGCCGTGTGGATTTTAAGAGTAAAACAACCAGGATTAACCAGAACATTTAAAGTTCCTGCTTTACCAGTTATTGCGGTATTAGGAATTGCAATCAATTCTTATTTAATTTTTAATTTAAGCAAAGATGCACAGTTATTATCTTTTGGATGGCTTATTATTGGTATAATTGTATACTTTGGATACAGCAAGAAAAGATCTAAACTTAACAATCCTTCTGAAGAATAATAAATACAACTTTATAAAAAAAGCTCCAAATTAAAATTTGGAGCTTTTTTTATAAATCAAATACTGATGTTCTTTTTGATCGAATTAAATCTTTTAGGCGAATCCAGAAAGCGAGAGTCAAGTAGACTCCAAATCCTAAACCAGCGGTAACAAACGATATATATATGAAAAACAAACGAACACTTGTAACACGCATTCCGAGTTTATCTGCTAGTCTTGAAGAAACATGGAAACCATATTTTTCAAAAAAAAATTTAAGTTTTAAAATTGCTGACATCTCTATATTTTAGATTTAAGTCTTTAGATTTTTAGATTCCCGATTGCTCAGGATTACAAAGGTACAAATTATCTAATTATTTTTAAGCAACTCTAATCCGATGGCACACTTAAGACATGCCTTATGATCACAATATTCATTTTTAAGCTCTAGCAATCCCTGACTTTCAAATGCTGATTGAGGCTTTATTCCAAACGAATTAAACTTATCAATAATAGCATTTTTCTCAGAAGCCATTTCATTCATAAAATCAATCAAATCTTCGATTATTAATTCTCCTCTAATATTGGAATAAGCAAATTGAAGCGGAATTATAGTATTGATAATCAATAAATCTACAAATGATTTTGAAAGCATTTTGGATTTCTTTGGACTTTCTTTGTCAAACTGATAATGATTCTGCCAATAAGAACTTGCAGAAACACTCAATAGATGATATACTTCTTCAACAGATTTTAAATCAATTATTTTTGAAAACAGATTTTGATGTTTATAATATAAAGATGCTAATTGAGAAAGCCTTATTGTTGGAAAATTATCTGGACGGAGCTTAAAAAACTGAAGAGGATCTGTATAAGTCTTTTCTATTTGATATTTATGCCGTAAATAGAAATAGCGAAATTGTAAATCTTTATAATAAACATCCTCTTTCTCTGCTTCTAACAATCCTGAAGTTCCAAAAAGCAGCGCTTCTAGATTTTCGGCTTCAAAACTTTCTTTTCTTATTACTGAAAACGGAATTGCTTTTGAAATCTGCAGAAAGGAATTGCCATTGGTATTTAAACCGAAATTCCTTGCTAGAAGGCAAAATAAGACTGCTTCCCAATCCTGATTGGTTTCTTCCAATAATTGATAAATAAACGTAGATTTGCGCTCCAAACGCTCAAAAAACAGTCTTTCCTGCCAATTTTTAAAAACAAATCCATCAATTTCTCTCAATTGCCTTTCACAGGAAATCCATGTTTTTGGAGAAAGCAATGCATTATAATTTTCTATTATTTCCTTTGAGATATAATCTTTAAGAACCAAAACAGGAATCTCAGTATTATTCTCTCTAAAAATAGCTGTATCATTCTCCCATACTACATGAAGAATGACATTTTTATAAGCCGGGTCTTTTTCATGGTTATGCAAATACCAATCTGAAGATTTTAAATGGATCTCTACATTACCCGCCCATTTTTGGTTTCCGATTTCTATATTCGCATTAAAAAAGTCTGGCCCAGCAAGTTCTAAATAATCGCCAGTTTTAAGAATAGTAATTGGCTCACCTTGAGCAGATTTTAAATTCAAGCTGTCAAATTTCTTGAATCTCCATATATAATGAAGGAAGTCTTCTTTCATTTTAGATTTTATAATGAATTACAAAATCTAAAATAGTAAATTTTAATATTATTCTTACAAAGAAAAATAAAATTATTTTAACGAAGCATATACAATTTAGCACAGGCTCTTGCATCTGACAATGCTTCATGGTGATTGAGCTGAATATCCATTTCTCGACAGCAATCACTTAATTTGGTTGGTTTTATACCTTTTGCTTTGTAAATCTTCACCGTGCATTCCCATTTTGAAGCGATATTCAAATCATCATAATTTAAACCATGCAACAGCATTGTTTTCATTAAAACATTACGATCAAAGCTTTCATTATGCGCTACCACAACTCTATTTTTAAGCCTTCTTTCTATCTCAGGATATATCTGAAAGAACGATTTGGCATTAACAGTATCTTTAGGATAAATTCCGTGAACGCGAATTGTAAACGGATTATATACATTATTAGGAGGTTTAATTAAAGTTACATACTCGTCAACTATAATTCCGTTTTCGACTGTAACAATACCAACTGAGCATGGATGATATCCCGTTGCAGTTTCAAAATCAATAGCAGTAAAATTCATATTCTATTTTTAAAAGACAAATCCATAAATCCAATTGTTTTACAATAAGATTTATGGATTATAATTATTTATAAAGGCTTATTTTATTGAGCCAATAATATCATACTTAGTAATAATGTGATGGTGTCCGTTTCCTAAATCGACCAAAACAGCATCATTTTCTTTGCTGAAAAGTTTTGAAACTTCTTCGATTGGCGTTCCTAATTTTACGATTGGGAAAGGTTTCCCCATTACCTCTTTAATTGGTTTTTCGGCAACGTTTTTATCAGCAACATAACTTCTAAATAAATCAGTTTCATCTACAGAGCCCACAAATCCATTGATATCTACCACCGGAATCTGCGAAATTTTATATTTACGCATACGCTCAATTGCATGAGAAACCAATTCTTCTGTACGTACAACAATTAGTTCTTTATCGATATGATCTTTAATAACGTCTTCTGCTTTTGTTATATTTTCTTCTAAAAATCCACGTTCGCGCATCCAGTCATCGTTGAACATTTTACCTACATATCGACTTCCAGAATCGTGAAATAATACCACAACAACATCTTCTGGCTTAAAGTGCTCTTTCAACTGTAACAAGCCTTTTATACAAGCTCCTGCCGAATTTCCAACAAAAATACCTTCTTCAAGGGCAATCTTTCTGGTATAGACAGCTGCATCTTTATCGGTAACTTTTGTAAAACCATCAATTAAAGAAAAATCAACATTTTTTGGCAAAATATCTTCTCCGATACCTTCAGTAATATAAGAGTAGATTTCGTTCTCATCGAAGATTCCTGTTTCATGGTATTTTTTAAAAACTGAACCATAAGTATCGATTCCCCAGATTTTGATATTTGGGTTTTGCTCTTTCAAGTATTTTCCAACTCCAGAAATAGTTCCTCCCGTTCCAACTCCTACGACAAAATGTGTAATTTTTCCTTCCGTCTGTTTCCAGATTTCAGGTCCAGTCTGTTCGTAATGCGCCAACGAATTTGACATGTTATCGTACTGATTTACATACCAAGAATTTGGTGTTTCTTCTGCTAAACGTTTTGAAACAGAATAATAAGAACGTGGATCTGTAGGTTCAACATCTGTAGGGCAAACAACAACTTTTGCACCAACAGCGCGAAGGATATCCATTTTCTCTTTTGACTGTTTGTCTGAGATTACACAAATTAATTTGTATCCTTTTACGATTGCAACAAGTGCAAGGCCCATTCCTGTATTTCCAGAAGTTCCTTCTATAATAGTTCCTCCTGGTTTAAGTCGGCCATCTGCCTCTGCATCTTCAATCATTTTTACCGCCATTCTGTCTTTTACAGAATTACCAGGATTAAAGGTTTCGACTTTTGCCAATACTAACGCATCAATTTCAGCAACAATTTTGTTGAGTTTTACCAATGGCGTATTACCAATTGTTTCTAAAATGTTATTTGAAAAGTCCATTTTTATTTAAGTTTTATTAAGTGGTTCTAAATAAAAAACAAGCCAGTTTTATTGGAAGAAATTCCAAACCAGACCAAAACGCAACACAAAATCACGATACGGATTATGAGGCGCTGCATAATAGTTGCTTTGTGAAAATAAAGCATTAAAATGTTCCGCTTTTAAGTAAAAACGAGTCTGACGTATTCTGGCATTTACAAAGAAATCGAATGTTGCAAAACCTCCAATTTTCTTTTCCTGCTGTATAAAAAATTCTGCAATTACAGGGTTATAATCATCTCCGTAGTATTTTGTCATATAATTAAATACAAGCCCTGTTTGCATAAACAATGCTTTTTTAAAGAAATGATTTGAATAATAGAATGTATTTCTAGTTACAAAATCAGGCACATTTAAAATTAAATCTGACTGGTCTACTTTCTGATACAAAAGTGTATTATCTAGTGCAAAAGGTCCAAATTTAAACTCTCTGCTTGCTTTTATTTCTAGATAGTTAATCGCGTTACCGTACTGCATTGGCTTAACAATCTGCTCACTCGCCGCTTTTTCTGCAGTTGTGGCCATATCCGTAAAATACAAATGATCATTTAAAACCGTATACTGAACCTGCCCTGTTAACCAAGGCGTTGTAATCTCTGCGCTTAACGAATTAATTTTTTCGTTTTTAAAATTATTAGACCAATTGTAAGAAACCCAGCTACTTTGGTACAAATTATAATTGTTGTTTGGCAGTTTATTGATGTTGCGGTATCTAAAATCAAATTTGATTTTTTCGCTCATATCATATCGCAACTTAGCATCTAAATCTGAAAGCGATTCATTGGTTATTGATCTTGAATATAAAAATCGACCATTCCATTTGTTTTTCTGATATTCATACTGAGCACCGAAATTATTAAACTGTAAAAACAAATTATCTGGAACCGCATTTCCTGCAGCATCAACAATGATTCGGTTGTATTTATAATTGGATCTGTAATCGTCTATAAAAAATATAAATTTCCCTAAAAGCGAATTCTCATAAGCTGCTCCTACCTTATTATACAGCCTTTCATATTTTGTCTGATCGTTAATATTACTAGCTGCATAAGAGTCTCCAAATCGCTGTATACGTGTGGTAGATCCGTCGTTTGCAGTTATGGTTGAGATTACAGTTGGCTGCTTATATTCATAATCTTTATATTCGTAGTTAAACTGATGCGTTATGTATAAATTATTGCTTCCATCGGTTGGGTTCACTCTAAATGCGTGATCAAAAAACAATCTTCTTCCTTTTAAAAAGGATTCCGCATCAGTCAAATAAACCTGTAATCGCTGTCTATTTTTATAATCTTTATTATCACCTTCAAAATCAGCATCGTTTGTAATACCGCCATTTTCTTCATTCATTATATCCTGATTCGTAAAATGTGCGTTTATCGCATAACGCTTGTCGGTTGTCGCATAACTGGTTGTAATTCTTAAATTTCCAGCACTAACCAATTGGTTATTATAATCCCCTTCCGATCTTAGTCCTTTATAAGCAATAGAGAAATTAAGATTTTTAGAAGCATTTAATGTGATAAAAGAATCTACATTTTGTCCTTTTTTTATTGTTGTATTAAAAAACAACTCTGTAAAAGGTGTTGCAACAGAGTAATATCTAATTTGATCTGCCTGCATATAAATAGAGTGCTTTCCTTTAAAACCAATTTCAGGATAAGGCGAAAAGCTATTCAAACTATATTGAAGTGTATTTAATGGCTGTCCAATATTAGAAAACTCCTGAAGTCCGAAAAGATCTTTTCTTAGATGATTCTGTCTGTAAGCACTTTTAATAGTAAGTGAAGTATCAGCATAAATGGTATCGTGTTCTAAGGTCACAATTTTATACTGATCTATTGTAGCTATTTTTTGCTTTTTCTTTTTTACGGAATCATTAATACTCGAATATTCCGTATTCATATCTAAATTATTTTTTGGAGCAGTTTTTTTTTCTTGCGAAAACAATAAAGTTGGAACAACTAATAGATATAGAAAAATGAATATTCTCATTTGATGGCTTTATATAAATTTATTTTGACAAAATTTGCTAGGCAAAGGTAAGATAAAAACGTATAAACGAAAAAACATAATATATAATATAGGAGTAGAATCGTTTCGGTCTTTTGCAAACGAAAACCCCGTATACAAAAGTATACGGGGCTTTCAAAAAAAAATCAAAATATTTATTTTTCTTATCCCAAAACTGGGTATAATTTATTCTGAATCATCAACTTCATTGATATCAGGTATATTCTAAAGATTAGAATTTATCCCAGAACAATTTAGTATTTAACAAATCTCCACCAATATCAGAAGCTGCTTTAGTATAATTTGTTTTATTGATACTTGCTTCTGCACCTGGATAAGTATATCTAACAGGCACTGTGAAAATAAGTTTGTTTATAGCTGCTTGAGGCGCTTTTAAAACTGGGAAATCCAATCTTCTGTAAGATGTCCATGCTTCGTATCCTCTGTTATAAAGAGCAAACCATGCTTGAGTACCAATTTTTTCTTTATACGTTGCTCCACTTAATGGATTGTTATAATCTACTTTTGGGCTCGCGATATAAGCATCAATAGCAGCAGTATTAGTTACTCCCCAGTCTGCCATAGAAGCTCTAATACCAGCATCGTAGTATACCTTTGCTTGAGCAGAACCACCTGGGATTAAGCTTTTCTCTGCAGCTTCTGCCAATAAGAAATTCAACTCCGCAAAATCAAAGATAGTTCCAGGGAAAACTGGATTGTTTAATGTTGATGTTATTTGTGAGTAAGATGTATAAACATTTCCTGCACCATAAGTTCCACCAACAAATGTTCTTCCTGCAGGAATAACTGGAGCTGGAGAAGTTAGGTTAGTAAAATATTTAGGCATCCTTGGGTCACCACCTGGAACAATAGCGTCCATAGCAGAAACAAAAGGCTCCGCAGGAATAAAATCAAATCTCTGGCTAGTTACTAAATCAGCATACAATGGATTTTGGTTTCCTGATGTAGTTAAATAAGTCAATTTTGTATTATCAGTATTATTAGCCAAAGCACCAGAAGCAAGAGCTGCCTGAACTTGAGTAGTTGCATAAGCCGGATCAATATCAGACATATTAACCGCCATTCTAATGATCAATGAATTAGCAAATTTTGCCCATTTTGCAGTACTTGCAGCATTACCTGAATAGATAATATCTGCCGCACCAAAGTTAGCTGCTGCACTATTTGTTTTTAAGATTGCAACATCTGCAGTTAATCTTTTAATAAGATCCTGATAGATAGTTTTTGCATCATCATAAGCTGGCAAAGGATATTTCTGAATATCAATTGCTTGTGTGTAAGGAACATTTCCAAAAGTATCTACCAATACACTGTAAGCGTAAGCTTCCAAAATATCAATAAGCGCCAATTTATTTTGCTTAACTGCTTCGTCAGCAGGAGTCGCAGTAGCTGTTGCTGCAATCATAACTCTTGAATCGTGAAAATCAGCTAGAACGTCTCTGTACAGAACCAAAAAGTGTGTATCAGGAATTTTTCTGTTTGTAATGTTGTACTGGCTTTCATCAGGATAAGTGGTTTCTGTCCATTGTTGTGCAAATAATCTAAAAACATTATTATTCACACTAGTACTAACCATTTGATCGACTAGTTTTTTCTCTGCATTTGTAAACAAATATTCCGCTTTAGTAGATGTTGGTTTTTTCGGATCAACATTCATATCTGTAATGTCCTGGCTGCACGAAACCATCATACCCACCACAGACATTAATAAAAGTACTTTTTTCATGATTTAAAATTTTAATGTTAGGTTACAACCAATATTTCTTGTTGTCGGAAGTGAACCTCCTGAATAACCTGATGATAAGTTACCTGAACTTATACCACTTTCTGGATCTGCATCTGGAAGATTTTTACTGATGATCCATAAGTTAGATCCTACTAAAGAAAGACGTAAATCATTTAAACCTGCTTTAGCTATAAGTTGTTTAGGGAAGCTATAAGTAATACTTACTTCTCTTAATTTTACATAACTTGCATCATAAACAAATGCTTTTTGAGGATTATTATTGTAACCATAGATACTTCCTGCTACTTCAGGACTTGGTGTTCTTGTAGTATTAGGAGTTCCATCTTCATTTACTCCTGGTAAAATAACACCTCCACCATTTGCCAATGTATTTCTTACAGGATTTCCAAGCTCATTGTTTCCTGCTGTAGAACTAAATAATCCAGAGCTTTGTCCATAATATTGGTCAAGAGAGAAAATATCTCCTCCTTTTTGAATATCAATTAAGAAACCTAGAGAAACTTGTTTATAAGTAAATTTGTTACGGATACCACCAATCCAGTCTGGAGTAACATTACCAATTACATTAGTAGCGGTTGGAGTTTGTAAATACACTCCATTTTTAGTTACTCTTTGTCCATCTTTGTAGATATAATCTTTCCCAAGGATATCTCCATAGGCATGCCCTTTTGTACCAACAATACTAACACCTCCTTGGAATGTACCAATTGTTAAAACATCCACACCTTCTGTTAAAGCTACAACTGTATTTTCATTTTTAGACCAGTTTAGGTTAATATCCCACTGAAAATCTTTTGTTCTAAAAGGAGTTGCATTGAATATTACCTCAACACCTTTATTTTCTACTGATCCTGCGTTTATGAATCTAGAAGAGTTACCAGTGGCAGTAGAATAATCTACCGCAAAAATTTGATCTGCACTTAAACTTTTATAAACAGCTACATCAAAACCTAATCTTCTGTCAAAGAATTGCATCTCTAAACCAAGTTCTTTAGATGTAGTTTTTACAGGGTGTAAATCTGGGTTATTTGCAGTGTTTGGTCTTGAATAAAGTTGGTTTGAACCAAATGGGTTAAATTTAGTAAATACATCTTGCAATGCATAAGGCTCAATACTTCCTTGTGGATTCTCAGCATAACTAGCTCTTAATTTACCAAAAGTTAACCATGGTGCATTAATATGTTTTGTGAAAACGTAACTTCCAGAAACTGAGTACGTATTAACATCGTTATCATCTTGTGGCAACATCGAGAATGCATCATTACGTACTGTTCCTTCTAGATAAAGGAAATCTCTGAATCCTAGAGAAGCAGAAGCATAAACACTGTTCACAGCTGTATTGTCCTCAGTCTCAATTGGGAATGGAGAAGGATTTACTGAATTTGATAATGAATAGATTCCAGGAATAATTAATCCTCCATCTGTAGAAGCCAATGTAGATGTACGTCTAGTTCTTAAAGCATTGTACCCAACCAAACCTGTCAATGTGAAATCTTCAGTAAGTTTTTTATTGAAGTTTAATGTAAGCTGATAGTTTTGCTCAGAAAACATACCTGTATATTTTTGATATCCTGAACCAACAGCTAGACGGTTGATACCAAATGTACCCGCCAAAGATCCTACCGCTTTTCTCTCTTCACGCAATTCAGAATAACTATCTGTACTTATTTTTCCTGTAGCGTTTAACCAATCTGTAAATTTATAATCTAACTGACCATAACCGATAAAACGATTTCTTTCATCTGTTTGGTAATTTTTATATCTTGTAAAATACGGGTTATCCCAATATTTAGGATTTGTATTTCCATTAGCAGGATCTGCCATGTTCCATGAAATATTTTGTCCACCAGAATTTTGGAAAACTTCTTTCTGAGATTGAATATCTACGTTAGTTCCCCACCATTGACGGAATAAACCTGCTACGTTATCACCACCATAACCAGTAGCATTTCTACCTGTTGTAGTTTGAGCTAAATAATTTGCAAAAACACTTACAGATAATTTATCTGTCATTTTCTGATTGAATTTAATACTTGCATTATTTTTCTTCAATTCACTATTTGGCAAAATACCATTCTCTTTATAATTGTTGTAATTGATAACAAAGTTGCTTTTATCTGAACCACCTTCAAAAGAGATTGAGTTATTGAAGGTTTGAGCTGTTTGAAAAAATGTAATTGGTCCATTTTTAGCAGCTACCCAAGGAGATTTTTGTCCAAATTTTGAAGAATATGGAGTATAAGATTCCCAAGTATAAACAGAAAGATTTGGATCAAACGCAACACCGTAAGAAGCATCATCTGTAGTACTTACCACTTGGTTACCATTTTTATCTATAACAAAAAACGCACCTGTTGGTCCAACTGGAGTACCTTTTGGATTTCCTGCGGCATCATAAGTTGGTCCATAACCTTGTCCATATTTGCTTTGGTAATCAGGGAAAGTGTTTTTATCAACTGAACCAACCCCAAACTCACTTGATATAGTAACTCCCATACCTTTCTGAGCTTTCCCTTTTTTAGTAGTAATCATAATTACACCGTTACCAGCTTGAAACCCATATAAAGCAGATGCTGCAGCACCTTTCAATATATTTAATGTTTCAATATCATCAGGGTTAATATCCATACCCGCATTACCATAATCATAAGTATTACGTGCTCCAGAAGTCTGTGCTCCATTACTTGAATTTATATTCGAGTTATTAACAGGCATACCATCAATTACAATAAGCATTTGGTTATTTCCTGTAAGGTTTTTAACACCTCTTGAAACTGCGTTTGTAGATCCTCCAAAGTTGGTGTTTCTTCTAATTTGCACCCCAGCAGATTTACCAGAAAGATCATTAATAAAGTTAGCACCTGTAGTACCACCAACTAAATCTTCTCCTTTTATTTCCTGAGTAGTATATCCAAGAGCTTTTTTCTCTCTCTTAATACCAAGGGCTGTAACCACAACACTTTCTAACTCTGTAGTATTGCTAGTTAATTTTACACTTAAAGATGTAGAACTAGCTGCAACTTCTTGCGTTTTCATTCCAATGTAAGTAAAAATCAAGACTTCGCTTGACGATGCTTTGATAGAGAATTTTCCATCAAAATCTGTTTGCGTTCCGCTTTTAGTTCCTTTAACTAATACACTCACACCCGGAAGAGGCAATCCTGCATTATCGGAAACCACACCCGAAACAGTTCTTTCTTGCGCAAAGGTTAGTTGCGTAATCAGCGCCACCAGAAGCACTAAGAATCCATTTAACTTTAGTTTCATTTTTAAAAATTTTGAATTAGTAAGTCGCAAACATCTTAATATTTTCTTAAAGCAACAACCCGATTTTCGGTTAACACATAACTATTTTTTAATATTTTTTTAACATCTGATTATTCAAAAACATTTAATTATCACAAAACTAACACTATACACAATTTTATTCATAAAATACTGTAATTTTATCAATGAACATATTAACATTTATTTAACATTTAAAGCAGGAATAACCTCAATAAAAAGACAAAAAAAAACAAAAATCAAATAAGTAATACCTTACATATTTATCAAATAAATAAAACATTCTGCATTGAAAATGTTTTATTTGACAAATTTTCACTCTATACTTACTTATCGATTTGTAATAAATTGTAAATCAATTCCTCCAAGTTTCGCCAAACTCTTTTAAAATCAATTTTCTAAAAATTCATAATTATATACTTTGCAAAAAAAATCATAAAACTCAAGCGTTTTCTCCTGTTTTTATTAAAGACTACCGCTTTTTAGTCAATTTAAAAAATCACCGAATTTGATCAATTTTAACTTGCCATATAACCATTCCAAAAGACACAAATTTTCATAGGTTGTGATTTGAGTCCATTAATGATTTTTAGGAAAAAAAGCACCATATTTGCTTTTTAAAAAATCTAAAAAATGCTCGAAAAAAATTTCTCAGGATTTGTTTTAGAAACTGGAACTGATGAAGCCGGCAGAGGATGTTTGGCTGGACCAGTTACTGCTGCTGCTATAATTTTACCCGAACATTTTGAAAATAAAATTCTAAATGACAGTAAGCAATTGTCTGAGAAAACTAGAGCACTTTTAAGACCTATTATCGAAGAGGAGGCCGTTTGTTTTGCCGTTACACATTTATTCCCGGATGAGATAGACGAAATAAACATTCTAAATGCATCAATGAAAGGAATGCAAGAATGTATTTTAAAATTAAAACATGTTCCTGAATATATTATTGTTGACGGAAATCGCTCTTTAAACGCTAAACTAGGGCTTAAAAATACTTTTGGGAAACAGTTTACTCAAGATGAAATTGCGCTTCTAAAATCGATTCCTAATCAAAGTATTATAAAGGGAGATGGAAAGTACCTAAGCATTGCTGCTGCATCTGTTTTGGCAAAAACATATCGTGACGAATATATGGACCAAATTCATGAAGAATTTCCGATGTACAACTGGAAAAAAAATAAAGGATATCCTACCAAAGAACATCGTGAGGCAATTAAAGAATTTGGAACTACAAAATATCATAGAATGAGTTTTAGGCTTTTGCCTGAGCAATTAGAACTCGATTTGTTTTAATAAAAAACGACCTATTTCTAGGTCGTTTTTTATTACTTTTTGCTTTTTAAAAACTCGGCAAATGTTTTTGTGTCATAGTAAAAAGGTCTTACAGAAGTAATTTTACCATCCCTTAAGTCGAAATGTTCTGAAATCGGAACAGACATCGTTTTGCCTGATTTTTTAGATTTACAGCTTATTGTAAAATAAATAATTACTTCATTTTTAGACTCATCACTAAAATAAGTCGGTTCTTTTTCTATCTGCAAATCAAAAAATTCTGTCGATTTGGCAAACATTTTTGTCCATTCACTAAAACCTGTATATGTTCCTCCATAGGGTAAACCAATAGCCTGATTGTAAACCGCACCGTCTGCCACAACAGTAGCCAATGCATCAAAATCTCTTGTTTTAAAAAGACTTTCGTAATATTTTGCTACAACTTTTAAATTATCAGCTTCTAGATTTTTTAAAATATCAGCTTCAGACAAAGTCGCTCCTTTATCCCAAAAACCAATAATTTTACTTACCTGACCTTTACCATTTAAACGTGCAAAGTCACGCCCGGCCATTGTAAGATTGTTTTTAGAATCGAGAACTTTCCATTCCCAGGTTACATAATTGTCTTTTACAATTTTGGGTCCCGATGTTAATACCGCATCTGGATTTTTCTTGTAAAATTCATTGATAACATTATTAAACGCTGCGATTCCTTTTATAGAGGCCGAAGGATCTTCAAAAGTACTATCTTCTAACCAAATCGATTTAATCATCTTTAATCTGGTATCGCTGTTTTTTTCCTGCCACACCTTTTCGTAAACTGCGATTGGATATAGTTTATCTTTCTTTTGGGCAAAAAGACCATTAAGCGCAAAAAGTAAACAGAATAAGTAGATTTTTCTCATAAGCAATCAGGAATAAAATGAAATTTAAATTTAATAGCATAAAACCAAATTTAGCATAAATAGCTAAGAGAATTACAAGAAGTCTAGAATTTGCCATCCCTTCAAAATCTTAGCTTTTGAGAAATGGTTTTTCAGTTTTTTGAATATAAATTTAAGAAAAAAACGGTTTCTATTTAAAAAATAAGCTTCAAATCCTGATTCAAGACCTCTATGATTATGCACAAATACAGTCTAATTTATCCCTCAAAATAAAAACCCGTTTCAAACAGAATGTCTGAAACGGGTTTTAATATTATTAGCAGTTTTTAAACAAATTCAGCTTCGAACAGCTCAGTTAAATGTTTGATAATTTTAGATTTCACCTCTTCTTCATCTACTTTCTCTACACCAAGTTCTACGTTTAAAGAAGTAACTCCTTTTCCGCGAATGCCACATGGAATAATATTATCAAAATAACCCAAATCGACATTTGCATTTAGCGCAAAACCGTGCATCGTAACCCAACGTGAAGCGCGAACACCCATTGCACAAATCTTACGGGCAAACGGAGTTCCTGCACCAAGCCAAACACCAGTTTCCCCTTCACTTCTACCCGATTCTAAACCATATTCTGCCAAAGTCAAAATAATTGATTCTTCTAGCAAACGAAGGTATTTATGAATATCGGTAAAGAAATTTTCTAAATCAAGAATCGGATAACCTACAATCTGTCCAGGTCCATGATACGTAATATCGCCACCACGATTGATTTTATAAAAAGTAGCGCCTTTGGCTTCTAACTGTTTTTCATTTAATAATAGATTCTCGAGATCACCGCTTTTTCCTAAAGTATAAACATGAGGATGCTCAACAAAAAGTAAATAATTTGGTGTTGACAGATCTAATTCTTCTCTTCTGTTTTTGATTTTTAAATCGACTACGTCTTTGAAAAGTTCTTCCTGATATTCCCAAGTCGTTTTATAGTCTTTCTTGCCCAGATCCTGAAGTTGGATTTTTTTGTTCATTTTAATTATTTTTCAAACTCAACATCAAAGTTCAGTTTGTCGGGATTCTCCATATAATCCGTAAAAGAGTATTGAATTGTAATTGATTTTCGATCGTCGCTAAACAAAGCACTTGGATTAGAGACTTTCCTAATCTTTTTTGGAAAATGATATTTTACAATATAGCTAGAAGAAGCAAACATCATTTTTGTCATATCTGCAACTGTATCTTTTGCTTTTGCTGCCAATTTTTGTTGATCAATTACTGCTTTTCTTGTAAATTTCTTTCCGTCATAAGTATAACTTAATTTACTGCCGTTATCCCCTACACCGCTTCCAAGAGGTGTGCTTGCGCCTCCTTCTATTTTTTGAAGCGTCCTTAAAGTCTGTAAAACGTCCTGAAGTTCATTCACGTTTTTAAAATCAGTTCCTAAAGTCATTAAAAACTGCTTTTTTTCTGAACTCATCTTAGTCGACACAACGAAGTTTTCTAGTTTTTTCAGTTCTTTCTGCGCTTCTGGAGACAACTTAGCAATGCTATCTTTTTTCTCTTCAAATACTTGTTTGAAAGTAAAAGTAGTATCTATATCTTTCTTAGCACTTTCTCCCATCTGACCAGCAATTTGATCTCCAGCCATTTCCATTAAGGCTGAACCATCCATATCTACCGAAAATTTTCCAGTTCCATTATCGTTGATATAAATGTTTTCAGTAAAAGTACAGCTGGTTAACGTGGCTATTAAAAAAGAAAAACTAAGTAATTTATATAATTTCATCGCAGTATATTTTTATCAAAGATACGAAGACTATTTTTAAAAATGCATTTTATTGAAAGCTTCCAATTATTGCTCAAATTCGACTTTGAAACCAAAATCTACACTGCTTTCCTGCATATTATCTAAGGGAATTTCTACAGTAAAACTTTTACGATCTGACGCTATTACAGCATTCTTTATCGAAACAGTTTTAATCTTTTTAGGAAACTGATATTCAGCAATGTACTTACACTCTTTAAGCATTTCATCCATCTTTTTTGAGAACGGATCATCGCTTTTTTCTTTCTTAGGTTCTTTTTTCTTTTTAAGTTTCTTATCGTCTTTAGAAGGTGTTACTGATTTAATAAAAACCTTGCCATCATAAAAAATGGTGGTATTAGATTTTTCTTCAGGTTTTGGAGCAGCACTTAACGCTCCTAATCTTTTTTTATCAGTAGCAGCCAGCGCTTCTAAACTTTCGGCAGGTGTTGCAATAGTTTTAAAATCTGTTCCGCTAGGAAAATCAATTGACATGGTATATTCGAATTGCTTTTTCTCGTCGTTTACTTTCATGCTAACTTTAAAATTCTCCAAAATTTTAAGCTTCTCTTTTTCTTTCTCCAGCATCGCAATTTTTTCTTTATCTGCATCTGGCAATTTAGAAATACTGTCACTTAACTTGTTAAGCATATCTTTAAAGGTAAAAGTAGTGTCCACGACTTTGTTGACTTTAGTCGAATCACTTTTTTTCATTCCCATTTTATACATCGGAGACATATCAAAACCGTACGAAAAAGTGCCAGAACCATCTTCGTTCATAGTCATCTTTTCCTTAAGGATACAGCTCGTAAAACAAAATGCAATAAAAAAGCAAAGTAGAATTCTTTTCATAATTTAGGTTTAAGTTATGCAAGCGAAGATACTTTCTTTTAAAAAATTTTTGAAGTTTTTATTCTAAAACTACTTCTAGATTTGTCATTTCAGGATTTCCATAAAAAGCAGAAAGCGGAAATTCTATAATCAGCCCTTTTTTATCGGAACTAATTAAAGCTTTAGGATTAGAAACGGATTTTATATTTTTTGGAAAATGGTATTTCAAATTATAGGTTTGCATTAAACTTGAATTACCGTATCGCTCTAAAAATTTCTCAGATTCTTGTTTCGCTTTTTCTAATTCCTCTTTATTTATAATTACCACTGATCGTTTAAAAACTTTTCCATCAAAATCATATCCAATTCTATAATAATGATTTTCTGCTGTGAGAGCATAATTATGCTGAATATCTGATGCGTAATTTTCGGTTTTATATAAATCGGGAATTTCTGAAACTGTTTTAAAATGAAGTGAAAGTTCGTTTTTATATTCTTTTTCAAAAGAGCTCTTTTTTAAATGTACTTTTACTTTTGCATATTTTTGAAATAACTGCTGCTCTTCTGCTTTATACTTTACGAAGTTTTCGTTGTATTTATTGATATAATCTTGAAAGATATAGGTTGTATCTTGAAAAACGTTTTCTTTAGAATACTCTTCTCCTGCTATTTGCATATAACTGTTTTCGTCTCGAATCTGTTCTATTTCTATGGTACCACTTCCGTCTGAATTTATGGTAATTGTTTCGGTAATTTGACAGCTTGCAAAGAAAAACAGAATTAATAAGCTTAATAAATATTTCATTTTTTTTGAGAAGATTCTGAGATTGTGAGTTGCTAATATAGTGCATTTTTTTTATTTAATTTCTTACAAAATAAAGGTCTTATAAAAACAAAATGGTGCAATCTAGCCCCGATAGAAGCGGTATCCTTTTTCTTTTGCCATGGCGAGGAAAAGATACAAGCGGATAGCAGGACTAAAGTTGATTGAAACCCAATAAATTGCTGCTTCAAAAAATCTAAAAACTGCATTAAAAAATCTACATTCTTTTGTTTATCTTTGCACACTTAAAAAACAGAGCACAAAATGGCATTATCAGAACAAGAAATCATCAGAAGAGAAAAACTTCAAAACTTACGCAATCTGGGAATCAATCCTTATCCAGCTAATCTTTTTCCTGTAAATCATACTTCGAAGCAGATAAAGGAAACTTTTGAGGAAGGTAAGAAGGTTATCGTTGCTGGACGTTTGATGAGTGTTCGTGATCAGGGTAAAGCTTGTTTTGCTGAATTACAAGACAGCGAAGGTCGTATTCAATTGTACGTAAATCGCGATGTTTTATGCGAGGGTGACGACAAAACTTTATACAACCAAGTATTTAAAAAATTAACCGATTTAGGTGATTTTATTGGTATTGAAGGTGAATTATTCACTACGCAAGTTGGTGCAAAATGTATTCGCGCAACTGGTTTTACTTTCTTGAGCAAAACATTACGTCCGTTACCTTTACCAAAAGTTGACGAAGAAGGAAATGTTCACGATGCTTTCAACGACGCTGAATTGCGTTACAGAATGCGTTATGTAGATTTAACTGTAAATCCACAAGTTAAAGAAACTTTTATTAAACGTACTAAATTGTTCAGTGCGATGCGTGGTTATTTCAACGATGCTGGATATCTGGAAGTTGATACTCCGGTTTTGCAGTCAATTCCTGGTGGAGCTTCAGCAAGACCATTTATTACGCACCATAACTCGCTTGATATTCCGCTTTACATGCGTATTGCGAATGAATTATACTTAAAAAGATTAATTGTTGGTGGATTTGAAGGTGTTTATGAGTTTTCTAGAAACTTCCGTAACGAAGGGATGGACAGAACGCATAATCCTGAGTTTACTGCAATGGAAATATATGTAGCCTATAAAGACTACAATTGGATGATGGAATTTGCTGAAGGTTTATTGGAGCATTGCGCAATTGCTGTAAATGGTACAAGCGAAGTTACTTTTGGCGAACACAAAATCAACTTTAAAGCACCTTACGCCCGTGTTACAATGACAGATTCTATCAAACATTTTACTGGTTTTGATATCTCTGGGAAAACAGAACAAGAATTGTTTGAAGCGGCAAGAGGAATGGGAATCGAGGTTGACGAAACAATGGGTAAAGGAAAATTGATTGATGAGATTTTTGGAGCAAAATGTGAAGGAAATTATATTCAGCCAACTTTCATTACAGATTATCCAAAAGAAATGTCACCGCTTTGTAAAGAGCACCGCGATAATCCAGATTTGACTGAGCGTTTTGAATTAATGGTTTGCGGAAAAGAAATCGCAAATGCGTATTCTGAATTAAATGACCCAATTGATCAACGTGAGCGTTTTGAAGATCAAATGCGCTTGGCTGCAAAAGGTGATGATGAAGCAAACGGAATTATCGACGAGGATTTCTTAAGAGCTCTTGAGTACGGTATGCCTCCTACTTCTGGAATGGGAATTGGAATGGACCGTTTGATTATGTATTTAACAAACAATGCTTCTATTCAAGAAGTTTTATTGTTCCCTCAAATGCGTCCTGAGAAAAAACAAGCTCAAATCGAACTTTCTGACGAAGAAAAATTCATCATTGACTTGCTTACCAAAAATGAAAATAGAATGGATTTAACGCAGCTAAAAATTACAGCTAACTTAAGCGGTAAAAAATGGGATGCTTCTATGAAAAACTTATCTAGACACGGTTTGACTAAAGTTGTCGTTGACGGCGAGTTTAAATTTGTAGAATTGGTGGGCTAAATTTTAAAAAATCCAATTTTGGAAATTCCAAATTGATTTACATACTTCAAACCCGACAGGTTTTAAAAACCTGTCGGGTTTATTTTTTTTTAACGAATACTTCTTCCCATCAATATTTTAAAGCCAAAATCAAAATTGCGATTAAAAAACTGAAAAACAATACGTTACTTCCTTTAAATTCTTTTACAAGAAAATACTTTCACAATCCTAGCTATAACATTCAAAAACAAAACAAAATTCGGTTGGCATTGAATATGCAATTGATTTTGTTTTTGCTTTTTTTTAGCAAACAAATTACTACATTTGAAGAAAAAATAGACTTTGTATAAAGTCTATTTTTTTTTAAACCAAACCCATTCAATTAACATTTTTCAACCAATACTTTAAATGAAAATTAGAAAAATCGCCCCAAACGAAGATTTAGAAACAACAGTTAAGAAAAAAAGAAATCGTAACAAATTTATTTTCATCGCTATTATTGCTCTTTCAGCTGCAGGATTTTTAGGATTTAAATATTTTACTCCTAAAAAAGAAGCTGTTTGTTTGGGCACAGATACCAAAATCTATGATACTTACAAAGATGCCGTTGTACTTATAAAGCATAAATATGGCTATTTTGCTAAAATTAATGGAAAAGAAATTCCTCTTAATGTTGAAGATGCTAAGGAAGAAACCATTTACGGAACAGGTTTTTTTGTAGATACAGAAGGAGATATGATTACCAATAGACATGTTTTACAGCCATGGAATTCAACTGAAGAAGAAAGTGAAAAAGTAAATACTAATATTCGAAATCTGCGAATGAAGATTGCTTCTATCCTTACTACCGATGTTTCTGAAGATGACTATGAAAGCTTTATTAGCAACAATTGGTCAAATGCTTCAGTCTCTTATGATGAAGGTGAAGGAGACGGAGAATATGAAGAATCAGGCGAAGAAACTACTGAGTCAGCGGGTGAAGAATTTGTTAGTTCTAATGAAACAGAAACAGATTCATCGCAAGTATCAAATGATATCGCAGCATCTATTCCTGTAAAAGAATATGTTTCTGCAGAAAACATTGAAGTATATGTAAAAACGGTAGACATTCAAGTTGCACTTCATAATTCTGATAGCGAATGGATTAATTGTGAAATGAAAAAAGTTTCAGACGACATCAATATTGATTTAGGTATTTTGCAAGTAGCTGATCATAAAACTCCTAAAACCGTTACCAATATTATAAGCCTTGATAATATTGTTGACAATGATACTTCTCTTGCTCCAGGGCAAAAAGCGATAATGGTGGGCTATCCGATGGGAATAGATTTGGCACAGACCAATTCTGGTATAAAAGTGCAACTTTACAATGGTCAAATAAGTAAAGAATCTGATGGCAACAAAATTCAATACAGTATAACTTCTACACATGGTGCTAGTGGTTCGCCTGTTTTTAACGAATGTGGACAACTGATTGCAGTTAATTTCAGTGGATTCGACCAAGTTCAGGGTTTCAACTTTGGAATTGTGGCTAAACATATTCAAGCACTCTAATTTGAAAAAATTCCGAAAAAAGCGCTTAACTCTAAACAGGTTTCACTTTTCCAACCAAACAAAAAATCGACTTAATTAATTATGAATAAATTTTTTAGTATCTGTGCACTACTGTTCTGCGGTGCCGCTTTTTCACAGATTCCAACTCTGGATGTCGAAAATCAGAAAAAAAATTCGGTAATCTTACAGGAGGTAAAAATTGAAACCAAAATTTTAGGAAATCTTGCTTCCACTACAGCTACTTATACATTTTACAATCCTGGCGACAGAATTTTAGAAGGAAATTTTACCCTTCCGTTGCCAGAAGGAGTAAGCGTAAGTGGTTATGCTTTGGACATTAATGGAAGCTTAAGAGATGCCGTTCCTGTTCCAAAAGAACGAGCCAAAGAAGTATTTGAAAGTATTGAAAAAAGAAATGTAGATCCAGGTATTATTGAAAAAGTAGCTGGAAACAATTTCAGAACTAGAATTTATCCAATTACAGCTAGAGGCAGCCGATTTATTAAAATTACGTACAATCAGGAATTGAAAAATTCGGCTACTGATTATCAGTATTTTTTAAGTTTTGCCAATGCTATTAGCATTCCAAAATTTAATCTGAAAGTAGTAGTTAATGAAAGTTTAGCAACTCCTAAAATCACGGAAAATCCAGACGGAAGTTTTACTTTTCAGAAAAAAGGAAACCAATGGATTGCTGAGATTAATAAAGTAAATTTTACGCCAAATGAAAGTCTTAAAATAGCTATTCCAAAAGTAAACGAATCGTCGAACGTGATGCTTCAAAAAGCTTCTGACGATAAATCTTATTTTGCGGCAAGTGTTTCAATGAATTTCCCTGTAAAGGAAAAAACAAAATCTCAAAAAGTTGCCATTATTTGGGATAATTCATTCAGCGGATCAAAGAGAGAGCGTCAAAAAGAACTGGACTTTCTTAATGCTTATTTTTCAGACAACAAGAATGTTGCAGTCTCTTTTGTTCTTCTAAATAATACGCTAGAAAAAACAGAAGAATTTACTGTTTCTGGAGGAAACTGGAATGCCTTAAAAGACAGAATTCTTAATCTGAAATATGATGGTGGAACCGACTTTAGTGCTTTAAAAGAAATTTCATCAATAGACGAATATCTTTTATTTTCTGACGGAATTTCAAATTTTGGTGATCTAACTTTAAAATTTAAAAAACCGGTTAACACTATAACAAGCACACCAACTTCTGGTTTTAATTTGCTAAAGCTTTTAGCATCACAATCAGGAGGCAATTTCATCAATCTTAATGAATTAGACACTCAATCTGCTCTAAAAACGTATAAAAGGCTTCCTATTGTATTCTTAGGCTTTAAAGAAACAAATACGCTTCAGGAATTGTTTCCAAATGTTGGAACTGCTGTAAACGAACCTGTGAATATATTCGGAATTTCATCTTCAAACTTGAGTAAACTTACTGCTGTTTTTTCAGTCGGAGACAAGAAATTTGAAGTGCCTGTAGATTTTAGTAACGCTGTACAAGTAGATAATTGGCCTCTTGCACAGTTTTGGGCGCAACGAAAAATTAATGATCTTGAACTTAATTCAACTCAAAACAGTGATGAAATCAGAAATCTGAGCGAGCAGTTTGGTGTAGTAAGTAAGAACACCAGTCTTATCGTATTGGAAGATGTTAATGATTATGTGCGTTTTGGCATTACTCCTCCACAGGAATTATTACCAGAATACAACAGAATCGTTTCTCAAAACAAAAAACAAATTTTAGAAAAAAGAAGAAATCTTCTATCTAAAGCTTTTGATAAAACACGTGAACTGACAACTTGGTGGAACAGTGAATTTAAGCCTACAGAAAAAAAACAATATCCTACAATTTCTAAGCAGTCACAAAAATTGTCGTCAGCAGAGGAAAGTGTTGTTAGCGATAATGCTGTATATTCTGCAGAAAGTAGAGCAGATGATAAAAAAACAGCTACAGGTAAAATAACTTTGGTAGAGGTTGAAAGCACTCAAGAGTACATGAAAAATTTTCAGTCTTTACAGTCTCCTGAATTGATTTACCAGAAATATCTTGAAAATCGTCCAAAATATGAGAAACAGGTAACCTATTATTTTGATGTTTCTAAACTCCTATTCAAAAAAGGTGACAAAGCTCTTTCTCTAAAGGTTTTAAGCACATTAGCAGAACTTGATTTGGAAAATGAAGAGTTGTACAAAACGATATCTTATCTATTGAAACAGAGAGGCAATTATGAAAAAGAATTGTGGATTACCCAAAAAATTCTAGAATGGAGACCATTTGACCCTCAAAGTCACAGAGATTATGCATTGGCTTTGGTAGACAATAAAAAACCTCAAGAAGCTCTTAATATCTATAAAGGCATGCTTTATCAGGAATATACCGATGAGATTTCTATTAGAGATAATGGTATCGAAGAGATTTTGATTATGGAAATCAATAATATTTTGAGTCAAAACAAAAATGTTGATTCAAGCAAAGTAGATGATCGTCTAAAAGCAAACCTTCCAGTCGACATTCGTATTGTTATTAATTGGAATAAAGACAATACAGATATAGACCTTTGGGTTACAGATCCAAGAGGAGAAGATTGCTCTTACTCGCATAGATCTACAGAAATTGGAGGAAGATTAAGCAACGATTTCACTCAAGGTTTTGGTCCTGAGCAATTTTTACTTAAAAAAGCGATTAAAGGGAAATATAAAATAAAGACGAATTTCTTCGGTGAAAGACAGAACATTCTTTCTGGTCCAACGACTGTAATGGCAGAAGTTTACCTTTATTATTCTGATGGCAGACAGGAACGTAAAATTGCTGTTTTCCAAAGTCAAAAAGAAAACAAACGCGAAAGTGACAGTAAAATTCTAATTGGAGAATTTGAATTTTAGAAATTACAAAGCTTACTAATATTCAAACCCGACAGGTTCTAAAATCTGTCGGGTTTTTTATTTTTAAAACGAATATTTCTCCAATTTCTTTCCTTGAATATCCAAAACCTTTGTACTCTCTTTTGGAACATCGCTTTTTATAACTTCTTGAACAGATGGATTGGATGGATATTTTCCGCCTTTCATTTTTAGAAGATGAAATTTTCCTCCACTTTCAAATATCAAATCATAAAACTTTTCAGTTGCTGAAGAGGTTACATAAATCGGGAAATCGGTTACTGTGAAACGATTGATTACAGTACCATCATTCTTTAAAATATAACCCGAGCACCCTCCGCTTCCGCAAAAATAAGGGTTTGCAAAACCAACTAAATATTCGTTTTTCTTATCATTATTTAAATCGAAAGCCTCATAATAAAAATAACGTTCGTCTTTGGTCAGGGCAGGAATATCATTCTTTAATAAAACCAATAACTGTTTACGGATTAACTCTACTGCTTTGTCTTCTTTTGGAGTCGATTCACTTAGATTTGCAGTTCCGCCCAATGTTTTAGATAGCGTGTCTTGAACAACTGTTTTTACAATATTTTTTGAATTGTCTTTATTCTGGCAAGAGCCTAGTGCCAAAATTGCGATTAGAATTAAAACCTTATTTTTCATATTCTGATATTTTAAATTCGTTATAATTTACACTAGCAATGCCGCTTTATTTTCAATATCATTTTGAGTCAGCAATGATTTTATATTGTTAAAAGTCACCAAAGCAATCTGAGTTAAAGCTTCGTTGGTAAAAAATGCCTGATGTGCTGTTACCAAAACATTTGGGAAACTCATTAAACGCTGAATTGCATCATCTTGAATAATATCTGCCGAAAGATCTCTAAAGAACAATTTTTCTTCCTGTTCGTAAACATCAATACCTAAATAACCTATTTTCCCTTCTTTCAAACCTTCAATAACAGATGACGTTTCTATTAATCCACCGCGACTGGTGTTGATTATCATAACACTGTTTTTCATAAAAGAAATAGAAGTAGCATTGACAACATGTTTTGTTTGCTCATTCAGCGGACAATGAAGCGAAATAATATCACTAGATTTAAAAATCTCTTCCAAGCCGACAAAAGAAACACCGTCTTTTTTCATTTCTTCATTTTCTATAATATCATAAGCCAAGACTTTACAGCCAAAACCTGATGCTATCTTGGAGAATGCTTTTCCGATATTTCCAGTTCCAATAATTCCGATTGTTTTTCCGAATAAATCGAAACCTAATAATCCGTTTAAAGAGAAGTTCTGCTCGCGAACTCTATTATAAGCTTTATGTGTTTTTCTATTTAAAGTTAAAATCATTGCCATGGCATGTTCGGCAACTGCTTGCGGAGAATATGCGGGAACACGGCAAACTTTTATGTGGTGTTTTTTAGCTGCCTCCAAATCGACATTGTTAAATCCAGCGCAACGTAAGGCAATTATTTTTACTTTTTTTTCTGCTAATTGTTTAATAACGGTTTCGTTTACAATATCATTTACAAAAACACAAACAATCTCGCACTCTTCAATTAAAGCTACAGTCTGAGGATTCAATTGTGTTTCAAAGAAGTTCAACTGAAAACCAAAATCTTCATTGTATTTATTGAAAAACGTTTTATCGTATGGCTGAGTAGAGAAAAAGGCAATTTTTCTTGCATCTGGATTTGAGTTCATGATATCTTATTTTTTTATGTGTTATTTTTAAAATTTCCTTTTGGCAGATAATACAGCCATCCAAAACCAATCAAAAATAAAATAAGCGAGCCTATAAAAGCAGGAATTAAAATTTCTTTATTGTTATCTAATGCATTGTTTAAAGCGGCATACAATAACCAGATCTGAATGCTTACATTTAAGATTAAAACAAATATTAAAGTAGACAGAATAACATTCAACTTATTAGGATTTGCTTGATTTTGGCTTTTTCTAAATGTACTCATAATTTTTATTTTAAACTATTAACTTTCTTTATTTTCGAATGCTTTTACGAAAATTTTATCCCCTTTTAAAAGCACTTCTAACTGAGGCAACGCTCTCGGCGGAGGTCCAGCGATAACATCTCCCGTTAAAGCATCAAAAGAACCTTCGTGGCATGGACAATGAATTATTCCTGTTCCGGGTTTGTAATAAACGGCACAAGAAAGATGCGTACATTTTTGTTCGTAGGCTCGAAACATGCCGCTTTCTAAATGCACCAAAATATACGGAATGGTACTTCCTTCAATCACAAAACCTCTTGTTCCGCCTAACGGAATATCTTTTATTTCACACACAAAATGTTCTCCAACAACTTCTTCGCCAGGCAACAAATAGGCTTTTGCTGCGACCAAACCACTTCCTACCATTAAGCCTCCAGAAACTAGTGTAAGAAACTTGGCAAAATCACGACGGCTGACTTGTGTCGATTCCTGCTTTTTATATGGAAAATCTTTCTTCCAGTTTTCACTTAAATTATCTTCTTTAGACATGGATCTTAGATTTAGAATATTCGTAATTCGTTGCTTCCTTTTGGCATCATGATATTCACTTTTGTGTTGACACGTTCTTTCCCGAAAACAAATGAATTTACAGGAGTGCTGTTTGGACGCATTTCTTCAATCTGAGCGCGAGTTCCATAAAACAGCGCGCCGCTCGGGCAAACCGTTGCACACATTGGCTTTTTACCAACGCTGGTTCTATCGTAACACATATTGCATTTCATCATCAAATCATATTCTTCCATTTTCTTCGGAACTCCAAACGGACAAGCCATTACACAATTGGAGCAGCCAATGCAGCGTTCTGTATTTGCGGTATGAACTACTCCGAATTCATCTTGCGAAATCGCATCAGCTGGACAAACATTTGCACAAACTGGATCTTCGCAATGCATACAAACCTGAACTGTGGTCTGAATGGTAACGGCACGCTCTACATAATTAACATGAATCATGGATTCCTGACCATTCGTTTCACATTCCGAACAAGCCATCTCGCACGCTTTGCAGCCTATGCATCTTTGTAAGTCTACAAAAAACTCCTCGTTCTTATTATAATTGGTTACATTCATAATTGTTGCTTTTTATAGATTAAACACTTGCATAAGCATCTGATTTGTCTGATGAATTTTTGATTTCTCCTAATGGCTCGAGTTTACAAGCACAAACTTTAAATTCTGGAATTTTAGAAATCGGATCTAATGTTCCAGGCGTTAACTGATTGGCCGATTTTTTCCCTGGCCAGTGATAGGGAATAAAAACGGTATCTTTTCGAATGGTTTCTACAATATTGGCAGGAAAAATTCCTTCTCCTCTTCGGGTTGAAACTTTTACTAATTCCCTTTGCTGAATATTATATTTCTGTGCCATTTCTGGATGAATTTCCAACAAAGGTTCAGGAAATTGATCTACTAGTTTTCCTATTCTTCTAGTTTGCGTTCCGCTTAAATATTGAGAAACAACACGACCAGTTGTTAATGTTATTGGATATTCTTCATCTGTAACCTCTCCGGGCAGTTTATAAGGAGCAGGATTAAAATGTGCTTTTCCGTCTGGTGTAGCAAATTTTTTATCTTCCCACAATCTTGGCGTTCCAGGATGATCTTCGGTTGGACATGGCCAGAAAACCCCCATATTATCCTCTACTTTTTTATAAGTAATTCCGTTATAATCAGCAGTTCCTCCTTTTGAAGCGACACGCAGTTCATTAAAAATGGCTTCGCTATCTGCGTAAGTAAATCTTTTTTCTTCGCCTAATCTCTTTGCTATTTCTAATAATATTGAAGTGTCTGTTCTTGCATCGCCTGGAGGTGTTACAGCTTGACGAATTCGGATAACACGTCCTTCGGCTGAAGTTGTCGTTCCCTCTTCTTCTTCCTGCAATGAACCTGCTAAAACAATATCAGCATGACGCGCTGTTTCATTCAAAAAGAAATCTATTGCCACATAAAACTCTAATTTTTCAAGAGCAGAACGCACATAATTATTATTCGGCAAAGACACTAACGGATTAAAACAAATCGAAATCAATCCCTTTATTTCACCGCTATGGATTGCTTCGATAATCTCATAAGCTGTGATACCTTTATGTGGCATATCTTCTTCCTTAATTTTCCAGACATCGGCAATGTATTTGCGATGTTCCATATTTTCGATATCACGATTTCCAGGCAATTGATCGCATTTATGACCGTGTTCTCTTCCGCCCTGACCATTTCCTTGCCCAGTAATGGTTCCGTAACCGCAATATGGTCTTCCAATTCTTCCTGTTGCCAAAACCAAATTGATGCATCCTAATACATTATCGACACCTTTTGAGTGATGTTCGATTCCTCGTGCGTGCAGTAAAAAGCTTGTTTTTGCTTTTCCCCATAACTCGGCAGCTTCTTTGATTTTTTCTTTTGAAATTCCTGTAATTTCCTCTGCCCATTCCAAAGTATAATCTTTTACAGCATCTATGGTATCTTGAAATCCAGAAGTATGATTGTCAATAAAATCATGATCTAACATATCGTGATCTACAAGATATTTAAGCATTGCGCCGTATAAAGCCGAATCGGTTCCTGGTCGTACATCTAAATGGACATCAGCAGTTCTCGCCAATGGAATAACTCGTGGGTCGACAACAATTAATTTAGCGCCGCGATCTCTCGCTTTCCAGATCCAATGGGTTAATGTTGGAAACGTCTCGCTAATGTTCGCTCCCGCAACAATAATAACTTCAGCATATTCTAAATCCGAATAATTGTTTGAAGCTCGATCTAAACCAAATGCTTTTTTGTTTCCTGCACCAGCACTTACCATACAAAGACGTCCGTTATAATCTAAATTTCTTGTTTTTAGAGCTACTCTCGCAAATTTTCCTACCAAATAACTTTTTTCGTTTGTAAGCGAAACTCCAGATAACATCGAAAAAGCATGTTTGCCGTATTTTTCCTGAATTCTTTTAATTTCAGAAACGGTTTTATCCATAGCTTCATCCCAAGTAGTTTGTTCAAAACCTTTGCCTTCTATTCTTTTTATGGGGTGCAATAATCGGTCGGGATGATTGTTCTGCATATAGCGCTGAACACCTTTTGGACACAAACGGCCTTCGTTGAACGGAAATTCCATCCAAGGTTCAAAACCAACCACTTTATTGTCTTTTACAGATAATTGAATTCCGCACTGCATGCCGCAAAAACAGCAATGTGTTTTAACCGTTTTATCTGGTTCATCACGTCCTGGATATCCTTCTTTTGGCGTATAATTCAGATGCGGACCAAATGCTTCAATTATTTTTTCGGTTGATACAGGTAGTTTTGCCATGATTTTTTTTGTTATTTTTTGGTTTCAGGTTTCATGTTTCATCTTCTGCGACGAAACTTGAAACCTGAAACTTGAAACTATAATTTTATCCAAATAAATTTCCGCCTTCGATTCTTGCTTTTAAATGCGCTTTGGCCAAACGATCGCGTTTTCCTTCTGGACTTAAATCCAGATGTGAATTTCCTTGATCATCACTAAAATCGAAACCTAATTGTTTGGTTACAATTTTTAAATCATCAATATGAAGCTGAGTTGTAAAAGGTTTTCCTGTTTCTTTACAGATTGCCATTCCTTTTTTCATTCCTTCTTTTTTGTAAATGTGCGCACCAATCTGAGCCGGTCGTTGAATGATGTGGAAGAATTTTCCAAACGGAATCCATATCAAAAACATAATTACCGTTACGGCATGAACTACTGCGAGAAAATCATACGCAAATCCTTTCATAAATTGATAAGAGTAAGTCAGACACAAACCTGTAACCGAGATTGCAATTAATAAAAGAAGTGGCAGTAAATCGCCTTCAAAAGTCTGTGTGGCAATTAACCCTGGATTTGTCAAACGTCTTCTTAAATAATAAAGTGATCCAAAAATAACTAGATAGGAAGACCAGTTTAAGGCATGGAAAGTCAAAAAAGCCATAATAGAATCCAACCTGAAATCCATTACTTTAAAACCAAAAAAGTGAGCTTCGTAAACTGAAATGGAATTTGGTGCCAAAGTAAAATGAATCCAACCAAATGTGAGCGGAAAAGTAATTGCAAAAGCAGAAAAACAGCCAATTGCAATACAAAAATGAGCCAGCCATCTGTACTTTCCTCTTGGGTAAATGAACTTCTGAAAAGCAATATTTTGAACCGATTCTTTTCCTAAAAACCACAAATGCGAAAATACTTTTCCTGTAAAGAGAAAATGAATTCCGCGCTTGAAATACATCCAAGTTGGCGGTCGTTGCAGCCAAACTGTATAGCGATACACGACTCCGAAAAATGCAAACAGAGTTCCGAATAAATAGGTAACTAAGGCCGCATCAAAATTCTGCAACTTTCTTGATCCATAAAAAACCAATACGACCATAAAAACCGAAGCTGCCGTTGCAATTAATAAAGCTTTCGTATTAAATGTTTTTTCTTTCATGACAGATTATTTTCGATCAATATCTTTAGCCATTTCAGGCAGTTTTTCTTTTGTCATTTTTACAATTACACGGTGCATCCAAATCAGACAGGTTAATGATAATGCCAGAATAAAAAGCCAAGAACTCGTCCAGAATCCGGTAAATGATAATAAATACCCGAAAATAATGGGTCCGAAGAATCCGCCTAAACCGCCTAAGAGTCCGACCATTCCACCAATTACACCTACTTCATTGGGAAAATAATCTGGTATATGTTTGTACACCGCGGCAGAACCAATTCCCCACGAAATTCCTATTAGAATAACCAAAACTAAGTACACCCACATATTGGCTTCAAAATGAATTTGTGTAATTCCTTCTGCCAATAAATCCTTCTTTTGCACTTTTTGATTTTGCTCTACAACCACTTCCTGCCATGTTTTTTTGGATGGAAAAAACTTAGAATGCGGCTGACTTTCATCTTTCTGACTTATAGCATATTCTTTACCATCAACCACTATTTTATCTGGCGAAACCGCTGTAACAGTTCCGGCTTTACTGGCCAAGAGACCACTTCCTGAAGTAGTGATGTCCATTTTTGGAAACAATAATAAAAAGCTTAATACGACCGAAGAACTCAAAACCCAGTACATTACCTTTCTGGCTCCGAATTTATCCGACAAAAAACCTCCAAAAGCGCGTACGACACCCGCAGGTAAACTAAAACAAGAAGTAAAGATTCCGCCTAAAACTAAAGTTGTGTGATATACATTCATAAAATTTGGCAGAAGCCATTGCGAGAAAGTCACAAACGATCCAAATACTAAGAAATAATAAGTTCCGAAACGCCAAACACGCACTCTCTTTAAGGGTTGCAATAATTGTTTTACCGTTTTAGATTGTGCTTCACTTTTTTTGTTTTTAGCGAAAATCAAAAATACAATTCCCATTAATAGTAAAGCAGAACCATAAAGTACAGGAAGCCATTTCCATCCATTTTCAGGATCGTTTTCTGAAAATGTACTCAAAAGTGAAGGTGCCAAAAAAGGTGTTATAGAAGCTCCTGCAGTCCCCATTCCGAAAATTCCCAAAGCTCTTCCCTGCCATTCTTTAGGATACCAAACAGAGGTTGATGCAACCCCTACAGCAAAACTGGTTCCTACCATTCCGAATAGAAAACTTAAAATAGCGAAAACCGTAAAGGAAGTTGCAAATGGCAATAAAAATAAAGGGATAGAAGCCAAAATCAATAAAGCAGAATGCACAATTTTACCACCAAACTTATCAGTTAAAATTCCCATTGGCAATCTCATAATTGATCCCGTAAGAACAGGAATCCCCAAAAGCCAGCCAATTTGTACAACGCTCCAGTTAAAAATTTCTTTATCAACTAAAAATGTAACCAATACTCCGTTGAGGGTCCAGCATGCAAAACAGATTGCAAATGCCAAAGTGTTTAAAAAAAGAATGCGGTGGGCTTGGGAAAGATCTGCCATAGAATAAAGTATTAAATTGTGTTTTTGAAAATCTATTACTGAAATATGGGAATCATAGAAATTGCTTTTCATAAACAACAGAAAAAGCAATAGTTTCCTAAAGTTAAAAAAAAATATTCGAAGCAAGATACTTACTGTCAAATATTTAGCGTTATAATAATCTTATTTAAATTCATTCTTTAAAAAAATGTAAATCAATCTGTTAAATAAAGCACAATTTTAAAAGACTGATTAAACCAGTTTTAAATAATAAAGTCTAATCTATAAACAATTAAAAAACTTGAATATGAAAAAATTATTTATCGCAGCTATGTTATTTGTTGGAATAGCAAGTTTTGCACAAGACATGGATCAAAAACCAGCGCATGAGCAAAGAGAAAGAATGACTCCAGAACAGCGCAATGAGAAACAGCTTCAAAAACTGACTACAGAATTAAATTTAGATGCGAGTCAGCAAGCACAGGTAAAGCAGCTTTTAGCAGATAGAAGTGCAAAAGCCGAAAAATTTAGAGAAGCTAGAAAAGAAAAAAAAGATAGCAACACAAAACCAACTGCTGAAGAAAAAGCGGCTTTCAAAAAACAAATGGAAGACGAAATTGCAGCAAATGATGCTAAAATGAAATCTATCTTAAAAGCTGACCAATACACAAAATGGAAAGCGCTGCAAGAAGAGAAAAAAGACAAAATGAAGGATAAAATGAGAGAGCACAAAAAAGATAAAATCTAATTTGATGCATAAAAAAAGAGGCTTTTAAAGCCTCTTTTTTGTTATTTAAAATGTTTTCGAAACTTTATCGATCGCATTGATTGTAAAATCTAAATCTTCATAAGTCAATGCATCTGTAATGAACCACGTTTCGTATGCAGATGGTGCGATGTAGACACCTTCCTGCAACAATCCATGGAAAAATTTCTTAAACGTTTCGTTATCACCTTTTGCAGCAGTTTGGAAATCGGTTACCGGATTTGCATCAAAGTGAACAGAAATCATAGAACCTACTCTATTGATTGTAAAAACAACATTGTTAGCTTTTAAAACTCTATCAATTCCTGCTTCTAAATAAGCTGTTTTTTCTTCCAAACGAGTAAAAATTTCTCTATCATTATCAAGAGCTTTCAGCATCGTATATCCTGCAGCCATTGCTAATGGATTTCCAGATAATGTTCCTGCCTGATAAACTGGTCCAAGAGGCGCTAAATAGTTCATGATTTCTTCACGAGCTGCAAAAGCCCCCACTGGTAATCCACCACCGATAACTTTCCCGAAAGTCACGATATCAGCATCAATTCCATATAATTCCTGAACTCCTCCGCGTGCCAAACGGAAGCCTGTCATTACCTCATCAAAAATCAATAAGATTCCGTTTGCTGTACATAAGTCTCTTAAACCTTGCAAGAAACCTTTTGCTGGCGGAATACACCCCATATTTCCCGCAACTGCTTCAATAATAATTGCTGCAATTTCTCCTTTATTTGCTTCAACCAATGTTTTTACATTTTCTAAATCATTGTATTTCGCTAATAAAGTATCTTTTGCAGTTCCTTCTGTAACTCCTGGACTATTTGGAGATCCAAAAGTCACAGCGCCACTTCCTGCCTGAATCAAAAATGAATCAGAATGTCCGTGGTAACAGCCTGCAAATTTGATGATTTTATCTCTTTTTGTAAATCCGCGAGCTAGACGAATTGCGCTCATACACGCTTCTGTGCCCGAATTTACAAAACGTATTTTGTCAATATTTGGAACCATAGAAACAGCCAAAGCTGCAATTTCTGTTTCCAATTCTGTTGGCATTCCGAATGAAGTTCCAAGTTTTGCTTTTTCGATTACCGCATCAACAACTGGCTGATAGGCATGACCTAAAACCATTGGCCCCCACGAGTTGATATAATCTATTAATTTGTTTCCGTCTTCATCATATAAATAAGCACCTTTAGCACTTTTTACAAAAATCGGAGTTCCGCCAACTGCTTTAAACGCTCTAACTGGTGAATTTACTCCTCCCGGAATTACTTTTTCTGCTTCAGCAAAAAGCTGACTACTTCTTTTATATAACATTCTTATTTTAGATTTCTTGATAATTGTTAATTGTCAATTATCAATTAATAATTATTTCACTTTCAACCTTTGCCCAATAGAAATAGCATTATCAGTCAGATTATTTTTTCTTTTTAAATCTTCAACTAATAAATTAAATTTCTTCGAAATGGAATATAGCGTATCTCCTTTTTGAACCTCATATAAATTCGGATCATATTGATTCATATTGATTTTTGGATCAGAAGCGACGTCATAAGATGATTTTTTTGTTGGAGCCGAAGTATTTATTGGCACATAGTTTCTTCCTGTAACTTGACAATCATACTGATGTAGATTGTATCGCTCAATATAACTGATCAATTTATCTGGATATTTAGGATCTGTTGCATATCCACAAGCTCTAAGCCCTTTTGCCCAAGCTTTGTAATCATCTTTTTCGTAAGTGAATAAACTAGCATATCGTTTTTTTCCAACCAAAAATAAAGCGTGATCTCTATATGATTCTGATGCCTGAGGATATTTTCTAAAACATTCCTGAGCCGAGTCATCGTCATGGCGAACACTTTCTCCTAACCAATCATTATGACATTTTATTCCAAAATGATTATTAGCATCTACAGCCAAATCTCCTCTTCCTGCACCAGATTCTAAAATTCCTTGAGCCAAAATAATACTCGCCGGAATTCCGTAAGTCTTCATGTTTCCCATTGCAATTTCTTTGTACTGCAACACATAATTATTAATCAGATCACTGGTAACAACTGTTTTAGATGTAGATTGAATAACCTCAGTTGTATTATTTGTAGAAGGATAATTTTTACCGATTGGTTTAACAGGAGTGCCTCTTTTTGTCGAAGCCGTTCTGGCTTGAACTGCTGCCGCTTTTTTAGTCGTCGCGATCGCAGGCTTACTAGAAGAGCAGCTTGCTAAAGCTAATATTACGAGAAGTAATACAATTTTTTTAATCATTGGTTTTGAGTATTGGTAATTTCTTCTGCTTCAACTTTACATTCATTCCGTCAATTCCCTGCAATCCGCCTGTGTGAATGAGTAAAATTTTTGAATGTGGAGGAAAATAATTTTTGCCGATTAAATCTATAACGCCAAAAACCATCTTTCCTGTATAAATTGGATCTAAGGACACTTTTGTTTCTTCAAAAAAAGCATTAATAAATTCAATTAATTCTAAATTTATCTTGCCATAACCTCCAAAATGATAGTCAGAAATTAAATTCCAGTTATCTTTTTTTGCAAAAATACGAATTTCATCGGTTAAAAAGTCACCTTTTAACGCTGGAAACCCCAAAATTTTCTGATTTGGCAGCGAATTATTAATTAATCCCGAAATCGTGCCGCCTGTTCCAACAGCACAGCAAACATAGTTGAAAACCGCATCTTCATCTGTCAAAATCTCTTCGCAACCTTTTACAGCCAGTTCGTTTGTTCCGCCTTCCGGAACTAAATAAAAATCGCCAAATTTATCTTTCAGCCCTTGTATAAAAGATTCTTCGTTTTTTAAACGGTACTCTTCTCTTGAAACAAACTCAAACTGCATTCCGTTTTCCTGAGCAAATTTCAAGGTTGGATTTTCTTCTATTTTATTTAAAAGCTCATCGCCGCGAATAATGCCGATCGTCTTAAAACCTTGTTCCATTCCTGCATAAGCTACAGCTGCGATATGATTGGAAAAAGCGCCGCCAAAAGTCAGCAGCGTCTTTTTATTTTTGGCTTTCGCTTGAAGTAAATTGTATTTTAATTTTCTGAATTTATTTCCTGAAACAAACGGATGAATTAAATCTTCTCGCTTAATTGTCAACGAAATATCATTCGGAAACTGAATATTTATATTTTGATTGAAAACTGGATTCATTATTAAAAGTTGAAAGTCAAAAATGACAATTCATAGCTGTTTTTTTTTAAGCTTATTGCTTGTTGCTTTTTATGTAACCTAGAAACCGAAAAAAAGATCGATTTTTTAAATAATTTAAATCCGTTTCTTTTGTGTAAGCTTCTCTTTCAAAACTGATATTTCGATATGCTAATGTCCCATTTTTATATTGTATCAAACGAATTAGATATTCTAAAAAATACCAGACAAAAAACGGAATTACTAAAAGTTCTAATTGCTGTCTCAAATGAATCTTTTCATGATTAACAAAAACCTCATTTGTTTTATCAAAATTATATTTTACCAAAACAAACGGAAATACAGCCATTCCTCGATAACCTTTCGGAATTAAATATTTGGCAACAATCAGAAACATTGGCTGTAAAATTTATAAATTTGTAGCTATAAAATTGTTCGATTTCAATAAAATCATAATCAAATCTTTTTATTTTTGATTTTGATTATTCGAAAAGGAACGCGAAGCAGATTTATGAAAGAGCAAAGTAATGAAAATAAATTAATCGAAGGCGAAGATTTTTACTATACGCCTGAAGGTTATAAATGCTTTACCGAAAAACATCATTTAAAACGTGGTTATTGCTGCAAAAGCGGTTGTCGCCACTGTCCTTATGGGTTCGATAAAAGAACGGGCGAAATAAGAAGAAAAACGAATTAGATAATTTGAAAATGTGTCAATTAGATAATTCTAAAATCAACAATCTAAAATATTAATATGGATATCCATTCAAGAAAATTCAGGATTAAAATCCACAAGTCCTATCACAGGTCGGATATCCGCTATCCTTAGTTTTTTAATTAGAAAATGTGACAATTTGCCAATGAGGCAATTAAAATAAATTCCAAATTTTAAATTCCAATTTCGTCGGTTAATATTTCGCTCCGCCGGAGCTTTTATATTGTGGTTACTGTTTTTCTATAAATATTTCGCCTTTCTAAGGCTTTATTTTATCAGCTCCAGAGGAGCTAAATACTTATAGAACCAATTAACCATCAGTCACATTTAAGCTCCAGAGGAGCGACATAATTAAAAAAACAAAAAATTAATCTGCTGTTAATCTAAGCACAATATCTTAGCATCTTAGATCCTCAGCACCTTAGCATCTCTAAAAAAAAATGACTTTCAAAGAACAAATACAACAAGGAATTCCGTCTGTCTTACCTTCAAAAAAAGAGTACGATCCAGCAATTAATCATGCTCCGAAAAGAAAAGAAATTCTTTCGGCAGAAGAGAAAAAGCTGGCGCTTAAAAATGCCTTGCGTTATTTTGATCCAAAACATCATGCCGAATTAATTCCTGAATTTTCAGAAGAATTAGAAAAATACGGACGTATCTATATGTATCGTCTTCGTCCAGATTACAAAATGTACGCAAGACCGATTGAAGAATATCCTGGAAAATCATTGCAAGCAAAAGCGATTATGCACATGATTCAGAACAATTTGGATTATGCTGTGGCGCAACATCCGCATGAATTGATTACCTATGGCGGAAACGGTGCTGTTTTCCAAAACTGGGCACAATATTTATTGACAATGCAGTATTTGTCTGAAATGACAGATGAGCAGACTTTAACGATGTATTCTGGGCACCCAATGGGATTATTTCCTTCGCATAAAGAAGCACCAAGAGTTGTGGTTACCAACGGAATGGTAATCCCTAATTACTCAAAACCAGACGATTGGGAAAAAATGAATGCGCTAGGAGTTTCACAATACGGACAAATGACAGCGGGAAGTTACATGTACATTGGCCCGCAGGGAATTGTACATGGAACTACAATCACGGTTTTAAATGGTTTCAGAAAAATAAAACAAAATCCAGAAGGAAGTTTATTTGTAACCTCTGGTCTTGGCGGAATGTCTGGCGCACAGCCAAAAGCTGGAAATATTGCAGGTTGTATTACGGTCTGCGCCGAAGTAAATCCGAAAATTACTAAAATCCGTCACGAGCAAGGTTGGATTAATGAAGTGGTAACTTCGACTGACGAATTAGTTGCCAGAGTAGCTTTAGCGAAAACCAATAAAGAAACTGTTTCTATCGCTTATTTAGGAAATGTTGTCGACGTTTGGGAACGTTTTGATCAAGAAAACATCAAAATCGATTTAGGTTCAGACCAGACTTCTCTTCATAATCCTTGGGCTGGGGGTTATTATCCGGTTGGAATTTCGTTTGAAGAAGCAAATGATTTAATGGCAAATAATCCAGAATTATTCAAAGAAAAAGTTCAGGAAACTTTACGTCGTCACGCAGATGCAATTAATAAACACACAGCAAAAGGAACTTACTTTTTTGATTACGGAAATGCCTTTTTACTAGAAGCTTCTCGCGCAGGAGCAGATGTAATGGCAGAAAATAATATCGATTTTAGATATCCTAGTTACGTTCAGGATATCATGGGTCCAATGTGTTTCGATTACGGATTCGGACCTTTCCGTTGGGTTTGCACTTCAGGAAAACCAGAAGATTTATTAAAAACTGATGCTATTGCTTGTGAAGTCTTAGAGAAAATGGCAGAAACTGCTCCAAATGAAATTCAGCAGCAAATGCAGGATAATATCAAATGGATTAAAGGCGCGCAAGAAAACAAATTGGTTGTAGGTTCTCAAGCTCGAATTTTATATGCCGATGCTGAAGGACGAATTAAAATCGCTGAAGCATTCAATCAAGCAATTGCAAAAGGCGAAATTGGCGCTGTGGTTTTAGGACGCGATCATCACGACGTTTCTGGAACTGATTCGCCTTATAGAGAAACGTCAAATATCTACGATGGATCCCGTTTTACTGCCGATATGGCCATTCATAATGTGATTGGAGACAGCTTTAGAGGAGCAACTTGGGTTTCTATCCATAATGGCGGCGGAGTTGGCTGGGGAGAGGTTATAAATGGCGGATTTGGTATGGTTCTTGATGGTTCTACAGAGGCCTCAAAGCGTTTAGCTTCAATGCTTTTCTGGGATGTTAACAACGGAATTTCAAGAAGAAGCTGGGCCAGAAATGATGGGGCTATTTTTGCTATAAAAAGAGCCATGGAAGTTGAGCCATTATTGAAAGTAACTTTACCTAATCTAGTCGATGAAAGTTTGCTTTAATTAAAATTGAGAACATTAATTCTTAGATATATGAAAACACTTAAGTTAATTCCGTTTTTGCTACTGCTGATACTTACTTCTTGCAGTACCGTGACCGTTTATTCTGATTATGACAAAACTGTCGATTTTACGCCTTATAAAACGTACGCCTACTTTAAGCCAGGAATTGACAAGGTTGAAATATCAGATTTAGATAAAAGAAGAATTTTACGCGCTATTGATGATCAAATGCAAGCTAAAGGCTTTACAAAAAGTGAAAATCCTGACTTGCTGGTAAACATTTTTACAAAATCAAGAGAGCAAGTAGATGTAAACCAATTTACCGCTGGCTGGGGTTATGGTTGGGGCTGGGGTTGGAATCCTTACATGATGTACGGAGGACAGACTACAGTTTCTACTTCTACAGAAGGAACTTTATACATTGATTTAATCGATGCTAAAAAGAAAGAAATGATCTGGCAAGGTGAAGGTGTTGGAACTCTAACAAGAAACATCGATAAAAAAGATGAAAAAATTGCCGAGTTTGTAGGCAAAATTTTAGCTCAATATCCGCCAGTTAAAAAATAGTTTTCAGTCGCAGTTGTCAGTTTTTAGTTTTTGTAAAACTTTAAATAGTTGCGAACTTTTCAGAAATAATTAATACATTTGCGCTTCAATCAGTAAAGAAAATGACAAACTTTAACAACATTATTATCGCTATTATTAGCATTATTGCAATTCAGCAATAATGGCGAGGTGCTATATAAGTTTGTAAAATATAATTTATAAGAACCTCCCAATTGGGAGGTTTTTTATTTTAAGAAAGTTTAAAACAAATATTTTTTTGCCACAGATTTCACAGATTTTCACAGATTAAAAAATCATATTAATCCTTTAAATCTGTGGCAAAAAAATTAAAAACAAAAACATGATGAGTTTATTTAACGAAGTACTTAATGCCCAAAAGCAGCTCGAAAATGTAGTTGCTGCAACACCTCTAACCCAGAATTTAAATCTATCAGACGAATTTGAATCGACCATTTTATTAAAAAGAGAAGATTTGCAAATTGTTCGTTCGTATAAAATTAGAGGGGCTTACAATAAGATTTCGTCGTTAAATGAAAAAGAAAAAGCAAACGGAATTGTATGCGCCAGTGCTGGAAATCACGCGCAAGGTGTTGCTTATTCCTGTAATTTACTGCACATAAAAGGCAAAATTTATATGCCCAAAACAACTCCAAAACAAAAAGTAAAACAAGTACAATTATTCGGGAAATCGTTTGTTGAAATTGTTCTTACAGGAGATACTTTTGATGATGCTTATGCTTCTGCAACCGCAGACGCGATCAAAAATCATAAAACCTTTATTCATCCTTTTGACGATGAAAAAGTAATCGCTGGACAGGGAACTGTCGGATTAGAAATTCTTGAAAGCTTTAAAGAACCAATCGACTACGTTTTTGTTCCAATTGGCGGTGGTGGACTAGCATCGGGATTGTCTGAAGTTTTTAAACATTTAAGTCCGCATACAAAAATCATTGGAGTTGAACCAAAAGGTGCTCCTTCGATGAAAACTTCAATCGAAGAAAATAAAAATACGGCTCTAAAAACTATAGACAAATTTGTAGATGGCGCAGCTGTAAAACAAGTTGGCGATAAAACTTTTGAAATCTGCCGATATAATTTAGAAGATATTATTCTAGTTCCAGAAGGAAAAGTCTGCACCACAATTTTAAGATTGTATAATGAAGAAGCAATGGTGGTTGAACCTGCGGGTGCGTTGACAATTGCTGCTTTGGATTTTTATAAAGATAAAATTAAAGGCAAAAATGTAGTCTGTATTGTAAGCGGAAGCAATAATGACATTGAAAGAACTGCCGAAATAAAAGAACGATCTTTATTATATGAAGGTTTAATGCATTATTTTATGATTCAGTTTCCACAGCGTCCAGGAGCTTTGAAAGAATTTGTAAATAATATTTTAGGGCCAGATGATGACATCACTTACTTTCAATTTGCGAAGAAAAATAGCCGCGAAGTAGGTTCTGTAGTTGTTGGTTTAGAATTGAAAAACAAAAATGATATTATGCCAATTAAACTGAAAATGACCGAAAACGGTTTTGAATTTCAATATCTAAATGACAATCAGGATTTGTTTACTCAATTAATCGGATAAAATAAAAAAAGGCTGTCAGATGGGACGACAGCCTTTTAAAATCAAATCAAATTACTAATTGAATGTTTGGATTTAATTATTGCTTTAATATTTTTTTCGAATAGGAACCTTTGTTATCAGTAACTTTTACAATGTAAACACCTTTTGGCAGTCTAGAAATTTCTACTTCAGCTTGATTTCCTTTTACAAATTTTACATTTTTCTTTAAAACTGGTTGTCCAGTAATATTGAAAACCTGCACTTCAGCATCTCCCTCATGATTAGTATCAATTTTTAAAGAATCATCCACTTCATTTACAAAAATGGTCATATCGTTTGAACTTGTATTTTCAACTACAGGCGTTTGCGCGGCTAAAGCACTTTTTGCTGCTGAAGATTCTACTTGCACCAATTGCCATTGCTGATTTAAACCTCCTGTATAAGCCCAAACCTGAATATTGGCGCCATTTGCTGTAGAGACATTTTCAACGTCAAGCGATTTACCGCTGTTTACGTTTATAATTTTATAATAACCAGTGCCTAAACTTGTTACTGTCCATTTAAATTCGTTTGAAGATGAAAAAGTTTTCTGCTGTACTTTCAGTCCGTCAGCTGTTCCATTATTTTCAACTGCCAAATACATTCCCGTCGATTTTACGATGATATAATAATTACCGCTTCCATCAGAAACAAATTTCCATCTTTGGTTACTTCCTCCTCCATTTGTAATGTCATACTGCTGAATTCTGCTTCCGCTTGTCGTAGCATTATCTGCAACATCTAAACCTTTGTTGCTGTTTCTCGAAATAATATTGTAATATCCAGGAAATCCTGTTGAGCCAGCCGTTACAGTAATTGCGCTTGTTGCTGTTTTAGCACCATCAACAGTAGTTGCAGTAATTGTCGCATTTCCTACAGCAATTGCAGAAACCAATCCGTTTGAATTTACAGTTGCAACAGATGTATTACTTGAACTCCAATTTACTGCAGTATTTGTAGCATTGCTAGGAGAAACTGTCGCTGTTAATTGCTGTGACTGACCCGCTGTGAGTGTTGCAGAAGTCGGACTTACACTAACTCCTGTAACCGCAACTGGATTTGATGTTCCCCAAGTAAAAGTAACCGCAGAAGATGCTGGAACTGCATAATTAAATGCTGATGATCCGGAAACTACTTTTATCGTATTTGATGATCCGCCTGAATTATAAATTACAAGTGCGGTTGACCCATCAGGATTTTTAAATGCAACTGAAGAAATACTTCCGCTTGTGCTTGAAGAACCAATTCGCACTGCGCCCGGTTTCACATATTTAGAAATCTGGCCAATAATATAATACGCTACATTTTTAGTATAACTTGTACTATTATTAACTGTAATAGCACCTAAACAAGTACTGCATCCGCCAGGAGTACGAGGCCCTAAACTTGAATTGTTTGCAGCGTTCCATTCTAGAACTGTTTTAGACCAGTTGTTTGTACTTCCAATAACAACGTTTTGCATGTGCCAGCCAAAATCTCCGCTAAAGCTTCCGCCCGAACCAGTGTATTGTTCTGTAAAATACACGTTTTTGTTGGTTTGAGTTTTTACTGTTGACATAGCAGAGATATTACCTAAATACAAGTGGAACGCCGCTCCATCAACATAAGAACTATTGTTTAAAACATCAATCGGATAAGCTGTATTATCGCAATTGTGGTCAAAAGCAATAATTTTTATGTTTCCATAGCCCGCAGCAGCCATTTGTGGTCCAAGCTGTTGATTGATAAAATTCTTTTGTTCCGTAGAATTCATCAGCATACTTGGTTCGTTGTTCGGATTTTCTGGTTCGTTTTGTGGTGTAATTCCCCAAATATTAATACCTTGTGCTTTCATAGCATCAAAGTATTTTACGAAATATTTCGCATAAGCAGCATAATATTGTGTTTGCAATGAACCTCCAACCCAAGACCCATTGGTTTTCATCCAACGTGGTGCTGACCAAGGAGTTGCTAAAATTTTGATATTGGGATTAATCAGTAAGATTTTTTTAATGATTGGAACTAAATACGTTAAATCAGATCCGTTCAAACTAAAATTGTTCATGTTGGTGTCTCCTGACGTTTCATTATAGCTGTAAGAAGAACTGCTTAAATCTGAAGCGCCAATACTAATGCGAACTACGCTTGCATTTAATCCCGTTGTTGGATTGTACAAATCATTCAACAATTGGTTTTGCTGAGTGGCTGCCATTCCAGAAATAACTTCACAGCTTCCTTCGGTAAGAGTATAACCAAATCCGTCCATAGTTTGGTAAGTTGTTCCTGCAGTTACTGTTACAGTAGAAGGATTGGTTCCAGAATTGGTTCCGAAACTTACTGTTGCCTGCTGCTGTAATAATTTAGTTTGATCTCCTGTAGTCATAAAAGGAGTTACCGTCTGAGCATTTAAGCTGTTCATGAATAAAAGCGATCCGCAACATAATAGTTTCAACGCTTTACTTACCCGATTTGTAGGTGTTTGAGTAGTTTTGTGCATTCTTTTGTGGTTTTGGTTTGATAATTAGTTTTTTATTATTTATTCAGTTTTATTTTACTAAAACATCACAATATTATGAGTATTTTTACAACATTCTCATTATTTTAACTTTACAAATACACATCAAATTAAAAAAACAGATATAACAAAAACCAATCTTATTGTTTTTCAAAATACTGAAAAACAATAATTTAAAAAACAAAAAATAATAAAAAACTTACCTGTTAAAATCGAAATAACTCATCATAAAATAAAAAATCTATACAAATCCTTACAAAATTGATTTTATCTAGCAATTAAAGGGCATATGACAATTATCAGGGACGTAAAAGAAAGATATATTGTATTTTTGCAGTTTACTTAAAATACAATAAAATGACAGCTTTAAAAGATATATCGACAATAGAAGACATTCAGCAAATGGTTAACAGCTTTTATGCAAATGTTAGAAAGGACGATTTAATCGGGCCGATATTTAATGATAAATTACAAGACCGTTGGGAACCTCATTTACAAAAAATGTACAATTTCTGGCAGACTATTCTATTTGATGTTCGCGCTTATTCTGGAACACCTTTTCCTCCACATAAACAATTACCAGTAGACAAAACCCATTTTGACCGCTGGATTGCCATTTTTAATTCGACAATCGATTCGCAATTTGCTGGTCCAATAACAGAAGAAGCTAAAATGCGTGCCACCAATATGGCTTTTATGTTCAGCCATAAAATTGAGTATTTTAGAAATGCAGAAAATGAAATGAGAAATGCAATAAAAAAATCTTAAAAAATTTCTTTCAAATAAAAAGCAGAACTTTATATTTGATAAAATGAATTAAACCCAAATCTATATTCTTTTATTTATGAAAAAAGTAATTTTCTTTATTACAATCTGTTTCTCATTTTTAAATCAATTATCAGCACAATCACAAACGTCAGCTTCTAATTTATATAAAGGAACCGTTGACGGAAAAACACCAATAACAGTTTACATTAAAACAGAAGAAAATCCTTGTACAGCCGATTTAATGTATACTTCCATGTATCGTCAGAATAAATCAAAAAACTGGATTCAACTTAATGTTACTCAAAACAGAAAAAAAGAAAATGAATTTGTTTTAGTTGAACAAGGATTTAGTGGTGTTTTGATTTTACAAAAATTAGGAAATTCTTTTACTGGTTTATGGATTAGCCCTGATGCTAAAAAACAATTAAAAGTGGATCTCAAAGAAGCTTCGATGACTAAAAAAGAGCTTGAAAACTTCGAGAAAACAATGGAAAAAGTGAATTATGAAAATAATGATTGCTAGTAAATCATTTTATTTCAACTTTTTCAAAATCTACAAAAATGCAATAAAAATCAATTTCGAATAAAAATTTTGTGATGGATGATAAAAAAACGAGCCGTAAATTCGTAATTTTACATTTTAATCTACAACGTTTTCGAAATGAATCCAAACATTGAAACCAATCCGTTATTAGAGCGATTGCCTAAACATTTACAGCAATTTATTAAACCTCAAGATTATAGCGATTATACTCCTATCAATCAGGCGGTTTGGCGATATGTTATGCGTAAAAATGTAGATTATCTTTCTAAAGTAGCGCATCATTCTTATTTGGAAGGTTTACGTAAAACAGGAATCGAAATTGATTCTATTCCGAGCATGTACGGCATGAACCGAATTCTAAGCGAAATTGGTTGGGCAGCAGTTGCCGTTGACGGATTTATTCCGCCAAATGCTTTTATGGAATTTCAGGCTTACAATGTTCTAGTTATTGCTTCAGATATTAGACAATTGGAACATATTGAATATACTCCTGCTCCAGACATTATTCACGAAGGTGCTGGCCACGCTCCTATTATTGCAAATCCTGAATATGCGGAATATTTGAGACGTTTTGGTGAAATTGGATGCAAAGCGATTTCCTCACACAAGGATTATCAAATGTATGAAGCAATTCGTCTGCTTTCTATTTTAAAAGAAGCAGAAGATACGCCACAGGAAAAAATCGACGAAGCTGAAAAAGCGGTTGCCGATTTGCAAAATGATATGGGAGAGTTGTCTGAAATGGCTCAAATAAGAAACCTGCATTGGTGGACTGTTGAATACGGCTTGATCGGAACGGTTGAAAACCCGAAAATATATGGCGCTGGATTACTTTCTTCGATTGGAGAAAGTGCCCACTGTATGACCGATAATGTAAAGAAAATACCTTATGATATTTCGGCTGCAAATCAGAATTTTGACATTACACAATTACAGCCACAATTATATGTCACTCCAAATTTTTCTTATTTAAGTTTAGTTCTAGAAGAATTTGCCAATAAAATGGCTCTACGAACTGGAGGGCTTTCTGGAATTCAAAAACTAATTCAATCGAATGCTTTAGGAACTATTGAATTAAGCACAGGTTTACAGATTTCGGGAGTTTTTACAAATGTTATTGAAGAAGAAGGAAAACCAGTTTATATTCAGACCACTGGAAAAACGGCTCTTTCTTACCGTGAAAAAGAATTAGTTGGACATGGAACTTTAACGCATCCACATGGTTTTGGAAGTCCGATTGGGAAATTGAAAGGTTTTAATCTCGCAATTGAAGATATGAGTCCTAAGGATTTGCAGGCTTACAGTATCGTAGAAAATGAAACTGTAAAACTAGAATTTGAAGGCAATATTATTGTGGAAGGTGAAATTATCACAGGATCTCGAAACTTACACGGAGAAATCATTTTAATCAGTTTTAGAAATTGCACCGTAACTCATGGAGAAACCATTTTATTTCAGCCTGAATGGGGTAATTATGATATGGCAATTGGTAAAAAAGTGATTTCTGCATTCTCAGGACCTGCCGATGTAAATAGTTTCGACTTAATTAATATTGTTCCGTCAACGAAAACGATCAAAGCAAAACATACTAATGAACGTGATGAATTGGAGCATTTGTATGCTTCTGTTCGTGAAATTAGAACGAATAAATCTTCTAAAAACGAATTAAAATCTGTTTTTGAAAAGCTAAAAAATAATCATTCAAACGACTGGTTATTGTCTGTTGAAATTGCAGAACTTTTGAAGGATTCAGATGAGAAACAGCTTTTACAGGAAGTTTTGGTTTATTTGGATCAATTGAAAGAAAAACGCCCTGAGATTGCTCATTTAATTTCTGGAGGATTGGATTTGATTTTTGATAATTTGCCACAAAGGCACTAAGACGCGAAGTTTTTTTACTAAGTAAAACGTACCGTTTGTCATTTCTGTAAAAGTTACTTATTTCGGTAACGGATTTATCATTTCGATTGGCTTTTTTCCATCAATTCCCTGATGTGGTCTTTCATGATTGTAATAATATAAATATTGGAGCAATTCCTCTTTTAGTTCTTCTTGAGAATCAAAATCTGTGTCTCTCAATAAATCCTCTTCCAGAGTTCTCCAAAACCTTTCGACTTTACCATTTGTCTGTGGTCTATATGGCTTTGTATATCTGTGCACTATGCCTAATTCCATTAGCATTCTTTCAAAAGGATGATTGTTTTTTACCTTGCTTGTTTTAGGTCCAAATTCAGCTCCATTATCAGATAATATCTCTTCAAATTTTATTTCATAATGGCTGCTTAAGATATTTAAACATTTTAATGAAGCAAACATTACGGTTAAACTGGTAATATCTGAAACTAATTCTGCCCAGGCAATCCGGCTGTAATCATCAATTACACAGACTAAATAAAGCTTTTTGTTTTCTCCGCGAATTATGCTTTTGCTTAAATAATGGCAATCAATATGACCCAGCTGTCCCATTCTTTCCTTGATTATTTTCTGATGATTCTTTTTAATCTTCGGAGTTAATCTGTTTATTTTATGACGTTTTAAAATATTATAAACTCCTGAATAGGAAGGCGTATGCTTTCCTAATTTGGGACTCAATATACTAACAATTTCATATCTGCTGTTTCCTTTTTCTCTTAATTCGATTACTTTTTGTTCTATAAAAGGCAAAGGGCGTCTGGTTTTATATCTTGGACCCCGCTTTTGGGGCAGTAAATCTATTGGCTTTCCGCTCTGCTTATAGCGATTGTAATACTTTAAAAAACTTTTTCTGCAGGTGTCATTGGCTGTATAAAAATCCATTGCTTTTTTATAAAGCGGATGAGTTTTGCTTTTTACCTGTTCATATTCTTTTATTAGAAAACGATATTTCTCTAAATAGTTCCGCTCTAATGTCGAATCCTGACTATTATTTCTCATCGTAACAAAATTTATTAAAGTTAAATTTTGTTACCGAATTATCTAACATTTACAATTTCGACGAAGGAGAAATCTCCGCAAGTAACTCCGTAACGAGAATCCAATCTTTGTCGAGCTTCTCGTGGAGATTTCTCCTTCGTCGAAATGACAAAATTGTGGAAAGTCTGTTTGTGAAAACTATCCAAGAATTTGGTGCTAAATCATTTTAATCCTTTAATCTGTGGCAAAAAAAACTTTGTCACTATGTTCCTTTGCCTCTTTGAACCTCATCTTACAATTTCAAATCTTGCGTTAACTCCGTTTCAGACTCAATAGTTTTTCCATTGTACTGCAGTTTCCAGCCCATTGAATTGGTCATGATTAAAATCTTAGATAATTCGCTTATTAGTCTATTTTGGGCGTTTGTTTTAAGGGTAGAATTTTCGATTTTCTTAGCCAGATTCGCTTTTACCGATTTGTTGATTTTATTGTAATCGTCTCCAGTAAACGGATTCAGTTTGCTTTGCTCAACATCATAAAACTGAATATCTGGATTTATAGTAATTTCTTCTTTTGGAATATTTAAAATCGTAATGGTTTTATTTTTTTCATCAATATCATATTTCATTTGATGCAGATCATAAGCAACCGTTACGTTTGCATTGACCACAATGAGTGCTTTTTTCTCAAAAGAAATCATGTCCATTAAATACTTTTGCTGATTTTTATAAGTGATGACTTCTGAAAAATGCCCTTCGGTAACAACTAATTTTCCAACGTTAAGAATCTGTTGCTGAATTAAATTGGTATTATACTGAATATCTGAGTCATCTTCTTTTTTGAACTGGCAATATTTAAACCCCAGAACAATTATTAAAACGATAACTCCAACACCTATAATTCTTTTGATCAAATTTTGCATTCCTCTAAAATATTTTAGACCAATTTACTTCATTTTTTTCTTTTTCTGCCACGAATTCACGAATTTTCGCTAATTCCTTTGGGTTAAAAATATGGAAGTATTTCACAAATCAAATTCGAAAAATTCGGCCTAGAGCTAACCAACAAATTAAAAATAATTCGTGAATTTGTGGCTAATCGATCCCAGCAAATAAATTTAAAATGGATATCCAATAGCAATATTCAAAATCAGGTTATCTTTTCTCCAGGAGCTGCTTCCTAAATTAATATCATCAATCACCCAACGTTGCCCATCTGGTAAAGCAGGATTTCGAAGCGGAATAGCTAAATCGGTTCTTAAAATCAAGAAGGATAAATCGAAACGTAAACCTGCTCCTGCTCCAACAGCTATTTCTTTCATAAAATCTTTTGAGATTTCTGCTCCCGGTTTGTTCGGATCAGCGTGTAACAACCAAATATTACCAGCATCCAAAAAAACTGCACCTCTTACAATACTGAAAAGCTTTGCACGATATTCGGTATTAAATTCCAGTTTTAAATCGGCTGATTGATCAGGCGTATAATTATCATTTGTCGTTGGTGGAATAACATAACTTCCCGGCCCTAAAGTTCTAGCTCTAAAAGCTCGAATACTATTGGTTCCCCCTACTACAAATTGTTTAGATGCTGGAAGTGTATTCGAATTTCCATAGGCAAATCCCGCTCCAACAATCAATCTGCTGGCTAATTCGCTTTCTTTTCCCAATTTTAAATAATGCCTGAAATCGGATCTGATTTTGACATATTGGCTAAACGGAACATCAAATATGGTTTTAACCTTGTTCGGATAATCTGCACCTGTAAGCAAACCTGTTAAGTTTCCCGCCAAATCCAATTCACCATTAAAATAGATCGTATTCTTTTTACGCTTCTTCATGGTATTGGTATAAGTGTAATTGTAAGTTGGCCCAAAAACCAGCTGCTTTTCAATCACTTTTCCTAATGCTGGATCATCCTTAATATCTTCCATATATTCTGGCGTTACATGGTTCGGACTTACATAAGTCACATCAATTACATTCAATTGATGTTCTTTACGAATGTTTTCTTTCCACATGTAACCAAAAGAAGTATTAAAAGAATTCAAAGCATACAGTTGTGTTCTTTTTTGATATTCGTAACGCAAAGTCGCTTTGGTTCTTGGCACATACTCACTATTTCCTTCAATATGAAAAGGTGTTATAAATCTTGGCCAAGTTAAACTAACTTCACCTCCCAGTTTATAAATATTTTTCCCTTTATTAGTTCCTCCCAACTGAAAATCGGCGCCGCCAAAAACAGAAGCCGTAAACAATTCAGCACCCTTTAGAAAATTACGGTTGTTCCAGTTTAAATTTAATTCTGTACCAGTATAACTTGCAGAATTGGTTTTTCCAATCACTTCAACACGAATAAATTTTTTGGGTAAAAGTGTCAAGAAATAGTAAGAATCTAAAGCATTCGGAATAGAATCTGAAGGCTTAAATTCGTTCTTGACAAAACTGAAAGTTCCAAGATTTACAAATCGGTTTAAAGTTAAATTATGATCTTTTCGATTGTACACATCTCCTTTTTTGAAATAAATCGTCCGATCGTAAATTCTTGGTTTGAAAGTATCTGTCGTGTCAATTATTGTAAAATCTTTATATTGTGTGATATTCCTTTTTCTATAAACCGCACTATCATTCGTTAGAGAATAATTCGGATACACAAAAATCTTATCAATTTTATAAGCGGTCAAAGCTTTTACAGGCGTATCATCTTTTATAACCAGTCTAATTCGTACTTCGTGATCGCCTTTGCTGCTGTCTACTTTTGCCAAAATATAATCTGGATTAAAATAGAAATAGCCTTTTTCTTTTAACCTAGCATCGATTCTTTCTCTTTCTGCTTTTATCACATCCAAATCGTATGGATTTCCAACTTTCAGGAGACTTCTTCGATGGCTTTTGGCTATAATTTTTGACATTTTTAAAGAATCATCTGGAAATGTAACGCTTTTTATAATGTACTGTTTTCTAGGCGTAACCGTATATTCTGCCGTCACTCTTTTATTTCGAACAGTCGAATCGGCACTGACGCGGGTTTTAAAATAACCTCTGTTTTCTGTAAAATTTCGTAAAACTGAAGCATTATAATCCAAATCAACTTTACTGAAAAGCACTGGCGGTTCTCCAACTTTATTACGAAGCCAATATCTTGTTCCTTTATCTTTTTTGGGTTGGCCTGCAAGGTTATATATCAATAATTTAGGTCGCAACCCGAAGATTTGTTTGTTTGGTTTTGGGCGCAATAAACCTTCCAATTCTGTTTCCAATGCTTTTCGATCTTTCTTTTTCATGATCGAATCTTTTATGGTAACAGAACCGCCTGTATAAAGCAACTCTCCTTCGGGAAGGTATTTCGTATTACTGCATCCTAAAACAAAAAACAAGGAAAGTAGCACGATATACTTTAAATATATATTTCTATGATTATGTCTTTTGCTCATTTCCTTCAATAGTTTTTTCGTCTTCGTTCTCTTGCAGTTTTTCTTTTTCTTTCTCCTCTTTCTTTTTTTGCTTCTCTTTTTCTTTACGGACTTTCTCTTCTTTAATCAATTGTTTTTCTGCTTCGGTACGATGAAATAGTTCTCTAAATTTATTGTAGCTCATCGTAATAACAAATGCAACTCCTGTCTCGATAACTTGTCCTTCAACTGCAACCTGATATTGATTTTTGCGATAAGCTCGAACCATATATCGACCGTCTTTTGTTAATTGATAATCTAATGCTACATCTCCCGCAATATTGGTGCTATCCTCGTTGGCACGTTCTTGTCCTTCGACACCAAAACTGCTTCCGACAGTAATTTTTAATCGATCATCCAATAATTTTTTAGAAACTTCAACATTCAGATCGGTTCTGTTCTGCATGGTTCCTGTTGTATAATCTTCTGTAGATTCTAAATCAAAATTGACTTCAAATCCTTCAATAAGATCTCCCGCCAGATTATTTAATTGCTGCGAAAGTATTTTACTCACACTCTGTCTGGCAAAAGATTCTGCATTTACACCGCCACTTTCGCTCGCAAACGGGTTTTCGCCTACAAATCTGTTCAATAATAAAAGCGCAAAAACTTGTTTGTTTAACTCTGCAGGATCTTGCTCTAATTGTTTCAGTTTTGTCTGTGTCATTTCGACAACATCTGAAGAAACATTGTAATTTCCTTCAGGAAGCACAATTCCAAATGAGATTTCCGGTTTCATCAATTCTCCATTCATTTTCAATAAAGTCTGAAAAGGAAGTTTTTGTTTGTAGGTATTTTGTACAGCTTGAGGTTGACTTTTCAATTGACTTCCTAACAAATCAATTGGTGCTGTGTTTACTTTATAAATAGCTGTAATATTTAAAGTTGCCATTGTTGGTTCCCCGTTCCAAGTAATAAAACTTCCTTTCTGAATATCAAATTTTCTTTTGATTCCGTTGAAATTCATTTCATAAGCACCATCCGAAAACTCATATTTCCCTGTTAAAGTTGTTTTTCCAGACTGATCTATTCCGCCGACTAATTCTGCTTCTCCTTTTAAGTTCAAGTAATCGCCATTAGATTTATCAATCAGCAAGGTTAATTCTGCTTCCTTATTGATCGAAATGGCCACATTTACATCCATTCCTTTCAATTCTGACTGATTCAGTTTGTTCTGCATATCAACCGTTTGTTTCAAATACATATTGTCTTCATCAACAAACTCTACAATTCCCTCTCGATCAGCAATTGAAGGATCTGACTGTGGCATAACAACAGTAAACTTGGTCTCTTTATTGATTTTAATCGTTCCGTCAACAACCGGACTATCCAAGTTTCCTTTTATATTCAGTTTTGTGTCTAAGAATAAATCTCCGTAAAATAAATCGTTGTCTTTTTCTTTAGAATGAATCGCTCTAAAATCGTCTGCTTCAACCAACAGATTGAAATTATATTTGACAAAATCTGGAGATTGAATAGTTCCATTTACAAACAATTCATTGTCATTTTCGTCAAAAAGAGAGAATTTATCAAATGAAATGGTACCATCATTAAAAGTGATTTTTTCGTTTTTAGTTTTAAAATACGAATTCAATTGTGTCACTCTAAAACCAGCATCATTAAAAATCAATTCTCCATTAACTTTTGGAGCTGAAGTATTTCCTGTCAATTTAAAATTACCTGATAAAAAGCCTTGCCCTTCAGTAATATTTCCCATACTGAAGCCTTGAATACTTTTAATATTCAATTTATTAATCACTACATCAAAATCAAAATTTCCAGTATCTAACAAATAATCTCCAGTAAGTTTTAAGTCATTTCCTTCGTCACTCAAGGCCACATTTGCAGCAAGCGTATTGGCAGTTTTATTATCTACTTTTATTTCTAAATCACCAACTTTTGAGCCTTTAAAACTAAAATCATCAATTTTTAGATCTGAAGTAAAAGTTGGGTTTGTCATCACATTTTCAACCAACGCATTTCCGTTTATCAGACCTTGCATTAGCAGTTCATCCTTTTTAACCATATTCATAATGGTTTCGATTTTGAAATTTACAAAATCGACTTGCAACGGTGCATTGTCTTGTGTTCCTTGAGATTGAATTTTTAATTCGTTTCCGTTATTACTCAAATTGAATTTATTGACATAAAGTCGTTTTTCACCAAACTCAATCGCATTTTCTGGATCGACATTCCACTTATCATAGTTTAAAATAAAGCTGTCTGCATCGAGTTTTACAATATTTTTAGAATCTTCTGCTTTAAATTCACCCGCTATAAAATATTGCTGCTTTTGTTTTGCATCTTGAACTTCAAGCGCATAAGTCAGAATATTATTCTGCACATTTCCAGACAGACTTGTAAACGGAATTTTTAAAGAACCGCTTTCGATTGTTGCAACAGAAACTAAATATTCTAGCGCATTTTCTTTGGCTTCTATATTAATTTTTCCGTCAGAAATTGTGTTGCCACCATAAACAATTCTCGGAATCGTTCCATTTACGGTCAAAGAATCTGTCTGATTATTATAATTCCCTTTTATAGTAAAAGGCTCTAATCCAGTTAATTTTGGCAGTAATTTAAAAAGTACGGGGTCATTATCGACTTTAAGCATAAAAGCCAATCTTTGTTCGTCTGATTCTGCGTTGACTTTTGGATTTTTAAGATCAATATATTTTGATAATGATTTTTGAAGTGAGTTTGCCAAAGTCGTCAATTTGTATTTTCCGGTTACTTCGGCTTTTAAAAACTGTGACGAAATTTTAATCGAATTGCTATCTTTATCTGCAAAAGCCAAAACACGAATTGAATCTAGAACTATTGGTTCTGCACCTTGCAAAATCTGAATATTCGACAAAAACACTTTTCCGTTTAAGAAATCTGGATTGCTATTGGTTATATCAGCATCAACATTTCCTCGAAGTTTCATTGGGCCTGCGTGCAAATTGAGCTTGTCTAAATCGGCGATGTCTAAATTCAGTTTTAATTTTACAGTCGGATATTTATCTTTTGTATCTCCGCTTGCCATTAAATCGAAATTAAGATTCGGATCTTTCATTCCAGATTGCACTGCAAAAGAACCGTTTTCGATATTTCCTTTTAAAGCCAAGTCTTTATAAGTATATCGATTAAAAACCGCCTTTTGCACCAAACCATCAATCGCTGCATTTGCCGTTTTCGGATCTAAACCAGTTCCTTTGACTTTCGCTTTAAGCGTAATTTTTCCGATAGAATCGTTTTTAATTAAACGGCCTAAATCGAAATCTAAAAGATAGACTTCTGCATCGTATTTTTCTCTTTTTTTAATACGTTGATCAAACAAAGCATCAACTTTTGCATTTCCGAAACTGCTATTTAAAGACAGATTGGTTTTGAAATTCTGAACCGATCCTTTAAATTTTCCCTGTAAACTTAGTTGTGAAGGAATTTGAATATTCTTCGGAATTGTTCCCGCTGGCACAAACATATTAATGTCTTTTGCCGTGCTCGAAATCTTTTTAATATTTAAATCGTAATACGCTTTTTGCGCATCAGGCAATCCAGCAATTTTTCCCGAAAGGGAAACTTTTGTAGAACCAATTCCGCTCATTTCAAATTTTGAAATATTTAGATCTTTTACTTTTCCGCTAACACGGCTATCCACATACAAAATCGCATTTGGATTACTTTTAAATGGATTTGTATTTTGTAGATCTGGAACAAACAATAAAATATCTTTGAAGCCAATTTTAGATTGTTTCAAATTGGCATCAATAGCCAGATTTCCTAAATCTTTCTGAAGTGACTCTAACGATTTGTATTCGGCTCTAACTTTATCTTGAACAAGAGTTTGTGGTGTTTTTAAATACAGATTATCCAGCGAAGCATTTTTTGGTCCGTAAAAGAAATCGGTTTTAAAAGCCTGAATCTGTAAACCACTTTTTTCGTTTACGGTAAGGGTTTTTATATTTCCTGAAATCGTATCATTTCCATAATACAATTTCTCAGCTTTAAAATTGAATTTGTTCAAATCTAAATGCGCGTAATCAATTCCTTTTGTTTTTGGTTTTGACTGCATATCATCAAACTTGAAGGCAATATTTTCAATATTAACTTTGTTAAGTTTAGCCTTCCAACCCACTTGTTTTATGGCTGTTGTGTCTAAATTGGGAGTTTCAATTTGCTTGTCTTTTACTCCTAATCTTAGATTTCCACTTAGGTTTTTAACTTCGAAAGTATCAAAATCCAAAAGCTGTTTGTTCAGATCAATTTCGCTTACCGCTAAATTCAAATTACCTAAACGAATGCCTGAATTGAGTTTAGAATCTTTGTTATCGTATAAAATATCGATTTTAGATAAAGTAATTTTTTCTAAAGCCAATTTGAAATCTGGCCTTTTCGAAATCGTATCAACAGTTTTAACCGAAACCTCTGCAATTTTCTCCACAACATCTTGATCTAAAACTACTTTTAAACCGTTCAGATTGATACTCGGAATATTAAAATCCATTTTATCGAGATCGAACTTTTTGAATTTGGTATCAAAATGCGTTAAGTTCACTTTGATATCATTCTTCGAAAAATCATCTTTAAAATTGAATTTAACCTGATCGAGATTTACTTTGACAACCGAAATTTTAAAGGGTTTAGCATTTGGATCTTCAACTTTTGGTTCTTTTGATTCGAATGCTTTAATAATATAATCGAAATTGAAAACACCATTTTTATCTCTAGAAATATTAGCTTTTACGTTTTCCAATGAAACCGAATTAATTTCGAGTTCGCTGCTTACCAATTTAAACAGATCAACATCGACCTCTAATCGTTTACCAGCCAACAAAGTATCTTTTTTTTGGTCTTCAAAATAAAAACCTTCCAGAACTACATCTTTAGGAAATTTAATTAGAATTTTATCTAGAGAAACTTTGGTTTTGATCTTACCTTCAAGATAAGTAATTGCTTTGTCTTTAACGAAATTCTGAACCGACGGAACCTGAATTAAGATTATTAAAAGCAATAATAACGCAATCACAGAAACCACGCACCACATTAGGATACGAAGTGTTTTTTTAAGAATGTAAACAGGTTTCTTATTCATACGTCAATAAAATCGAATTAGATTAAAATTGCTTCTGAAAAAAGCAGGGTTGCACATTTTACAAAAATGTAAAATTTAAACCACAACAATTTACATAATTATCAGCAATTATTCTAAAATTTTATTGTTGTTTTGCCACGAAGGCACAGAGGCTCGAAGTTTTTCTAAAATTTTATATGCGGAAGTTTTTCACCTAGGGTTTCTATTTTCTGCTGTAATTTTGCTAAGAATTTTTGATGCTGTTCTGATTCTGGATTAAAACTCCTATGACGCAAACTTTTCTGGATTTCGTCTACTTCTTTCATCACGGAAGCACTTTCTTCTGAAATATAATTTTCACTGAAAAGCTTCCAGATATAATCTATCGCAATCTGATTTGGATGCAACATATCTTCGCCATAAAAACGATAATCACGAAGTTCATCCATCATGATTTCGTAGGAAGGGAAATAGCTATAAGTTATGAGTTTTGAATTATGAGTTTTTAAAACTTGATGTAAAGCTGTAAATAAATGTGACTTACTTAACTGATTTTCTACAAAGCCATCTTTTATATGGCGAACCGGAGAAATAGTGAAAATGAAATTTATATTAGGATTTAAAGCCTGAACAGCTTCAATTGTGTTTTGAATACTTTTTTGAATTATTTCGACCGATAGTAATTCTTTAGAAAATTGTTTCTGAGGCACTTTATGGCAGTTGGCTACAATTTGATCTTTATCGAGATTTCTGTAAATCCATGAAGTTCCAAAAGTGATAATAATATGCGTGGCTTCTTTAAGCTGTTTATGCGTTTCTGTTACTGCTTTATTTAGCGTTTCTAATAATTCCTGACGATCAGAGTTGCTTAAATCTGAATGAACTTCAAAACTATGCCAACGCTCATTATAAAAGAAAACATCTTTTTCTTCAAACCATTCTTGTTTCAAAACTCTATCAAATAATTTCTCGATAGAAACGGGATTAAAAATAATTCCAAACGGATTGGTCTCATTCTGAAATTTAAAATAGTCAAATTTCTCAGACATGTTCTCAGCAAAACAAGAACCTATAGAAAGTATTTTCGAATCGTAATTGATCGGATTATTACTTTTTGAAACGGGTATTTGAGTTCTGAATTGCATGATTTCTAATTTAAACACGAATTTCATCAATTTTAAGCAATAAAAAAACCAAATACAAAAGTATTTGGTTTCTATAATTATAATAATGCTTTTAATTAATAAGTAAACTCATAAGATTCAGCAGGTGTGATTCCGTCTCTTTTGAAATTAGTAACTTTTGAAAGGAAATTATTTGCATCATATACGATTTCGCTTTTGTATACATTTGGAGTTTCATTTGAATAAGATGCTGTATACTTAACAATATTGTTCACAGAACTATATACAGAGCCTTCACCTTCGCTATGATCTATTAACAAATTGAATCCTGTAATGTTTTTGTATGGACTGTTTTTATTGTCATATTCATATTGAGCTGTAAATACACTACCTGTTTCTGAATCTGTTTGTACACTTTTAACTAGATTTCCGTTAGCAAAAGTTAACACTTCAGAATAAACACTTTTTTTCTCTATAGTGCCATTTATATTGTAGCGCTCTCTTTTTACTGTTCCATCTGCGTTATGCGTAAATACTATTCTGCTATTGTATTCACCATTAGGAAATGCTGTCGAAAAACCTTCTGCATAAACATACTCTGTAAGTTTTCCGTTTGTATATTTATACGTTGTTACGTCGCTAATAATATCTTTACCGCTTTCAGTATCATAATTAGTTTCTTTTACCACAAGGTTACCATCGTAAGTATAATCAGTTCTTCCTGTTTCATCTTTCATGCTTACAATTTTAGTACCATTGTAAGTTGCTACATAAGTAGAATTTTCTGAAGGATATCCTACACTAGAATATTTAATTGTTTTTGGCAAAATAACATTTCCTTCTTGATTATCATCACTTGAACAAGATGTTAAAACTAGTGCTAAAGCACCAAAAAAGCATAAAATTTTTTTCATTTTGATTTGGTTAAAATTCTTAATGGCGCAAACGTACTATAACCAAATATTAAAACCTTACGTGATTCCACATCAAAGTACAGTTTACAATTAAGATAATTCTTAAAACACTAGTATTAAACAATATAAAAAAACTATTTAATGAGTTTTTTTTCTAAAAAACCAAGTATTTCAAAAAAAAAATTACGCTTTTATGCATTATTTAATTTTCAATAAAAAAATTGAAACACTAAAAAAACTTTTAAAACTCCATAGACAACTTTATCTGTAAAAAAATATATTTTTAATAACAGAAATGAACTTCACAAACTAAAACAATTCCTTACTTTTGCATCTTCCATTTTTTTAAAATCTTATATGAAATTACTATATACTTACATTATCAGACACAAAATGCTCTTATTTTTTGCTTTGATAATGGCTACTATCAACATTTGTTTCAGTTTGTCTGACTCTGTAATTACAGGTAAATTAATGCAAGACTGTGGTGTCGGACTGGCAAAATACAAAGGAAACGAAATCGGATTTATAAAATCTTTAGCTTTCTGGCTTGGTCTTTCGCTTGGTGCAGCCATGATTTCTCGAATTACCAAAAATTTCCAAGATTATTTTACCAATGTGGTTATTCAGCGTACTGGTGCGCAAATGTATACTGACGGTATCAAAAAATCTCTTGATCTTCCTTATGCAGAATTTGAAGATCAGCGAAGTGGTGAAACTTTAAGCAAATTGACAAAAGTTAGAATCGATTCAGAGAAACTGATTACGCTTTCTATCTCTTTAATTTTTCAAACTATTATCGGATTTATATTCGTAATCGTATATGTTGCAAGAATTGATTTTAGAATTTCAATTATCTTTTTAATTACAGCGCCAATTATTGCTTTGGTGAGTTTGTATTTAGGAAAAAAGATCAAAATTGTTTCTCGAAAAATTGTGAATCAAACCAATGCGTTGGCAGGTTCTACAACGGAAAGTTTACGAAACATCGAGTTAGTAAAAAGTCTTGGTTTGACGTATCAAGAAGAAAAACGTTTAAATTTAAATACGTTTAAGATTCTTCAATTAGAATTACAGAAAATCAGATTCATTAGAAGTTTAAGTTTCATCCAAGGAACAACGGTTCATTTCCTAAGAACTTGTGTGGTTTTTGCTTTGTATTATTTCTTGTTTGGAGGAAAAATTATCGTTGGAGATTTATTGACAATGGTCTTTTTTACCTTCTTTATTTTTGGCCCTTTACAAGAATTAGGAAACTTTATTATTGCTTTAAATGAGACTAAAGTTTCAATGGAGAATTTCAAAACCTTATTGAATGCTCCAAAAGAATTCCGTCCGAAAACTCCAAAACACATTGGTGCAATTCAGAAACTGCTTTTCGAAAATGTAAGTTTTCAGCATAAAACAGCCAAATTTAAGGCAGTTGAGAACATCAATTTCGAAATTAAACAAGGCCAGACCGTTGCCTTTGTTGGTCCGTCTGGATCTGGAAAAACGACTTTAGTAAAATTATTAGTTGGATTATATACTCCCGCAGAAGGTCAGGTTTTGTATAATGATATCGATTCAACCGAAATTGATTTATTAGACTTAAGAAAACAACTTGGTTTCGTTACCCAAGACGCTCAATTATTCTCAGGAACAATTCGCGAGAACTTGTTATTTGTTAAGCCAAACGCAACCGACGAAGATTTATACGACGCACTAAAGCGTGCAAGTTGCGATAAATTACTCAGACGTGCGGAAGATGGCTTAAACACCACAATCGGTGAAGGCGGAATTAAAGTTTCGGGTGGAGAAAAACAGCGTCTATCTATCGCAAGAGCTATCCTTAGAAATCCGAATTTATTGATTTTTGATGAAGCTACTTCTGCTTTAGATTCTATTACTGAAGAAGAAATTAATGATACTATTCGAAATATATCAGATAAAAATAGAATTACGGTTTTAATTGCGCATCGTTTATCAACTGTGATGCATGCTGATAGAATTTTTGTTCTAGAACAAGGTAAAATCATTGAGCAAGGCAAACATGAAGATTTGATTGTGGAGAAAGGATTGTATTATGCAATGTGGCGCCAGCAGATTGGGGAGCGTAAATAGTTTTTTTTAGGTTCTGAGGTTCTGAGATGCTAAGGTTCTAAGTTTTTTTATGCCTTATTAGTCATTTCTCCTTCGTCGAAATAACAAATATAAAATACTATAAATGGTAATCTTTTACACACATTATTTGTCATTTCGACGAAGGAGAAATCTCCACAAGTAACTCCGCAACGGGAATCCAATCTTTGTCGAGCTTCTCGCGAAGATTTCTCCTTGGTCGAAATGACATAAAATGAGAGAATACTACAAATAAAAACCCGACAGATTTTAAAAATCTGTCGGGTTTACTTTTATAAAAACTTAGCTTCTTAGAACCTTAGCATCTTTAATTACTTCACAAAATCCACCGCCTTAGCTAAAGCCTCAGCAATTCCATCAACATTTTTACCTCCTGCCGTTGCGAAGAAAGGCTGTCCTCCTCCTCCACCTTGGATATATTTACCTAATTCGCGAACAACTTGTCCTGCGTTTAGGTTTTTGGCTGCTACAATTTCTTTAGAAATGTAACAAGTTAACATTGGTTTTCCTTCATGAGCTGTAGCGAAAACTACAAATAAGTTGTTATAAGAACCACCTAATTCGTAAGCCAAGTCTTTAGCTCCTTCTGGATTTAAGTCAACTTGTTTTGCTAAAAATTGAACGCCATTGATTTCTTGCAATTCTTTTGCCAAATCAGCTTTCATGTTTTTAGCTTTATCTTTTAATAAAGCTTCCAATTGTTTTTTCAACTGAGCATTTTCGTCTTGTAATGCCAAGATTGATTTTACTGGATCTTGAGCATTTTTAAGCGCTTCTTTAATTTCACTTAAAGAAACCGCTTGCGATTCAAAATATTCTTTTGCTGCTTCACTAGTAATTGCTTCAATCCTTCTGATTCCAGCTGCAACTGCACCTTCTGAAACAATTTTAAAGTGCCAGATATCAGATGTATTTGCAACGTGCGTTCCTCCACATAATTCAACAGAGTCTCCAAATTTAATGGTACGAACTAAATCTCCGTATTTCTCTCCAAATAAAGCAATAGCGCCATCTTCAAGTGCCTGCTCTTTCGGAATAGCTCTTTTTTCGATCAATGGCAAACTCTCACGAATCCTTGCATTTACGAAATTTTCTACTTCAACCAATTCTTCATCAGTTACTTTAGCGAAGTGAGAAAAGTCAAAACGCAATGAAGCATTTCTTACCATCGAACCTTTTTGCTCAATATGAGTTCCTAAAATCTTACGTAAAGCTTGGTGCAACAAGTGCGTAGCCGAGTGGTTTGACGAAGTTTTAGCTCTCTGGTTTGCATCAACAACAGCATTAAAAGTTGCTGTAATATTTTCTGGTAACGATTGTGTTAAATGGATTGTTTGGTTATTTTCTTTCTTCGTATCAATGATATAAATGATATCTCCGTTTTGAGCTTCAAGATATCCTTTATCTCCCGTTTGTCCTCCGCTTTCTCCATAAAATGGGGTAGCATTGAAAACCAATTGGAAAATTTCACCATCTTTTGCACTTTCAACTCTACGATATTTTGTAATTTTTACTTGCTGAGATAATCTGTCATATCCAACAAACTCCTGAATATCATCTTCTACTAGCACATTCCAGTCACCAGCAGTTACTTTAGACGCTGCGCGAGATCTTTCTTTTTGCAGTTGCAATTGTTCCTGAAATCCTTCTTCGTCCAGTTTCAATCCTCTTTCAGAAAGAATCAAGGCTGTTAAATCAATTGGGAATCCGTAAGTATCATACAATTCAAATGCTTTTTTACCATCAACAGTATCTCCGTTGTTATTTACAATTACAGCATCTAAAAGAATCAATCCCTGATCTAAAGTTTTTAAGAATGAGTTTTCTTCTTCACGAATTACATTAGAACAAAGTGCTTTCTGCGTTCTGATTTCTGGGAAAGAATCTCCCATCTGCTCGCTTAAAGTTTCAACCAATTTATAGATAAACGGCTCTTTTGTTCCTAAGAAAGTAAATCCGTAACGAATTGCACGACGTAGAATTCTACGAATTACATATCCTGCACCCGTGTTAGATGGCAATTGTCCGTCAGCGATAGCAAAAGCTACAGCACGAACGTGATCTGCAACTACACGAATCGCGATATTCATTTTATTTTGTTCTTCACTAATGCCTGTTACATCATTAGTTGTATATTTTGCACCTGTAATCGTTTCGATTTCTCTAATTAAAGGCATGAAAACATCAGTATCATAATTTGATGTTTTTCCTTGTAATGCCATACACAAACGCTCAAATCCCATTCCGGTATCTACGTGCTGTGCTGGAAGTTTTTCTAGAGAACCATCTGCTTTACGGTTGAATTCCATGAATACGTTATTCCAGATTTCAACAACCTGAGCGTTATCACCATTAACTTCTCCTTTTCCTGGTTTCAGTGCTTTTTCTTCTTCAGAACGTAAGTCAACATGAATTTCAGAACAAGGTCCGCAAGGCCCCTGATCTCCCATTTCCCAGAAATTATCTTTTTTATTTCCTAAAACAATTCGGTCTTCGTCGATTAAAGTCTTCCATATATCCCAAGCTTCTTGGTCAAACGGAACGTTATCTTCTTTACTTCCTTCAAAAACAGAAACATAAAGATTCTCTTTTGGAATCTTGTACACTTCTGTCAATAGTTCCCAAGCCCAGTTGATTGCTTCTTTTTTAAAGTAATCACCAAAAGACCAGTTTCCTAACATTTCGAACATTGTATGGTGGTACGTGTCAATACCTACTTCTTCAAGATCGTTGTGTTTTCCTGAAACACGAAGACATTTTTGTGTATCGGCTATTCTTGGACTTTTTGGAGTTCCGTTTCCTAAGAAAAATTCTTTAAACTGGGCCATCCCCGAGTTATTGAACATTAGGGTTGGGTCGTCTTTAAGAACAATAGGAGCTGAAGGAACAATAGTATGCCCTTTACTCTCAAAAAAATCTAAAAATTGTTTACGTACGTCTTGTGATTTCATATTTAAATTAGAAAAATGTGTCAATTTAATGTGTCAATTTGATAACTAGATGATTAACTAATTTATTCATTTGATGATACGTTAAGTTTTTTATAATGAAATTAAAAAACTTATATTTTAAACAATAAATTGCCTATTTTGCGCATTATCTAATGATAAAATAGCCCCAATATCTAATCATTAATCCTGGTAAAAAAGTATCGAATAACTGAAACAATTAGCAGTTTTATTCGACTAACCTATTTTACAAGGTGCAAAAATAGCGTATTTTAAAATATGGCGAAAGTAAAATATTATTACGACCCAGAAAATCTGGCTTATACAAAAATAAAAACCAGAAAAAGAATAAAAATAGGTTACGCATTACTGTTTTTACTGGCATCGGCACTGTTTGGTTTTTTAGTTTTTGTTCTTTTAATTAACACCCCTTATTTCGAAACTCCAAAAGATCGTTTACAGGCACGCGAAATTGAAAATTTAAAGCTTCAGTATTCTATTTTAAATAAAAAACTGGACGAAATTGATGATGCCGCAGAGGCATTAGAAGAACGTGACAATAATATTTATCGCGTATATTTTAACAAAGCTGAAATTCCAGATTCGATTCGAAAAGCTGGTTTTAGAAGTTCTGACAAATACAAAGCTCTAGAAGGATATAACAATTCTCAATTGGTTTTGAATGCAACAAAAAGAGTGGACAAACTATCGAAGCAGTTGGCAATTCAGTCTAAATCTTTAGATGAAATTTTAAAATTAGCTGGAGCTAAAGAAAATTTATTATTAGCCATTCCTGCCATTCAGCCAGTTCGAAATGAAAATTTAAAACGTGTTGCGTCAGGTTTTGGGTATCGAATTGACCCTTTCACGAAAGTGAGAAAAATGCACAATGGAATGGATTTCACGGCCAATACAGGAGCTCCAATTTACGCAACAGGAGATGGCGTTGTAGAAAGAGCTGACAACACAGCTTCAGGATACGGAAACCATATTGTGATCAGGCATGGTTTTGGATATGAAAGCCTGTATGCCCATTTAAGCAAATACAACTGTCGTCCAGGACAAAGGGTAAAACGTGGTGATGTGATTGGATATGTTGGAAGCACAGGAAGATCTGAAGGTCCGCACTGTCACTACGAAGTGCATAAAGACGGAAAAGTAGTGAATCCGTTGAATTTTTATTATGGAAATATTTCGGCTGTCGAATATGTGGCAATTTCACAAATGGCAAATCAAGAAAATCAATCATTAGATTAATAGTACAAAAAATACTATTTTTGATGTAAAATAGAAAAAAACGAACCATGCATATTGAACTTTCTAAAGACAAAAGATATTACAGTATTGGCGAAGTAGCCAAAGCTTTTAATGTCAATGCCTCTTTGATACGATTTTGGGACAGCGAATTTGACATTCTAAAACCTAAAAAAAATGCAAAGGGAAACAGGATGTTCACTCCCGAAGATATTACCAATCTTCAATTAATCTATCATTTAGTAAAAGAAAGAGGATTTACGCTCGAAGGTGCCAAAACACACTTAAAAGAAGGTCAGAAGAAAACGTTAGATAAATTCGAAATAATACGTAAATTAGAGTCGATAAAAACGCAACTGAACGACATCAAAAACGAATTGTAATTAAAAATAGAAATAAACTTAAATCAAAACAAATATGAAAAAGTGGTTAATCCCTGTAGGAATTATTGTAGCACTTATTGCTATTATCGCATTTTGGTCGATTGGTATTAAAAATACTGCTTTACAACACAGTCAAGCTGTAAATAAAGAATGGGGAAATGTTCAAACGGCTTACCAAAGACGTAATGATCTTATCGGGAATTTAGTAAACACTGTAAAAGGTGCCGCTGACTTTGAAAAAGGAACTTTAACAGCAGTAATCGAAGCTCGTGCAAAAGCTACTTCGGTAACAATTGATCCTAGCAACGTAACTCCAGAACAATTAGCAGCATTCAATCAAGCTCAAAGCGGAGTAAGTTCATCATTATCAAGATTATTGGTTTCTGTTGAACAATATCCTACTTTAAAAGCAAATGAAAACTTCTTGAAACTGCAAGACGAATTGGCAAGTACTGAAAACCAGATTTTAACGGCTAGAACTCGTTTTAACGAAGCTGTACAAGTTTACAACGGTTACATCTTGTCTATTCCTAACAAATGGTTCTTGAGCGAATACAAAGAAAAACCATACTTTGAAGCATCTACTGGAGCTGATAAACCAGTTGAAGTAAAATTCTAAAGTTAGACTGTTAGGCTTCTTAAAATATAAGATTTAGTCAAAAGCATACAATGTACAATCTATCCCGATAGCTATCGGGACTAAAATAATTTCCATGTCAAAAGTAGAAGATTTTTTAACCAAAGAAGAAGAACACGAAATTGTTGAAGCTATTCGCATGGCCGAAAATAATACTTCTGGCGAAATTAGAGTACATATAGAAAAAACAACTTCTAAAGTCCATTTTGATAGGGCTTTAGAAGTTTTTCATGAATTGCGAATGGATGAAACTAAACTCAAAAATGGTGTATTGCTCTATTTTGCAGTTGAAGACAAAAATTTTGTGATTTGCGGCGATAAAGGAATTAATGATGTCGTATCCAACGATTTTTGGGATTGCACTAAAGACATCATGGTAAACCATTTTAAAGCCGGCAATTTTAAACAAGGAATTGTTGATGGCATCTTAAATGCCGGAGAACAGCTCAAAAAATATTTTCCTTCTCAGGAAGATGATGTCAATGAACTATCTAACGAAATCTCAAAAGGATAAACAATGAAAAATTCCCAAATTAAATTCTCAAATTCTAATAGAATTTTTCAGCTTACTTTTTTGTTTATCGCATTATTTATTAGCAATGCTATTTTTGCACAGTTTGAGATTCCCAAAGTTCCAAGCAAACAAACTTCAGTTTACGATTATGCGAATGTTTTAAGTTCATCTGAAAAAGCGCAATTAGAAGAGAAACTAATTCGTTATTCAGACTCGACTACAACTCAAATTGTCGTGATTACCATTGAAAGTTTAAAGGGAGAAGACGTAAGTCAGTTAGCTACAAAATGGGGGCAAGCATGGGGAATTGGAGGAACAAAACAAGATGACAATGGCGTTATTATCTTACTAGCTAAAAACGAAAGAAAGATTGCAATTAATCCCGGATATGGCGTTGAAGATCGTCTAACGGCAGGAATTGGAGGAACAATCATTAGAAATATTATCATACCTGAATTTAAAGCTGGAAGTTTTTACAACGGTCTTGATAAAGGAACTGATGCTATTATTGATGTTTTTAAAGGAAAATTTAAAGGCGAACGCAAACAAACAAAAGGGCAAGACTTTCCTTTTCTACCTTTTATCGTAATTGTTGTAATTGTTTTAATCTTACTATCTCGAAATAAAAGAGGCGGAGGAGGAAATTCTGGCAACAATGGCGGTGGTGGCCCTAGTCTGCTTGACGCTATTATTTTAAGTAATCTTGGAAGAAGCAGTGGCGGATTTGGAGGTTTCGGCGGAGGATCATCTGGTGGTGGTTTCGGCGGAGGCGGAGGTTTCGGCGGCGGATTTGGCGGTGGAGGTTTCTCTGGCGGAGGATCTAGCGGAGGCTGGTAATTTATTCTGGTTCTAATTTTCTTTGTTTCAAGTTTCAAGTTTAGGTTTCAATCTTAAAAAATCATACATTTACATTTTACAATTTATTAATAGATGTTATCACATAAAGCAAAATACGCCCTTAAGGCCTTACTTTATTTAGCAGAACAAGACGAAAATCACATTTCTAGAACGGTAGAAATTGCTGATGGCGCTAACATTCCTAAAAAGTTTTTAGAACAAATTCTTTTAGATCTAAAACGAGGACGTTTTGTGAGCAGTAAGCAAGGAAAATTTGGTGGATATTATCTGATAAAATCTAAAAATGACATTACGCTGGCAGAAATTCACCGATTATTTGACGGTGCAATTGCACTTTTGCCATGTGCTTCTTTAAATTTTTACGAGCCTTGTTCTGATTGTAAAACCGAGTCTGAATGCAGTCTGCGTCACGGTTTGATGCTAATTAGAGATAAAACTTTGAAGGCTATGGAAGGCATCACAATCGCTTCATTGGTAAAAAAATAAAAAAATATTTTCTAAAGTCTAGTAAATCGATAGAATTAATTATATATTTGCCAAAAATAATTAACTAATCATTTACAAAATTTTAACTCATGAAAGTACATTCTAGTAAATCAGGTGGACAAAATCTTTTGCAAAAAAAACATAATTATAATTTCACAACCGTGAATGCTGTTTCATCTATGATGTGTATGTGTTGGTAAAAAAAATTTAATTTTAAATTCTACTAATCACATATACTTAATATAAAAATGAAAACATCTATAAAAAATATCTTTACAATACTTGCCGTTTTAACGTTCTCAATCTCATTTGCTCAAAAAATTGAAGGGGTTGTAACTACAGATCAAAATATTCCTTTAGAAGCAGCCAATGTGGTAATTAAAGGAACAACTTTTAGCGCTATTACAGATTCTGAAGGAAGATTTGCAATAGAATCACAAGGAAAATTACCTGTTACACTTTTAGTTCAATATATTGGCTACAATACTGCCGAACTTGAAATTACTTCTATCCCAGCTTCGCCACTATTGGTTACTTTACGTGAAGAAAACAAACTTGTCGAAGTAGTTGTTTCTTCTAGAAGAAGAATCGAAAAAGTACAAGATGTGCCAATTGCCGTTTCTGTTGTAACAGGAAAACAAGCTGAAGCAGCGGGAGCATTTAATGTAAACCGTATCAAAGAATTGGTTCCTTCTGTACAATTGTATTCTTCTAACCCTAGAAATACCGGAATCAACATTAGAAGCTTAGGTTCTCCATTCGGACTTACAAATGACGGTATCGATCCTGGAGTTGGTTTCTATGTAGATGGTGTGTATTATGCTCGTCCTGCAGCAACTACTTTAGATTTTATCGATGTAGAACAAATTGAGGTATTACGTGGTCCGCAAGGTTCTTTATTTGGAAAAAACACAACTTCTGGAGCTTTCAATATTACATCTCGCAAACCAAGTTTTACAACTGGTGCCGATTTCGAATTGAGTTATGGTAATTATGCTTTTTTACAAGCTAAAGCCTCTATCACAGGAGCATTAGGGAAAAAAGTTGCTGGTCGTTTATCTTTCTCTGGAACACAACGCGATGGATTAATCGATAACATTGTTACTGGAAGACCAACAAACACTTTGAATAATCAAGGTTTTAGAGGACAATTATTATGGACTCCTACTGAAAATACAAATATTACTTTTGCAGGAGATCTTACAACACAGCGTCCTGACGGATATGCGCAGGTTGTTGCTGGTGTTGCTCCTACTCAGAGAGCTGCATACCGTCAGTTTGATGCTATTATTAAAGATTTAAATTACCAATTGCCAAGTTTAAATGCTTTTGATCGTAAAATAGACCACGATACACCTTGGCGTTCTGGACAAGATTTAGGAGGAGTTTCATTAAACATTGATACAAAAATTGGAGGCGGAACCCTTACTTCTACAACAGCTTGGCGTTTCTGGAACTGGGATCCATCAAATGATAGAGATTTTACAGGATTACAAGTTTTAGCTAAATCTCAGAATCCAACAAGACAAACTCAGATTACACAAGAAGTTCGTTATGCTGGACAATTGACATCAAAAATTAGTGGTGTTGGTGGAGTATTCTTTATCGATCAGACTTCTCAAACAGATGGTACAGAAGAATCTGGTAATGCACAATGGAGATTCTCTCAAAGTACAACGAGTCCGTTATGGAAAACACCAGGCCTTTTTGAAGGTTACGGAATTAAAACCGATGCAAGAATTAGAGCTTCTAGTGCTGCAGTATTCGGACAGCTTGATTGGGCTGTTACAGAGAGATTTCACATTTTACCTGGTTTGAGATATAATTTTGATAAAAAAGATGCAAGTTATTCTCGTAAAACTTACGGAGGTCTTCAAACTACAGATCCTGCCTTATTGGCTTTGAAAAAATCAGTTTACTCAGATCAAGCATTTGATTCTAATACAGACAATACAGATTTTTCTGGAAACTTAACGCTTACTTATAAAGCATCTGATAAAATCAATGTTTACGCAACTTATGCCAAAACTTACAAACCTGTTGGGGTTAACGTAGCTGGACTTCCAACAAATGCAGCTGGTCAGCCAATGACAGAACTTGCGGTAGTTAAACCAGAAAAAGTAAATCATTATGAGGTTGGAGTTAAAACTTCTCCGTTCAAAAACTCAATTTTCAACTTAACGTTCTTTAATACTGATATCAAAGATTTCCAAACTAACGTTCAAGCAGCTGAATTGGGTGTAAACCGTGGTTATCTTGCGAATGCAGATAAAGTGCGTGTAAGAGGTGCAGAATTGGATGCAAGTTTTGTCATTAGCTCACACTTAACTATTAATGGTGCTGCAACTTATACAGATGGTAAATATGTGAAATTTACAAATGCGCCACTTCCATTAGAAGAAACTGGAGCGCCAGTTGCCTTCAAAGATGTTTCTGGAACTGAGTTGCCAGGTGCTTCAAGATGGGCTGGTTCTCTTGGAGGTGAACTTTCAGACAATGCAAGATTCTTTGGTAATGCTGGAAAAATCTTCTTTGCTGCTGACGGATATGCCCGTTCTGAATTTTCTTCAAGCCCTTCGGCTTCAAAATATTTAGTAGTACAAGGTTATGCAATCTTTAATGCTCGTTTAGGTTTCCGCGCTTCGCAAGGTTTATCTATTCAGATTTGGGGAAGAAACCTTTTAAATAAAGATTACTACGAGCAATTATTGCCTGCAGGTGGTAACTCAGGTCAATATGCTGGAGTCCTTGGTGATCAAAGAACTTACGGAGTTACATTTAAGTATTCTCTGTAAGGTGGTTAGTTAGTTTTAGTATTAAAAAGAGGCATATTTAAAAATGTGCCTCTTTTTTTATTTCACAAAAAAAAATTCAAAACAAATTTTAAAATAGAAAGAAATAAGATCATTTATATAAATTCGCAGCTTGAATTTATAGTTTTTGAACAGATCTTTTAAATTACTTTTCATCATACTCTTTGTTTGCCAATTCATTACAGGGCAAAGCCAAAGAAATATCGACCAGCAGACTTTGACCTGGATTCGATATTATAATATTTTTCCATTATCCGAAAAATGGGCTCTTCATTCTGAATTTGATAATCGAAGCTTTGTAAATCCTGTTCATGAAAATCTTTTTGTTATAAGATCTCAAGCTCGTTACAGATCAACTAAGATGATGGATTTTGGTGCTGGATTTGCCTTTTTTAGCGTAAATACCCAGAATCCAAACATTGATCCTGATTTTTCTATTCCCGAATATCGTGCACAGCAAGATCTTACTTTAATAAATGATATTGCCAAAATAACTTTTCATAATCGTTTTCAACTCGAAGAGCGCTTCATTCAAAAAGCAGACAAAAACGGACTTTTAGATGAATTCTCATTTGCTTACAGATTCAGATACCGATTACAATCAATGTTTACTCTTTGGGAAAAAGAAGGAAGAAGCATAAAAGGAACCATTTCTGATGAAGTCTTATTCAATTTCGGAAAAGACAACCGAAGAAATACTTTCGATCAAAACCGTTTTTACGTTGCTTTGCGTTATCATTTCAATCCAAATCTTGGTTTAGAATTGGGTTATTTAAAGAACCTCCAAAGACGAGCAAGCGGTATAGATTTCTACGATCGTGATATTATCAGATTTACGGTTTATCATAGGATTAATCGGAAAAAGTTATGAGTTATGAGTTATACAAAAAATGCCTATCAAATTAATTTGACAGGCATTTTTTAAACCTTTGAATCTTTGCTCCTTAGAACCTTAGCATCTTAGAACCTAAAAATCAAGATCCCCTCTGTCTTCTTCCTCCTTTTTTGCTTTCGGCGAAATTTCCAATTTTATAAGCTAAAGAAAACATTACATAACGTTTTAAAACTGTATTTTCTTCATCTCGGATAGAAGTTGGCGAAATAGTTCTTGTTGCACTTTGATTCTGATTTAAAACATCATACACTTTCACTTTAGCATACAATTTTTTATCTAGAAATCCGTATGATAAACTCGTATTCCAAAGGAAGAAATCCTTCTTGAAATCGTCTGAGATATTAGAATTATAAGTGTATCCGAAATCATTTCCGAAAATTAAATTAGCTGGCCAATAAGATGTTGTCTGCAAATTAATTCTGTGAATCACGTTTGAAGTCGCATCTCTTGAATAGTTTTCATATCGAGTTTCATTGTATGATAAACTATAAGACGGCGCAATCGAAAGCACTTCTCCGTAATCGTAAGAAGCGTAAACACTTGGCGTTACTACAACCGATTTAGCATAATACATAACAGCATTTGTAAACCCTTTGTCAAAATTATAATTACCGCTTAAACGCAGACCATATCTTAAAGTATGTGCATCTTTTTTAATTTGCTGATTCCAGTTTCCTCCAAGCGAAGCCGAATAAGTTCCCGAAATATTTACATAAGTCGTATTTCTTTTTCCGCTATCATCATAAATCGAAGTAGAAACAATATCATTATTATAATAATCTCCTTTAAGAAATAAACTGTAACCTGAACGCGTTCTAAAATCAAAATTCTTAAAATCGATACCTGCAGTGTTTTTTTCAATCGGATCTAGATTTGGATTTCCTATTACACTATTCAATGGATTGTTCAAATCTGCAACTGGCATTAATTGCGTTGCCGACGGAAGCGCATTAGAATAATCATATTTGAAAGTTAAGTTTTTAGAGCGGTTGAATTTGTATCGAAGCTGTGCCGTTCCGTAAGGCAGCATATATCTCTTATTCAAATCTGTAGCTTGATTTAAATAAAAAGAATGATTATCAAACTCCACAATTGATGTTCTCGAATTCACATTCAGCGTAAATTTACTTTTCTGCCAAGTAATACCCACTTTTGGCGTAATAGAATTTTGCTTTGATTTGGTATAATTGGTCAACGATAAATTTAAATCTGAATATTCTTGCGAAGCATCATCAAAATTAAATGTCTTTTGATCGTTCATCGAACTTTGCCAATCAAAATCGGTTCCAAAACGTAATCTTAGCGAATCCGTTACAGGCTCTGTATATTCTAAGTCAAGCGAATAAGCATCACTTTTAGAAGTATTTTTTGCATTCTGATTTCTTTCGTCGTTTGGTTTATTGTCCTGATAAAAAATAGTCTCCGAAATATTGATTCCGTTCGAATCATTTTTAGTGTTATTGTTATTAAAAACTACACTTAAATTTCGCGATTGCTTTTTAAAAGTTTTGTTGAAATTAATACTGTTGGCGAAACTCGTATTAGAACTTTCAGTATGCGATGTTGCCGTACTTTCGTTCAATGCATCACCATTTTCATTTTCAGAAGAAGTCGAGGACGAAGAATTGCTATTTGATTCTGATAAATTCAATTTAGGAGCAAAAACAATCTGCATAGTAGGATTGATTTTGTATTCTAACTCAAAATTAACTTTGTTGCCTGTATTTTCATTTCTAGTTTTAGAATCTGCTTCAGTTAAAATATTTCCTGTCGGTAAAAAACTAAGCTGATTCGATTTGCTTTCGTTTTTAGTCACCGCGTTTGTAAAATTGTAGCTGCTCATGAACTCCAAATCTTTTGTCCAGTCATCTGAATAATTAATTCCCGCAAGAGTAGACTGCGTAATTCCTTTTCCTCCACTGCCAGCGCCTTGACTGCCACCTTTTGTATTTCTTCCGCCTCCCATATTATCAAAAACCTCATCCATAGCAAATCCGGTTGAGTTGATATTATTGGCCGAAGCTAATACACTTATTTTCTGTTTGTTTTTGAAAAAGTTCATCATTAAACTGCTTTCGTAGCGTTCATCCGAACCATATCCGCCAAGAACTTTACCGAAGTAGCCTTTATTTTTCTTTTCGTCAATTGTGATATTTATGCTCGAATAATCAGAAGTAGATTCTTGCTTAGCCAGCTCTTCTTTTTTGGTTTTAAAATCAGAAACTTGAACTTTTTTAATAATATCAGCCGGAAGGTTTTTAATGGCAATAGCTCCATCTTTATCAAAAAATGCTTTTCCGTTGACTAAAACCTGATTGACTTCTCGCCCATTTACCGTAATTTTTCCTGTATTATCGACATCAAAGCCGGGCAATTGCTTCAATAAAGTTTCCACATTTGCATCTGGGCGAACTTTATAGGAACCGGCATTAAATTCAAGAGTGTCTTTTTTAATGGTAATTGGCGGTGCTTCACTTTTAATTACCACTTCATTTAAAACGTTCGCATTTTCAAGCATGTACAATTTACCAAAGTCTTTACTTTCTGTAAGTCCTTTTTGTTCCTCAAAATAAGCTTGGTATCCCGTATAATTTACTTTTAAGAAAACTGGCTTATCATACTTTTTAGTATTGATAATAAAATTTCCGTTTTTATCTGTTGTAGCATATTCAATAATAGTTGAATCTTTTACTGTTGTAAAATAAACGGTGGCGAGTTCTAAAGGAAGTTGGGAGTTGATATCTACCACAGTTCCTTTAATAACGATATTGTTTTGGGCATTTGCCGAATATACAAAAGCTAAAAACAACAAAAGTGAATAAATTCTGGTCATAAAATTAGGTTAGTTAGATCAGTAAGACTTAAAAAAATGCAAAAGGTTTAATTGTATTTTTTACATTTATTCAAATATAATGCCAATAAAAAATTGATCCTTTAATTATCTAGACACCAAACATAAAAAAATCCCCTATTTGAGGGGATTCTTTTTTTTATTTTTCTCTGATGTAAATATCGATCGGAACTCCTGCGAAATCCCATTTCTCTCGAATTTTATTTTCTAAATATCTTTTATAAGGTTCTTTTACATATTGAGGCATATTAGCAAAAAATACAAACTGAGGTGTTTGCGTTGGCAATTGCATACAATATTTAATCTTTACATATTTTCCTTTTGTTGCTGGTGGCGGATACGCTTCAATTACTTTCAACATATACTCGTTGAATTTTGAAGTTGCAATTCTTTGTTTTCTGTTTTCATAAACTTGAACTGTTGCTTCAAGCGCTTTTAATAAACGCTGTTTCGTTAAAGCAGAGACGAATAAAATTGGCACATCTGTAAAAGGCATCAATTCTTTTTTGATTTTCTCTTCGTAATCACGCGTAGACATAGTGTCTTTTTCTACTAAGTCCCATTTGTTTACCAAAATCACAACACCTTTACGGTTTTTCTCTGCCAACCAAAAAATACTTTGATCCTGACCTTCAAATCCACGTGTTGCATCAATCACTAAGATACAGATATCAGCATGTTCGATTGCACGTACAGAACGCATTACAGAGTAAAACTCTAAATCTTCTTTTACTTTTGCTTTACGACGAATTCCCGCAGTATCAACCAAGTTAAATTCGAAACCAAAACGGTCAAATTTTGTATCAATTGCGTCACGAGTTGTTCCTGCAATATCTGTTACAATATAACGATCTTTACCAATTAAGGCATTGATAAAACTAGATTTTCCTGCATTCGGACGTCCTACAACTGCAAAACGTGGTAAATCTTCTTTAACCTCAACCTCTGGTTTTTCTGGAAAAGCATCGATTAAAGCATCCAATAAATCTCCTGTTCCACTTCCTGAAATACTTGCAAATGTGAAATAATCTCCTAAACCAAGATTATAAAACTCAACTGCATCTTTTTCACGCATTGCGTTATCTACTTTGTTTACAGCCAATAAAACTGGTTTTGTTACTTTACGAAGCAATTTTGCAACAGTTTCATCCATTGGCGTAATTCCTTCTTCAACATCAACCACAAAAATAATAACATCGGCTTCGTCGATAGCAAGTTCTACTTGTTTACGGATTTCGCCTTCAAATACGTCATCGCTTCCGCGTACGTATCCACCGGTATCAATGACAGAAAACTCTTTTCCGTTCCACTCGCTTTTACCATAGTTTCTATCACGGGTAACCCCAGATACTGAATCTACAATAGCTTCTCTTCTTTGTATCAGCCTATTAAAAAGGGTTGATTTCCCCACATTAGGTCTTCCTACTATCGCAACAATGTTATTACTCATTTTATTGAATTTTAGATTTTAGACTTTAGATCTCAGATTCTTAGCTTCCTAAAAACCTAATCACTTGTAATCCAAAATGCCTTATTTAAATTTTTTGCAAAGGTAGTTAAAAAAAGTTGCTGAGACGCTAAGTTTCTTAGTACCTAAGTTTTTATTATTTTCTGTTTCAAGTTTCAGGTTTCAAGTGCCAAGTTTTATACCTGACGTTTAACTTGAAACCTGAAACTTGAAACAATTATAAACTATTGATTATATCCGAAACGTTTCAGCATATTGGCGTTGCTTCTCCAGTTTTTGTTCACTTTTACATAAAGCTCAATGTGAATTTGTTTTCCAAAGAATTTCTCTAAATCAGCTCGGGCATCTGTTCCTACTTTTTTCAGTGCTGCACCTTTATGTCCGATAATGATTCCTTTTTGCGTGTCACGTTCAACCATAATTACTGAACGGATTCGGATAATAGAATCGGTTTCATGAAATTCTTCTGTTACGATTTCTACTGCGTATGGAATTTCCTTAGCGTAATTCAATAAGATTTTCTCACGAATGGTTTCGTTAACAAAGAAACGTTCTGGTTTGTCTGTTAATTGGTCTTTTGGATAATAAGGTGGTGATTCTGGCAATAATTCGATAATTCTTCCGAAAACTTCTGGAACGTTGAAGTTCTGCAATGCTGAAATTGGAAAAATTTCTGCATTTGGCACTTTCTCTTTCCAGAAAGTAACTTGCTGTTCTAATTGTTCTTGGTTTGAATTATCGATTTTATTTAAAAGCAATAAAACCGGAATCTTAGCATGAATGATTTTCTTGAAGAAGTCTTCGTCTTTCAGGTCCTGCTCACCTATTTCGACCATGTAGATTAAAATGTCAGCATCTTCAAAAGCCGATTTTACAAAGTTCATCATCGATTCCTGCATTTCGTACGCTGGTTTGATGATTCCAGGAGTATCAGACAAAACCAATTGAAAGTCTTCTCCGTTTACAATTCCAAGAATTCTATGGCGTGTAGTTTGTGCTTTTGATGTAATGATCGACAATCGTTCTCCAACGAAAGCGTTCATCAATGTTGATTTTCCAACATTTGGATTTCCGATAATATTTACGAAACCTGCTTTATGTGACATTTTTTGCTTTATTTATTTTGCAAAGGTAGTCATATCAACTCAATACAGAAAATAAAACATTTTTTAAAGTTTTCGTTGGATTTCTCAAAAATCGGCGTATCTTTGCACCCGAAACATCGCGGGATAGAGCAGTAGGCAGCTCGTCGGGCTCATAACCCGAAGGTCACAGGTTCGAGTCCTGTTCCCGCTACTAAGTAAAACACCACTTCAACAAGTGGTGTTTTTTGTTTTATATCATTTGCAATATGGATCAATTTGTAGTTTAAATTCTTTATGCTGAAAAATTCAACAAAACCTATACTGGTTTTACTTCTAATTTGATTGAAAGATTTAAATCACATAACCTCCTTGAAACAAAAGGTTATACTCCAAAATTCAGGCCGTGGGAAGTTATTCATGTAGAATTCTTCAATTCAAAATTTGAAGCCATTAAAAGAGAAAAATATTTAAAGACAGGAATTGGAAGAGAGTTTATTAAAAATCTAATTCTTAACATTTAACCCGTCGAGTTCATATCCGCCGCGGCGGACACAGGTTCGAGTCCTGTTCCCGCTACTAAGAGAAAAAGCTTCAGAGATATCTGAAGCTTTTTTGTTTTAGTCTTTATTAGATAAAATCTAAATCCTTTGTGGTGCTTTTATGAGGTGGATTTTATGCTTTTGGAGGTGGTTTCATTATTCTAGATTTCTCCAACCTGAAACATTTCCAGATTTTAATTGAAGCATAACAAATAAAAGTACTACTCCTGATAACCCCAAAAAAGACACAATTATTCCTATTCCAACATATAAATTAAGCAGAAAAGTTAAAACACTAATTGTTAGAGTTCCCCAAAATGCCCATTTTTTCCATTTAAAAAGGAAAAATGTAAAAAACAAATCTAGAATCGTGAAGACAACATAACAGTAATTTATTTTTTCGGCAAGATCAATTAAATCATTATCTGGATTTGAATCTAAAATTGTTTTCAAAGTATAGAAATCGGCTATTAGAAATAGTGAAAGCAAAATTGTAACTATTATATTCCTTTTTTTAGAATTCTCTATATCGCTTTTTTTTGTATTGACAATCATTTGTTTCTGTTTTTTGTGCTTACACATAACTTATTATATGTGTGATAACTTTCACAAAATATTTATTTTCAAATATATAATTTCCCCACCACAAACTGCCAAAAGGACTATAATTAAATTTATGATTTTTGGTACTAAATGAGGAGCCTCTTCCCGCTACTAAGAAAAACACCACTTGTTTTTTTGTTTGTAGCATTTTGCGACAGCGGAGTAAATACAACCTTCAGAAATATTTTTTTCCTATCTTCCCAAAATAAATTTTTCTAAAATGAACCACCCGTTTTCAATAAAAAAATCATTTTTATTCAGCTTCATTGTACTAACAAGCTATTTTCTAGTTTCTTTCCATATAAAAAATACAGAACAGATCGCTTCTTATAAAACTAAAAAAGTACTAATTTTTTCTAAAACTAATGGCTTCAGACATGAAAGCATTCCTGCTGGAATTGCAGCGATAAAAAAACTGGGACAGGAAAATCATTTTATTGTAGACACTACCGAAGATTCTCTGGCAATTAATTCAAAAAACTTAAAGCAATACCAAGCCGTTATATTTTTAAGTGCCTCGGGTAATGTTTTAGACAAAAACCAAAAATTGGCTTTACAAAAATTCATAGAAAATGGAAATGGTTTTGTAGGCATTCATTCCGCTACAAACTGCGAGCCAGATTGGTCTTGGTACACGCAAATGATCGGCGGAATTTTTGAAGGACATCCTGAACCACAAAATGCTAAACTTATAATTGTAGATCATGAACATTTGTCTACAAAACATCTTCCTGCAATTTGGGAACGAAAAGACGAATGGTACAATTTTAAATGTGTAAATCCAAACGTAAACGTTCTTATAAAAATTGATGAATCTTCATATAAAGGCGGCAAACATGGCGCTAATCATCCCTTGGCATGGTATCATGAATATGATGGCGGAAGAGTATTTTACACTGCTTTAGGGCACAGCTCTGAAAGTTACAGCGACCCTCTTTTTTTACAGCATTTGCTTGGAGGAATTAATTACGCTATTGACAGATAAAAAGATGAAATGATGGCAAGACTTGAAAAATTAATCAACAAATAAATCATTTATAAAGCATATAATAATTTAAAAACAGATACCACAGTTATAACAAAAAAGCTTCAGAGAAATCCGAACTTATTTATTGGTATTCCGAAAACTATTTGGTGTCATACCTGTAGATTTTTTGAAAGCGTTATGAAATGTTGTCTTTGAAGTAAATCCAGATTCTAATCCTATTGCCAGCAAGCTGTAGTTTTCATAGTCTGAATCGAGAATCATTTCTTTCACGGCTTCAACCCGATAGTTATTTATGTAATTGGCAAAATTATCTCCTGTGATCATATTAACGAGCTGCGAAACATATCCCGCACTTATTCCTAGCTGTTCTGCTACTTTTTCTCTGTTTAGATTGCTGTCTCTATAAATCTGATGTTCTTCGCAAAGTATTTCCAGTCTCTTAAAATAAGGGTTTTCTTTTGTAAAGATTTCTAAACCATTTACATCATTCCCTTTTTTAAGAGTTACTTCTTCGATAAGCATTTCATCATCTAATACAGTTTTTTTATTTAACCGTTCTTCTATTCCTATTTTATTGTCAGCCAGTCTGTATCTGAACACACCATAATAAGCTGTACAATGAATTAAAAATGTGGCAAACAACGCCAGAATCTGCATAATATATGAAAGATCGTATTCAAAAAGCAATCCCATCAGAATAGCCACCATCCAGGAAAGCATTAATATATAAACCAAAAACCATAAAAAAGTGATCCATTTCTTTTCCTGTTTATCTTTTGAAAATTTAATAAACCTGAAAGTATAAACAGCCATAAAAGGCATAAATACCAAAACAAGATAAAAATCAAAACTCCCTATAGTTTCTAAAATGCTTTTAAAAAAGTGCGGAATTGTAAAAATATGCGCAACAGCATCAAAGTCATAAAAAACATTTGTAACAGCTGAATATAGAAACGGAGCATACAGCCATAGAATTTTTTTGGAATTTCTAATAGGGTGGTTTACCTGATGTATAACAAACATAAAAATCAGAACCGGAAAAAGAAATGCCCATTCGACATCATCCAGAAAACGCAGAAAAGGCATGCTGCTGTAAAGATCAATTATTTCGAAGATGAGATTGGCAATAAGCACTGAAAGCGCAAATATTGCATAAGCCAGATATCTATTGGCCTTACTCTTAAATAGTGGTGATTTTAAAATAATTGCTCCAAGAACTATTCCTTGAAAAATTGCCGTGTTAAAAAAAATAGTAAAGATCAATCTATATAGTGGTATTTAGTTACGATGCTGTTTCTGCTTTTTTTTTAGGTAATTACCTATAATTTTCCATGACGAAACTATACTTAATTGATTTTATTTACTGTTAAAGGAATTACAATTAAAACTAAACAAAATGACAATTAATAAGATCTGAATTACAAGTTATCATTTGATTATTGCTTAAAAACTATAATAAATCAGCTCTATTTCAATGTTTCGCGTTGCTAAGAAAAAGTTAAGGAATAGCTAGAAATATACGCGGGCTATATTTTACAAATGAGAACCAAATTAGCTGGAGACAACTTTCTTAATTACATTAATGGATATAAAAACATCAGTAAATAAGTACCAATTTATCCACTTTTAAGCTTTTGAAACCTTTTATACTTTTTTTTACATCAATTTTGGCTTCAAATAATTCAAATCAATTTTTATGAAAAAAATTTTATTGCTAGCTGTTTTTACAGTTTTAGGATTTGCGAATGTTAATGCCCAAGAAATTAAATTTGGAGCTAAAGCAGGTTTAAACTTTTCAACTGTTAATGGAAGTAAAACCAATAACATTGATTATGTAACATCTTATCATGTTGGCGTTGTATCAGAAATTCCAATATCTGATAAATTTTCCTTCCAGCCTGAAATAATGTATTCTCGCCAAGGATATACCTTCAATAATGATATCGTTGCTATGAATTATTTGAATATTCCATTAATGGGAAAATATTACGTAACAAAAGGATTGAGTCTTGAAGCTGGACCGCAAATTGGCTTTTTGCTTTCTGCTAAAAATGAAGGAGTGAAAGTAACAAATTCATACACTACTTTTGATTTTGGCGCTAATTTTGGCATAGGCTATAAACTAGAAAACGGACTTAATTTTGGTGCAAGATATAACTTAGGAATAACTAAGGTTGATACTGATAATAGAAATGGAGTATTTCAAGTATCTGTTGGCTACTTCTTTTTCTAAAATTTAATATTCTCGCTTTTATACTTGGAACTCCTTCAAAAAAGAAGATTGTCATAACCGATGAGTATAGATTTAAAAAAAGCTTCAGATTTCTCTGAAGCTTTTTTTATTAATATACTTTATCGAAATAAATCCCGTTATTTCTTTACAATAATTTAATATCAGGTTTTCTCAATAACTGATTTTATATTATTAAATGTTTTCTTAAATTCGCAATTCCGTAATGAAATCATTTGTTTTCATTCTAAAATTGTGATTTTCACATCAATACCACAAAAAAGTAACTTTATAATCTCTTAAAAACAAATATATTATAACTACAATTCAACACAATGCTTAAAAAACACAACCCCAAATTTTTATTTTTTACCCTTTTAACTTTATTTTTTTCTGTTACTGCATTTTCACAAAAAAGCATTTATGCAGGAATCGAAATTGGTCGTAGAGCCATAAAAGTTTCAGTTATTGATGTAAGCAACATCAGAAAAGCCGATTATAAAATCCTTTCTTTTTGGACTGAAAGAATTCCGTTTGCTGACCATATTACTGCTAATGGAGAACTTACTGCAGAAGATATCACTAAAACTAGTGTTATCGTTACCAACCAATTGCAAAAAATTAAAGCCGAAAACAAAATTCTTGAAGAAAACATTTTTGTTGTAGCTGCTCCTGTTTTTGCATCTGCCCGTAACATCGATGTATTAAAAAACAAAATCGCACTTTTAACTAGCAAACAGCTAGAAATATTAGACGTTAACGAGGAAGCAAAAACACTTGTAAAAGGTGCTATTCCTCCTGTTGATTTTGCTAATGCTTTCCTTCTTGATATTGGTGCTCAAACTACAAAAGGAGGTTATATTGACGAACTTAAAGACGGTAAATTAGAATTTGTTCCATTAGAACTTAGTTTTGGAACAATGACGCTTACTGATGCCGTAGAAAAGACAGTGGTAAATAAAAGTCAGGTGAACGATATGTCGACTTATCAAGAAAAATCTTTTGACTATAATGTAATTCTACGCAAAAAGACTAAAGAGTTATTTGATGCCAATCCTCCTTTAGCAAAAAAAGATAAACTATATTTATCTGGTGGTGCTGTTTGGGCGTTTTCAACTCTTTTCTATGATGAGAATGTAAATAAAGATCATTATGTTTCTTTAACTCTTCAAGATGTTATCGATTATGATGCTGTTCTTAAAAACAACTTCGGTAAGTTTACAAACCTTGCAAAAACAAACAAAGAGGCCGCAAGAGTTTTAAGCACTTACGATCAAAAATACTTAATTTCTGCTAACAACATTCTTGTAACTTGTCTTGAAAGTATTCCAGACTATGCTACAAAGAAAATCTACTTTGTAAAAGAAGGACAGGTAATCTGGTTGATCTCTTACATTGCAGATCGTTCGAAAAAGATCAATACTAATTTCTAAAAAGTATTTTTCAACATTATAAAGCCTCAGAGAAATCTGGGGCTTTTTTTATGCGATCTTCTCAAAATGGTTGCAACTTATAATTTGAAACCATGTTTGCCAATCAAAAAAGCATAATTTTTCTTTTAAACTCTAATTTTAAAAATCAGGAAAAAATCATATATGAAATAAAACCTCCCGATTATGAGAAATTTAACCGCTTTTTTTATCGTCACACTTTTAGCAGTAACTGCCTGCAAAAAAGAACCATCAAAAGAAAATCAAGAAACAGCAAATGCAATGTCTACTGACTCCATAACTGCTATTGCAAAAGAAGCCTGGATATACGGCTATCCAATATTTTATAATTACAAAGCTATTTACTCCAGTGCAATCAACAAAGGAGCTAAAGAATATTCAGGATTTAACAAATTCAAAAGCGTAGCTGCAAGCGCAACTCCCGCAGATACTTTAATCATAACCATAAATAACGATACTCCGTACTCAATGGCACCAATTAATGTTTCAGACGAACCTGTTATTCTTGAAGTGCCAAAAATAGAAAGCGATCGATATTATGTAATGCAGTTAGTAGATCTCTACACCTTCAATTTTGAATATGTAGGATCGCGAGCAACTGGCAATAATGCAGGTAAATATCTTATTGCAGGACCAGATTGGAAAGGAGAAACTCCTAAAGGCATTGATAAGGTTTTACATTCTGAAACCAATTTAATATATCTTGTAGGCCGTACTCAATTACACGATCCAGCCGATGTATCAAATCTTAAAAAAATACAGGCTCAATATAAATTAATTCCGTTGCATGAATACACAAAACAGCCCGCTCCTCCTGTAAAAAAATACAATCTACCTTTACCAGTCTGGAAAGAAAGCGATTATGGTTCGCTTCAATTTATCAGTGCGCTAAATGCTTTATTACAATATGCAAACGAAGACAGCAGCGAAAAAGAACTGAGAAAGCGTTTTGCCAAAATTGGAATTGTGCCAGGACAACCTTTTGACAGTTCAAAATATTCGCCAGAAACGATAAAAGCAATTGAAAAAGGAATTGCTGAAGCCAAAGAAGAACTGAACTCTAAAATAGACAATGTCAAAGATGCCGGAAGTCTTTTTGGTACGCGCGCTGAGCTTAAAAATAACTTTCTAAATCGTGCAATTGCAGCAGCTGCTGGAATTTACGGAAACACCAAAGAGGAAGCTGTTTATACCGGAAGCAACGTTGATAAAGACAATCAGCAGCTTTTAGGAAACAATAAATATGTATTAAAATTTACTAAAGATCAGCTGCCTGAAGCCAAATACTTTTGGAGCATCACGATGTACAATCTTCCTAAACGTTTTCTTGTGCCAAATTCAATTAACAGATATTCTATTGGCAATAAAACCAAAGGTTTAAAGTATGAGCCAAACGGAGATTTAGTTATTTATCTGCAAAGCACTTCACCAGGAAAAGACAAAGAAAGCAACTGGCTTCCGACACCTAAAGATGAAAAATTCATATTTGTGATGAGAATCTATGGTCCGCAACCAGATGTTATTAATAACATTTGGAAAATGCCTCTTCCGGAAATTGTAAAATGAGAACCATTAGTACAGAAATAAAATCATAACCATTTTTCTAATTCTAATTTCAAATAATATGAAAAATTACAAATTATTATCAGGTCTATTTTTAGTTGCTATATCGTTACTAACTTCTTCCTGCAAACAGAATAGCGGCAAATCAGAAACGGATTCTTCTGCATTAAAAGATTCAACTGCTGTGACTTCTGATTCAGTCGCACAAAAAAATAGTGTTCCTGTTACTGCTGCAAATTTTAACCGCGCAGAAACAGATCTCTACTTTACAACTTCGGTTAAAGATGCTGGTGGTATTGGTAATATACATCATTATAGAACTTTAATGCCAATTGACAAACAAGCTGTAATTCGTGCTAACCGAGATGTCTTGTATTCTTCTGGAGTTTATGATCTCGATGCTGGACCAATAACTGTTACACTGCCAGATCCTGGAAAACGTTTTATGTCTATGCAGACTATCGACGAAGATCAATATTCTGAAACGTACTACGCTCCTGGAACTTTTACCTTTACAAAGGAAAAAATCGGGACACGTTATTTGATGTTAGGAATAAGAACTTTTATTGATCCTAACGATCCGAATGATTTACCGAAAGTTACGGCATTGCAAGATGCAATTAAAATTAGCCAAAAAGATAAAGGAACTTTTTCGGTTCCAAATTGGGATCTAGTTAGTCAAAAGAAAGTTAGAGATTCTTTAATTGGTGTTTCTAAAAAATTAACTGATACAAAAGGAATGTTTGGCTTAAAAGGTAAAATTGATGAAACACGCCATTTATTAGGAAGCGCAACAGGATGGGGCGGAAATCCAGAAAAAGATGCACTTTATCTTTCTGTTTATCCTAAAAAAAATGACGGAAAAACGGTCTATAAACTTAAAGTAAAAAATGTTCCTGTAGATGGATTTTGGTCTATAAGTGTATACAATAAAGAAGGTTATTTTGAGAAAAACGATCTCAATATGTATACCTTAAATAATATTACAGCAAAAAAAGATGCTGACGGATCGATCACTATTCAGTTTGGAGGTTGTGACGGAAAAACACCAAATTGTATTCCGGTTACTGCTGGCTGGAATTATTGGGTTAGACTTTATCGTCCGCACAAAGAAATACTTAATGGCTCATGGAAATTTCCTGAAGCAGTTGAAGTTAAATAAATAGTATTATCAATAAAATTAAGGCTTCAGAGAAATCTGGAGCTTTTTTATTTAAATTAATCTGTTAAAAATTTCATCATCTAAAAACTATATCGTAATATTGCAATATTAATATAATCTAATATGGGAGCAACTAAGACTGAACATTTTACAGACGCACAAAATCAAATTGCTACAATTGCTAAAGCATTAGGGCATCCTGCAAGAATTGCTATAATCGAATATTTACTAAAAGTGAATGAATGTATTTGTGGCGATATTGTAAACGAACTGCCTCTTGCCCAACCTACAGTTTCTCAGCATTTAAAAGAGCTGAAAAACGCTGGCATTATAAAAGGAAATATCTCAGGAAATGCCATTTGCTATTGTATTGACGAAAAAACAATTGACATTTTAAACTCCTATTTTTTAAACATCACACAAACTATTTCAAAATCAAAATGTTGCTAAAACATTTTTTTTGACTAAGTATATCGCAATATTGCAATTAACAAATAAATAAAAACAAAATGAAATTATCAGAAGTAAAACAGATTTTGCCAACATTAGATAATGTGGAATTTCAATTAGAAAATGGAACTTTTGTACCAGAACATTTTCATGTGACAGAAGTTGGAGTAGTTACCAAAAATTTTATTGATTGTGGTGGAGTAATCAGAAATGAAAAAGCAGTAAACTTTCAGCTTTGGGATGCTAACGATTTTGAACATCGTTTAAAACCTAACAAACTATTGAACATCATTCAGCTGTCTGAAGATAAATTAAAAATCGAAGACTTAGAGATTGAAGTGGAATACCAAAGTAATACAATTGGCAAGTATGATTTAGAGTTTAATGGAAAAACATTTATTCTAAAAAATAAAACAACAGCTTGTTTAGCACAAGATGCATGCGGAATTCCAGCAGAAAAGCAAAAGATCAATCGTACTCAATTAACTAATGACTCTGCTTCTTGCTGTACTCCAAATTCGGGATGCTGCTAAAAAATGAAAGGGCTAATCTTTAAATACAAAAAACCAATTGTAATAACCTCATCTGTTATTTTATTGCAGCTTATTTTCGGTTTTGAACCCAAATTCTGCATTATAAATATCATTTGGCTATTTGTTTAATATGAAAAAGAAAATACTAATACTTTGTACAGGAAATAGCTGTAGAAGTCAGATTGCCGAAGGTTACATGAAGTTTTTTGCTGGAAATAAAGCTGAGGTTTATAGCGCTGGTGTAGAAACTCATGGCGTTAATCCAAAAGCTATTTCTATAATGAAAGAAGACGGAATAGATATTTCAAATCATACATCAAATAATATTGATGAATATATTAATATCGATTTTGATTTTGTGATTACGGTTTGTGATAATGCTAAAGAGCGATGCCCGTTTTTCCCGACAAAGGCAGTCAAATTTCATTATAATTTTCCCGATCCAGCAAAAGCGACTGGAACTGATTCTGAAATCTTGGAACAGTTTAGAAGCGTTAGAGAGCTGATAAAAGAGTATTGCAAAAATTTTGTTGCAGAAAACTTAGCATAACAAAAAGCTTCAGAACAATCTGAAGCTTTTTTTTATTCCTTAACCAACATTTCGTTAACAATATCCAACAATTCCATTTCATCAGTTGGAAATAATTGAAGCGCTTGTTCTAAAACCAATCCAACATCTATTGAAGGGGTTTTATGATTTTCATTTTCTAAAGCCAAAATACATAGCTTTAGCATATTTGTTATTACACAGCCTAATTCGGAGTAATTTAAAACATTGATTTCTGCGTTGTAACCTTTATCAGCCGTTTTTAAAATATTTAAATATTGAGCCGATTGTTTTTTTAGGTACTCTATTTCTGCCACTTTCATTCTTTGAATTTTATATCATTTTCAATAATTCAAATGTCATAATATATTTTCACTAATCGGTTATCTTATATGATAACCAGCAAAATAAATTCTTCTTTTTATAAAATTTCATCAAATACAAAAACCAAAAATGCGTAAACCCAAAAGGACTTACGCATTTTTTCTGATGAAACATTATAAAAAACGCCGTTTATCTTCTTCTTCCGCCGCCTCCGCCACCAAAGCCACCGCCTCCCATACTACGAGAACCGCCTCCCATTTGGCCAGCGCTTGGTCTTGACGAAGCACCTCCGCCTCTATTAAAATTGGATCCTGAAGAACTTCCTCTATTAAGATTCGAAGTCCCTGCACTTGGCGATGCACTTTGTCTCGTTCTTCCAGATGCACTAGTATTTCCTGCACGATTGGAATTCCCTGCTGATGGTCGTGTGCTCGCAGAAGGACGCGAATTACCCCGATTATTATTGTATCTATTATTGGTCGAATTGTCTCGCACTGTAGTAGATCTCGACCTATTGTTGTTGTAATTATTAAAACTGTTTCTGTTATTAATATATACATTATTATGTCCGCCATGATAATGCCCGCCATGATAACCATGATGATGGTAATAATGGTTGTGACGATAAATTCCTACTGCCATTACAGTGAAAGCAGCGAAATAAGGCGGATAAAATCCGTAATAATATGGTGGATAGTACGGAACGTAAGCTGGTGAATATACATATTGCACAATTGGCACCGTTTCTACTACAACTGCGGTTACAGCTGGTGCGCTTTGTACGGGTTCATCTCCTGTATAAGCAGGATTTGCTGTTTTAGCTGGAGTTGATTTAGCAACTGGCTCAATTACATAATCTTTTCCGTACAGCAGCTCATCGCCCACAATCTGCATTTTTACCTTTCCGTTTTTGTCTTTATCGACCAAAATAACAGCAACGTCTTGGTTTTCGTTCTTGTTTACGGCAACTTGAAGAATAAACGTAAACGAATTACCGTTTTTCTTTGTGACTACTTTTATAAAGTCTACTTTTTTATCCAGATTCAAATCCAGATTATTGATGCCTGTTTTCTCCAGATTCAGATTTTTTTCAAATTCCTCAATAGTTTTTGATTTCTGGAACAAGGACATCACAGCATATAAATCAAGATTGTCGCCAGGAAGTCCAAGTTCTGGACCATCATTTTCAGCTTGACAAAAAATCAACTGGGCAGACATGATTAATGCGACTGTCAAATATTTTGTAAATATCTTTATCATAGTAAGAGTATAAAATATTAATAAGAGGAGTAGAAAATGATTCTTTCTATACTTTCTACTCTGTACCCAGAAATCGGCTAGTGTTTTTTGGCTTTATCCAATTCTCCAATAAAAGGAATAACATCTTGAATCTCTGCTCGTATGGTTACTTGTAAATACTGCTCAAGCTGTACAAATTTTGCTGCATTTATTCCTCCAATAACTTTCACCAATTTAGAATGTGTTTTGGCAAGGAGTTTTTCAGATTCTTGATTGTATTTCAAATTCTTTGAAGTTAATTCTGTTGCTTTCGCATCACTCAAAGTGGCATAATTCTTTCCGTAATCTTCTAAAATCAAAATCTTTTGCTGACTTAAGGCTTTACGTTCCGTTTCGTATTTATCATAAATAGGTTTAAATGCTGCAGCTTGCGCATCAGATAAGTTTAAGTATTCTTCGACTACATCGGCTTTCGATTTTCCATAAAGGTCTTGGATTAAATTAATTTCGTCAACAGAAGTCTGTGCTGCGGCATTCAATCCAAAAGCCAATGACAGTACAAATAGTATTTTTTTCATATTTTTATTTTATAGGTTTATTGTGCAAAAAGGCTATTTACTCTATCATTCCATCAGAAGCGCTCATGTCTCTTACACACACATATTTGCCGTCTCTTTTTTCGAAAAAGCTCATGTAGTTTCCAGTATTAATTGGCGTTTTGGTAGAATCTGTCACTTTATAATATCCTATTTCTACAACCATATTACCGTCTTTAGAAACAAAAACTTCTTTGGTTTCAAATGATATCGTATTGGTGTTATTAGTTAAATCTGATTTTAAAAATTCATATCTCGCCTCTTTACCAATAATCGGTGGCCTATTCTGATAAAAAGTTATGGCATCGTCTGCATAATATCCAATTTCTTTCAGCTGGCCAGCATTGTATGTTGCAGCATATTCATTTTCTTTTGCCTGAATTTGCTTCTTAACTTCTTTTAAGTCAATTACAGTATTTTCGTCCTTTTTTGTATTGCAGGAAATCAATAAAACACAGAATCCTGCAAGAACCCCTCTTGTAATTATTTTATTTTTCATATACATTTAATTTTCAAGTTGATATAAGATTATTTCCTTTTACAAACAGGTTCAAGAATTTGTTCGTAAACACAGTTTTTTTAATACTCTTCAAATATCTTTTGGAGTTCTGCTAAACTTCTTTGTTTCAATAATGCTACCGACAATAAGATTCTAGATTTCTGCGGATTCAAAGCGTATGAAGCGATAAGTCCAAGTTCATCATCATTGCATTCTACATTACGGCTTACAAGTCCAGTTGCAACACGCGTGCTTCGAACTACGATAATTCCTTTTTTACTGGCTCTTGCACAAGCATCTAGCGAAGCTTTGTTCATATTTCCGTTTCCAACCCCAGCAATTACAATTCCTTTAGCACCGCGTTCTATCGAAGCATCTATTAAATCTGGCTTCATATCGGCATCAGCATAAATAATATCTACGCGAGGAAAGGAGCTAACGCCCTTTACCTCAAATTCTGAGTTTTTCCCAAATTTTTGACTAGGGTAATTAAAGAAATCGTTTGTTCCGTAAGAAGTAATACCGATAAGTCCACGAAGCGGAGACATAAAAGTCTGAACAGCCGTTGTACTCACTTTTGTTAAAGATTGTGCCGAATGAATCCAATCATTCATCACCAAAAGCACTCCGCGTCCTTTTGCTTTAGGATCGCCAGCTACAGCAATCGCATTATAAAGATTTAAAGGTCCGTCTGCACTAATCGCTGTTGACGGACGCATGGATCCTACAAGCACAACTGGTTTATCTGTTTTTGTAGTTAGATTTAAAAAAAAGGCCGTTTCTTCCATCGTATCAGTTCCGTGCGTAATTACGAAACCGTCTACATCGTTGCTATTAGCCAATTCATTAATTCGATTAGCTACTTTCAGCATAATTTCAAATGACATGTCTTGAGATCCAACATTCGCTATTTGTTCGCCTTTTATATCTGCCACTTTTAAAGCATCCGGAATTGCATTTACCATTGCATCAATAGTAACTTGGCCCGAAGTATATCCGGACTGTACTCCAGTTTTAGCCGAACCTGCAATTGTTCCGCCTGTTGCCAATATTAGCACTTTAGGTTTAGCCTGTCCGAACATGCTGACATTTAGTGACAATATCAGCAGTAAAAGCATTTTTTTGTAAAAGTTGATATTTAATTTCATCATTTTGTCTTTTTAGGTTGAAGATTATTTTTGGCCTGTTAAAGTTGCTGGATCAAGCAGTTTTTTAATTTGATCTTCTGTCAGCAATTTCTTTTCGCGTATAAGTTCTAAGATTCCTTTATTGGTTGCTAATGCTTCTTTGGCCAATTCAGTTGTTTTTTCATAACCTAGAATAGGATTTAGAGCCGTTACAACACCAACACTTCTATCCATATAATGCGCCAAAACGTCTTTGTTTACTGTAATGCCATCAATACAGTTTTTTCTAAACAATGGCATTGCTTTAAAAAACAATCCTTGAGATTCCATCATGGCAATGGCTTGAACAGGTTCAAAAGCATTTAACTGCAATAAACCAGATTGCGCGGCAACCGTTACAGTCAAGTCATTCCCCATTACTTTAAAACACAATTGATTCATAAGTTCTGGCATAACCGGATTTACTTTTCCAGGCATAATTGAAGATCCAGGCTGAAGTGCAGGCAAATTGATTTCGAAAAAACCGGTACGAGGACCAGAAGCCAAAATAATCAAATCGCTGCTTATTTTTGCCAAGGCAACTGCCATACTTTTAAGTGTAGAAGAATACATTACAAAACCTTGCTGGCTGGTTGTGGCAGCAATAAGATCTTTACTCATTACGATTGGTTTTCCTGTAATTTTTGCCAGATGCGCAGCTACTTTTTCAGCATAACCTGGAGAAGCTGTAATTCCTGTCCCGATTGCTGTAGCTCCCATATTTTGTTCGCATAAATAAACTTCAGATTTTTTTAAAGCACTAATTTCTGCGTCAAGCTGATTCCCGAAAGCATGAAATTCCTGGCCTACTGTCATTGGTACAGCATCTTGCCCTTCGGTTCTTCCCATTTTTAGGATGTCTTTAAATTCATCCCCTTTTTTATGGAAAGCTTTAGCCAAAAGATCTGCCTCTTTAAGCAATTTGTCATTATGAAGCAGCAGCGCCACTTTTATCGCTGTTGGGTACACATCATTTGTCGATTGTCCCATATTAAGATCATCGTGAGGTTCGATGTATTGATATTCTCCTTTTTTATGTCCGCTCAGTTCTAATGCAATATTGGCCAAAACTTCGTTTACGTTCATATTGGCAGAAGTACCAGCACCACCTTGATACAAATCGACCAAAAATTGATCATGATATTTGCCATCAATTACAGCTTGGCAAGCTTTTTCTATAGCAGCAAGTCTATCTTTTTTAAGTCGGCCGACATCAGCATTGGCGCGTGCCGCTGCTAATTTAACCATTGCAAAAGCTTTTACATAATCAGGATAAGATTGCGTAGTCAAGCTACTTATCTGAAAATTTTCTAACGCACGTGCTGTCTGCACACCGTAATAAGCATTTGCTGGGATTTGTTTTTCTCCTAGAAGATCTTTTTCAGTTCGGGTTTGAGCATTAAGAAAGCCTAAAGACAATCCGAACAATAGCAGGTATTGTACAGTTTTACACATATTTTCTTTTTTTTATTAATTAAAAAACAAAAGGCATTTACTGAATTCTTTTATAAAATGATTGTGAAAAATTATATTTAAAAGAAAACTGTATTTTATTTATTGAAGTACTCCATCCGTCATTAAAATTTTCGCGGTTACCCCACTGAAATTCAACTCCGACCATGCAATTCTTTACAGGAGTAAACAAAAGGTTTCCCAAAACGTACTGTCCCTTTTTAAAGGCATCATCTGTTTGTCCGTCTGAGTTGTCAATATCAATCATAGAATATCCTATTGCAGTGCTAAACTTGTCACTCCAAGTATGATCTAAAAAAGCGACAACACCAACTAGAGGAAGCGCAACACCTTTTACGGGAGTTACAGGGTTACCAAAATTGTTTTTAATACCAATGTCAACAGGAGCATCATTCATGTAGTTTTGTATACCTTCTCCGTATACAACTTGTCCTCTAAAAACATCATTTTCGCTAAAATTGATATTGGTGCTTAAATTAAGTCCCCAGCCTATAGCATCTCCAGACAAATCGTACTGATCGTTATTCATATCTTTCCATTCGATTTTTCTCAAAATACCTGCTAATTCAATATAACCCCATCTTGTGCCATAATGATACTCTGCCGAAAGATCGGGCAGCGGAAATCTTGCCTTTACTCCTTGCAGTTCCACACGATTCGCATAATCTCCCTGATCGGCACTTGCTCCTGGTCTTTCTAATGCAATCGTTAATCGAGTATCGCCTTGAATTGGCATATAACGTATCTGAATATTTCTAAAAAATACCATTCCGGTTGGTCCCCAATATTCGAGCGAATTCGGGAATACGCCAATATCCATAAAAGGGCTCCAAGTTTGTCCAGCACCAAATTTTCCTAATTCCGCATAAGCATGACGCAAACGAAAAGTAGTTTGTCCGGCATCGACACCCGTACCGAATAACTCGAATTCAAAATGAGTTTTTAATTCGCCAATTCCTGTATCAAAGTAATTTTTAAATCCTAATCTGGTTTGGCGCACAGAAGCGTAATAACTGCCGTCTGGTCCGTATTGGTCTTTATAGGCAGGAAGTTTTGTTGGTCTTACTACATCATACCAATCTGATTGTATCTGATTAAAATTATAACCAATATCGGTCATAATAAAACCATAGATTTCCATGCTTTTATTCCCTTCATCTTGAGCCTGAACAAAACTGGAAATGAGAAAACAAATTATGAGGGCACAATGCCTCATAGCTGTCATTTGCAAAAACCTTTTTTTCATAATGATTATAGTTTGTTTATTATGGGATACAACTTTTAATCTGATTTTTGCAGTCCTGGCAGTCATTTTATTTTAAAAAATTGATATCTCTCAGTACGAATTTTTATTCGCCTCAAAAGCTTTCATCTGATCCTAAAAGCTTTTAGTATGGGAATGCAAAAATTTCAACACCTATACATTACAGTCTTTTTTGGTTAAAAAAAGAAACAAAACACAATTTTTACCTGATTATCAAACAAATATAACTAATACAATTGCACCATTAGAGTTATTAACCGTTACATTTAACCGTTAAAATATCAGATAAATAATACTAACATGTTAAATATTTTCATAAATTTATAACTTCATAAGCATTTGGTCTTTAACATTTTATACGCCCCAGTGACTTTTTTTTGACATTAATAATTTTCAAATAATTTATTATGGAGTCTACAAAAAAAATCCCCTCGGATAAAATTTATAATGAGCTGGAAAATGTATTAAAATTCTATTCTTTTAAGAACTCAACGCTTTTAAGCAATTTTCTGCGCTATATTGTCACAGAAACTATAGATCAAAGGCAGCAGTTCATTAAAGAATATTCTATAGCAGTAAATGCACTAAGTAGACCTTCTCATTTTAATCCCCATGATGACGCCATGGTTCGCATTCATGCAGGACGATTAAGAAAATTACTTACTGAATATTATTCTTCTGACGGAAAAGATAATCCCCTTATTATTCATGTACCAAAGGGCGGTTATGTTCCTGAATTTATTCATAATAATAAACTAAGACCTGCTGAGCTTCCTATCAACACCAATAAAAGCAATCCTGTTATTACAGTCTTCCCTTTTAAAACAATTGATCAACGGCCAGATTTAGAGGCTTTTTCGCAAATTCTTTCCGAAGAAATCAGTGCAGAACTTTCCCGTTTTCAGGACATCTCTGTAATAGGTCATTTCCCGTCTGATATCATTTCAAAAATTAATGAAAATATTCTAGAAGCCGCCAACTTGATTGGAGCCGATTTTATTATTACAGGGCATATTCAAATTATTAGTAACAAACTGCAAATAAGAATTAATCTGATAAACCCTTCTTCTGGCAAGTTTGTAATGACCAAATTGTTTACTCCTGCGACCCTAGATGATGGCATTAGAATTCAAAATGAAATAGTAAAAGATATTGTTTCTACTATGGGCGGTTACTATGGTGTTATTTTTAATGAAATGGTAAAAACGGCGCCATCTAAAATATCAAACAACTCTGGCATTTTAAGGGCAATTTGCAGTTATCATGAATATCAGCGTTCTTATTCTATTGAAAATTTTGCTAGTGCTCTATCCAATTTAACCGAAGCTGTAGAGTTGGATCCAAACCATGCAATTGCTTGGGCAATGCTGGGCGAAATGCATTTGGCTTCTATTGCCCTAGGATTAGACAATTGCAAAAAAACAATTGAGAAAAGCAGCCACTGCATTACAAAAGCCTTAAATATTGATCCTAATTGCCAACAGGCTTGGTATGCACAGACTATTATAAACTGCTTTAAAAAAGATCAGGATGACTGTCTTTCTACCGCAGAACAATGCCTGAAAATAAATCCAAATTCTTCTGGTATAACTGCAGGAATTGGCTGCGTATTGATTTTTGCAGGTTATTTTGAAAAAGGATTTAATTTATTAGAAAATGCTGTACATGCAAACCCTGCGCATCCGTGGTGGATTAATGTTGGATATTGGTACTATTACATTCATAAAAAAGAATATCAAAAGTCTTTATACTGGGCAGAAAAAATGGACTTTGAAGAGACTATTTGGGATCCTTTGCTAAAAGCCGTTTCATTATCGCTGCTTAGTGAAGACGCAAAAGCAAAAATATATCTAAATAACCTTCTAGAACTACAGCCGCAAACTGTGACAGAAATAAAAGAAACGCTTTTCAGTTTTATGTTTTCTGATGAAATTGTTTTTAAAATCATCAACAGTTTAAAAAGAATCGGGTTAAAAGATGGCATCTGATCTCTGAGAGATTTAATCAAAAACTATGTCCTAAGACTAAGCCACCTTCTTTACTGCACGTTTTTTCTTTTCCAATAATTTAAGATGATTTTCGGCACACAAAATTTTCTCGGTCGTGCCGTACTTTTGTATTTCAATGAGATAATGAAAATCTCTTTCTTTTGAAGTCGATTTTATGATAAACGCCTTCTTTAAATCCATTTTTCTTTCGATTATGGTTCCCTTGTAAGATCTCCCACTTATTGCTGTGTAGGATACCTCTTGTCCTTTTACAAATTTCATTGTTTTAGCCGTTTGTTCGTAATCGCTGCTAATACTTCTAAATATAAAAACCAATATTAAGGGGGTTAATCGGTTTTTCAATTTCGGCGAATGTATAAAGTTTCGGGAATTTATCAACCCGTATTTATACCTGTTTTTTGAATCTTAAATATAATTAATTTTTTAATGTAAAAATTACCTTCCAAAAAAAAAATGATACAATTTAGAACAGCTTCTTTTGCTTCTTTTCTACCATGAATTCCTAGTTTTGAAAGAATGAATTTTTGTTTCAAAAACAACTAAAAAAGAGCAAAATGATACAGGAAAGAGTGATGGAGAAATTGGCAATTTTAGCAGATGCGGCAAAATATGATGTTTCTTGCTCATCGGGACAAAGCACACGAAAAAATAAAAATAAAGGATTAGGAGATACTGGAGGCGGAATCTGCCATGCCTTTACAGAAGACGGACGCTGTGTTTCTCTTCTAAAAATTCTTCTTACCAATCATTGCATTTTTGATTGTGCTTATTGTGTAAGCCGAAAAAGCAACGACATCAAACGGGCTGCTTTTACCGTACAAGAAGTTGTAGACTTAACAATTGGTTTTTACAGAAGAAATTATATCGAAGGATTATTTCTTAGCTCTGGAATTTTTGACAATGCAGATTATACGATGGAACGTCTGGTTAGAATTGTCAAAAAACTAAGATTGGAAGAAAATTTTAATGGCTATATTCATCTAAAAGCAATTCCAGGTGCCAGCGAAGAATTACTAAAAGAAGCTGGATTATACGCCGACCGTTTGAGTGTAAATGTCGAAATGCCGACAGAACAAAGCCTCAAATTACTTGCTCCAGACAAAAATCATAAAGATGTGATTAAACCAATGCAATATCTAAAAAATGAGATTATTGGTTATCAGGAAGAGAAAAAAACGAACTACAAAACACCGCTTTTTGCTCCTGCTGGACAAAGCACACAAATGGTGATTGGTGCAACAAAAGAAAATGATCTGGAAATTCTTGGAATGGCCAATTACTTTTACGAACAAATGAAAATGCGTCGTGTCTATTATTCTGGTTATGTACCAATAAGCCACGACAACAGGCTTCCTGCTATTGGAACTCCCGTACCTATGATTCGCGAAAATCGTTTATACCAAGCCGATTGGCTAATTCGTTATTATGGATTTAATGTAAATGAAATTGTTGGTTTTGATCAACCGAATCTTGACTTGGATATTGACCCAAAATTAGGATGGGCTTTGCGAAATCTTCATCAGTTTCCTGTTGATATCAATACAGCCGATTTAGAAATGATTCAACGTATTCCAGGAATAGGTTTTTTGGGCGCGAAAAAGATTGTTGCTGCTAGAACTTTTAAAAGATTACAGCCTGATGATTTAAAGAAACTTGGCATTTCGTACAGTCGGTCAAAGTATTTTTTGGCTTTCTCTTCACCTTTTTATTTACAAAAAGATTTGAGTCCTATTCAAATAAAAAATCAGATTTTGAATTTGCAAAACAGTAAATACAAGAATAATTTTTCGAACCAGCTTGCTTTATTTTAATTCAAATGACACAAATTCTTTATGATGGAAGTTATGAAGGCTGGCTTACAGCTATTTTTGAAATCTACGAGTACAAACTTAAAGATGTTGTTTTTGCCAAAGAAGAAATTTCAAACACTTTACTTTTCTCCAACACGCATTCTGTAATAACGGATGAGGTAAAAGCCAATCGGGTTTTAAGTGGTTTACAGCAACGTCTTTCGCATCATGGCTTCAACAATCTTTATTTTGCTTTTTTATCTGAATTAGATCAGATTGAAGAAATTTTGTTCCGATTTGTAGCCTACGTTTTTGCAAGTAAAATTAATATTGAAGCAGATTTAAGCCGAAGCGAAGTACTAAATGTAAAAAAAGCAGCACATTTAACGGGAAAAGAAAGTCATAGAATGAAGGCTTTTGTTCGTTTTAAACTAACGAAAGACGGATTATATTATGCCATTATAGAACCCGATTGCGACGTTTTGCCACTTATCGAACAGCATTTTAAAAATCGTTATGCCGACCAGCGCTGGCTCATTTACGATTCAAAACACAAGTACGGAATTTATTATGACCTTGAAAATGTTTCTACGGTCGAAATGCAATTTGAGTCAAATCCATCATCTAGTTTTCTAGCCGAAATCAATGATGAAAACGAAGAATTTTTCGAGAATCTATGGCGCAATTATTTCAAGAGTGTCAATATCGAATCCAGAAAAAATACCAAACTTCATATCAAACACATGCCAAAACGATATTGGAAAAACCTGACGGAGAAAATCCCAAACCTCAACAAAAGGTAATTTTGTCTAAGCCATTAGTCGAAATTAAAAAGTACACTTTCAACACATAGAAACATAGACTTTTATAATGAAAAAGAAAATTCAAAGAAACCAGTTTCTACACATAGATAAGCTATGTGCTTTTAAATAAGTGAAACGCCTTTTTTTAACTTCCAAAAACTATGTCTCTATGTGTTAAAATAATTTAAACATGGTGTTACTATTTACTTTTCTTAAGAGCATCAAGCAACTCTGCCATATCTACCACAGCATAAGTTGAACAATAATCTGATACAGCATAAGGCAGAATTAAACTATTGTTATGAATAATCGCTCCACAGGAATACACCACATTTGGCACATATCCTTCTCGCTCATCTTCCAAAGGAGAAAGCAAAGGTTCTGTAAGCCTTCCTATTTCTTTTGAAGGATCATCAAGATCAAATAGCGAAGCACCAATACAATAACGTCTCATTGTACCAACTCCATGCGTAATAACAAGCCAGCCTTCTTCTGTCCATAATGGAGAACCGCAATTTCCTATCTGAGTCAATTCCCAAGTAAATTTAGGCTTTTGCAAAAGAATTGGCGTGTTCCACTGCGTGACACGATCAGAATACATAATATAATTGTTCACGCCGTCAATTCTCGCCAGCATGGCATATTTGCCTTTTATTTTTCTCGGAAACAATGCGAGATTTTTATTCTGTGCTCCTTCTCCATGAAGTGGCATAACTCTAAAACTATAAAAATCTTCAGTAGAAATTAATTTGGGTAGAATTGTGTGTCCGTTATAAGCAGTATAAGTTGCCATAACACGATCTGAGCCGTTATCATCAACAAAACGTACAAAACGAGCATCTTCTATTCCGCGGCTTTCAGAATCTGAAATCGGAAAAATGACACGTTCCGTTATATCCGAATCATGTTTGAACTGCAAATCGTAAAAGGAATTTGCCAGCCACAAAATTTCTTCCAGCGCTACCTTTCTTTCTTCTCGAATCAAAGGATCTTTTAAAGCCTCAATCAGCATGTTTTTAAGAACAGCAAATTCAAATTCATCAGGAAGATCCTGCATAATCTGAGCAATATACTTATCGGTTGTATGCATTTCATACAGCTTGGTCAAAAATCGCTCTTTATTAAATAATGTTTTATGCTCGATTTCTGCCTGATCAATATGATTTCCTATTTTCATGATATGCAGATTATTGTCGCGATCTAAAATAGCTCTTCTAAAAACAATAGATGAGATATGGCCTTCACCCGTTGCACGAAAAGAAATTATAACCCGTTTTTCTCCCATTTCCAATCCCGTCTGATCAAAATCTTCTACAATAGAAGGATTAAAAATCGCAGCCGATTCTATAGCATATTCCATCGTGCAGTAAGACCCAATCAGCATTTTTCGGTCTAGAGACATGGCTTCATAATCAATCTGCATTCCTTCTATAATTGGTCTTATTCTTTCGCAGTGTCTAAAGAATACAGCCGAAATATTTCGATGTCTTCTCGCAAATTCGCGAAGCGTCTGCTCCAAAGTCTGCAGCACCTGTTTCTCATCCAGCATCATTATCCGAACTATCATTTGCTGGGTCCGTTCCTGCCCGTTCATAAAATATCGGGCAACAACTCTTCTTGAATCGGGCAAAAACTTTACATTTTTTCGGACAACGGATACTCGCATAACTGGGAAATTTTAAGACTGTAACATTAAAGGAATATTTTATTACACAACAAGTTAGTGATTTTTGTTAAAGTAAAAAACTTAATTTTTTATTAAAACTTCGAATTGGTCTATAATCCTAAGTTCTCTTTAACCAATTTTCTCAAAAGTTTTTTCTTAATTTCGTTTTTATACCAGCAACTTAAAGCAATGAAGAATAAAGTTAAATTTTTGAGAGAAGAAAAAAACATGACTCAAAATGAACTTGCCGAAAAATCGGGTCTTTCACTACGAACTATACAGAGAATTGAAGCTGGAAATATGCTCAAAGGTTTTACTTTAAAAACACTTGCCGAAGCTCTAGAAACCAATCCAGAAAACCTTACTTTCAAAAAAGAAAACATCCAAATCGAAAGAGCCAAACTGATTAATCTTTCTGTTTTATCCGGACTTATCATTCCGTTTGGAAGCGTTATTTTTCCTTTAATTTTAACGTATAAAACCCAAGATTCAACAAACAAAGAATTAGGAAAACAAATTGTAAGCCTCCAAATTGTTTTAAGTCTTATCCTTTCGGTTTTAATGATTGCAAGTCCGTTTATTCAAAATTCGTTTACTTTAAAATTTCCGCTTTTTATAATTCCATTAATTGCTATCCTTAGCTTAAAACTGCTGATTGTCGTTCTAAATGGAATCTGTTTAGACCAAAAACAAGAACTGGCCATAAAACTGAAAACCAACTTCTTATAAAGCAAGTCATAAAAATGACGTAAAACTGTCGTACTGTTTTTTCACGAAAATCGGAATCGAAATCCGAATCTTGCAGAAAAAACAGACCATGAAATTATTTAAGAAAATTGCATCCGTACTTTTAATTGTTATCCTTTTATTCTTGTTGGGTGGCTATTTTTATTTCCAAAAGAAATTCACTCCGCCAGAGAACTATTTGAAGGTTTCGGGAATTGCAGAAAAAATTCCAATAAAATGGATTTCAAGCAACAACAACCCACATTCTGCTTTGCTTTTACCTGTTAAAATAAAAGGAATTAGTCGGACATTTTACATGCAGTTTGATTCGGGTTCGCCTATTACTGTTTTCTACAAAAAATCATTAGAATCTATTGCTGAAAAATTTCAAAATCAGCCGAAAATTGACAATGAAAACTCATCGATTTCTACTGCTTTCACAATCGAAAATATGAATGTAATTTCAGATACGTTTGAAGTTTTGAATTATGGCGAAAAAATAAATTTTGACGATTTAAAAGCTGTAAATATAATTGGTACAATTGGAACCGACTTATTAGAAAAACGAATTACTATTTTAGATTTTAAAAACAATCAATGCTCTTTCATTGAAAAAATTCAAGAAGATGATTTTGTGGATTTTGAATTTAAAAAACGTAAAATTCTTATTCCTTCTACCATCGAAAATGAAAAATTAAAACTGCTTTACGATTCTGGAACCAGCGGTTATGAATTGATTACTACAAAAGAAATCTGGCAGGAATACCGCAATAAAAATAGCGTTGTGAAAACTGAAAAAGGAAATTCTTGGGGAAATACTTTGAGCGTTTATTCCGCTTCCGCGAAAAAGAAAATACAATTTCAAAAAACCATTATAAATCTTTCTGAAGTTACCTATATCGAAGGTACTTCAGATCTGCAAAATTTCTTAATGAAACGTTCGGGAATGCAGGGAATGATTGGCAACAAACTATTCCTAAACCACAAATTGATTCTGGATTGCAAAACCGAAAAATTTAAATTGGAATAAAAGTAAAATTCTACAATACTAAACGATTTTAAGAATTGATTTTGATGATATTTTTGACGTTCTCGATAAAAGTTTCGGTGTCTTTGATTTCTTGTTTTATCAATTGATGATGATCAGACAAATCGTGCTGCTCCATCATATCTTTTTTTAAATATTTGATCATCGATTCCAGGCTTCGCGTGTCATCTTGATTTTGTCTTTTTAATTCACGCTGTTTGCTTTCCAGATATTTTAAAGTCTCTTTTAACTTTTGAACGTTTAATTTTCCCAAACCTTTATTTTTAATATTTATAAAAACAATTGCTGGAAATGCAAGAATTCAATATGCTCCAAAAACCAATACCATTTGAATTCAACCTCATCCCCAGCCATTGTTACTGGTACTTACGAACAAATTGATTTTTTGGATTTAGAAATTTTCCTATTTTTTTGATAATTTTTAAAACAAGAAAATAAACAATTGAATTACAAATGTTTAAATTAAAAACAGGAAGGAAATATTTTTAATTTTGAAGCAAAACAGAAAAGAATGAATGTGATTACAAATCATTTTCACGATTAAAAAACACAACTTTCAGAATCTCAAAACATTAGCAAAAATCATTTAAAATTGTGAATATCTATTTGAAGATTTAACTAATTATTTTGCAGTAAGATTTATCTTTGGCATCCTTAAAATTTAAAAAGAGATGAGCGCAATTTGGTACGAATGCAAAGTAAAATATAGAAAGACAGATGAAACTGGAGGACAAAAAGTTTTAACCGAGCCTTATTTGGTTGATGCTTTGTCTTATACAGAAGCTGAAAAAAGAATGACCGAAGAAATGGCCGCTTATACGAGTGAAGAATTTAAAATCACGGCGATCAAAGTGGCAAATTATGCTGAAATTCATCCTTTTGAAAATGCAGACAGATGGTTTAAATCTAAAATCACTTTAATCGCTTATGATGAAGAAAGCGGTAAGGAAAGGAAAACGAGCATGTATATGCTGGTTCAGGCAAATGATGTTCGAGAAGCTTATGACAACACACTTCACATAATGAAAAATACAATGGGCGAATATTCTATTCCTGCTATTACAGAAACACCAATTATGGATGTTTTCCCATATTTCAGCGGTGAAGAAGGCGAAACAGAAATGTTGGAAAGATTTAATACCTTGAAAGCTTCTAAACCAGAAAAGCCAGAAGCAGAAGTAATTGACCACATGGAATTTGAAACTGTCGAGGAATAAGATCTTTAAATTCAAGACTTTTTCTAAAAGACTCAAAATAAAAAAAGCAAAATAGATTTCTATTTTGCTTTTTTTATTTCATCCTATTTTAATAAAGCATTTTTGCCAATGGCGTAACTGCCGAAGCCGATTTTGGCAATAAAGCCGTAAGTGCATCAAATTGCGTCGGACTTACACTCTTTTTCATTTTGGATATAAAAGACTCTCTAGTGGTAGTCATTTTAGAAGTATAGCCCGCTTTGTCAGTAGCCATCGTAGGCAAAATATTCTTCTTTTTGTTTAGAGTTTCATTTACCAATGAATTTACCACCGGTTTTTGAGCATCTGTTAATTTTAATTTTGGAGATAGCACACCCATAACCTGATTCGCTAAACTAGCAACATCAAAACCGGGTACTGCCGCTGTCGACGCCTTACTCGCCGCTTTTGTAACATCTCCTATACTTTGTGCATTTGTAAATGAAATTGTCCCTAAAAAGACAACTAAAATCAATAATTTCTTTTTCATGGTATTTTCTTTTAAAGTTATTTGCTTGATACTAAAGGTAATAAAAATGTTAATCCAACTGACATCTTAAAACTATAAATATCTAAACACCTGCACTTTACACCATTTTACTCAGAAACATACCGAATATTCTAAAATCAAAATAAGTTCTATCTTAGCTACAGAATTGCGTGTTGATTTGAAACCACTTATAACACAAAAGCCCAAGAAACCTAAGAAACCAAAATCTATATGACCAAAAGAAACCTGATTTTATTCGGATTTATTGTTTTAAAATTCATTCTCCAATATATTTTAATTAGTCCAGAATACGATTTACAGCGTGACGAATATCTACATCTCGATCAGGCGCATCATTTGGCTTGGGGCTATTTATCTGTTCCGCCTGTTACTTCTTGGTTTTCGTATATTATTTATCTGCTCGGGAATTCGGTTTTCTGGATCAAGTTCTTCCCTGCCCTATTTGGCGCATTGACGCTTTTAATTGTCTGGAAAACTATAGAACTTTTAAAAGGAAATCTTTATGCTTTAATCCTTGGTGCTTTATGCGTTTTGTTTTCGTGTTTGCTTCGTCTCAACACATTATATCAGCCCAATTCTTTCGACGTTTTATGCTGGACTGCATTTTATTATTTTCTCATACAATACATTACTTCAGAAAACACAAAATGGATTTATTTCGCTGGAATAAGTTTCGCCTTGGGTTTCCTGAACAAGTACAATATTGTGTTTTTATTTCTCGGATTAATTCCCGCTATTTTACTTTCTAAACAGCGAAAAATACTCGCAAAAAAGGAGTTTTATTTTGCCCTTATTTTAGGATTAATACTAATTCTGCCAAATCTTTACTGGCAGTACAGCAATCATTTTCCGATTGTACATCATATGAAAGAATTAGCTGAAACACAATTAGTCAATGTAGATAGAGCCGACTTTATAAAAGAACAGATTCTCTTTTTTATTGGAGGATTATTGGTGATTTTAGCTGGACTTTATGCCGTTTTATTTTACCAGCCTTTCAAAAAGTACCAGTTGTTTTTTGCAACCTTTATTTTCACGCTTTTGATTTTTATTTACTTCAAAGCAAAGGCTTATTACGCTATCGGATTATATCCGATTTATATTGCTTTTGGAGCTGTATTTTTATCTGAAATTCTAAACGATGGTTGGAAACGTTTTCTAAAACCTGTTTTTATCCTGATTCCGTTATTGTTTTTTATTCCGATGTACAACATTGCTTTTCCAAACAAAAGTCCTGAATATATGGTGGCACATCCCGAGAAATACAAAAAAATGGGAATGCTGCGCTGGGAAGACGGAAAAGACCATCATTTGCCTCAGGATTTTGCAGATATGCTGGGCTGGAAAGAATTGGCGAGAAAAACAGATTCACTTTACGCATTATTGCCCAACCAAAAAGAAACCATTGTGCTCTGCGATAATTACGGACAAGCGGGAGCGATTAATTTTTATTCTAAGAAAGGAATCAAAGCCGTTTCTTTCAACGCCGACTATCTCAATTGGTTTGATCTTAGCATTCAGTACAAAAATCTGATTCGTGTTAAGGAATATGACGAAAACAATGAAGAGCTTAAAGAAACAAGTCCGTATTTTGAAACGGCTGTTATTGGCGATCAGATAAAAAATCAATACGCCAGAGAATATGGAACTACTATTTTTGTTTTCACAAAAGCTAAAATCAATATCAACAAAAGATTAGAACAAGAAATTAACGAAGAAAAAAGCGAAATTATAAATGATTAATTTCAAAGACATATCTTATTTAAAAACTGGAAATCCAAAACAGCAAGCTGCATTTCATGTTTTAACCAAACATCAAGTTTTGGAAAACCTTGCTGATTTTGATCCTATTTTGGTTGGCACGATTCCTATAAATATTGCTATTGGAGACAGTGATTTGGATATTGTCTGTTATTGGCAAAACAAATCTGCCTTTATTGAAAGAATTAAAAATCTATTCGAAAAAGAAAACCGTTTTTCGATTCGAGAAATTGTGATTGACAATAAGGAATCGGTTGTTGCAAACTTCTTTATTGAGGCCTTCGAAATAGAAATCTTTGGACAAAATACTCCGACCGAACTTCAAAATGGCTACAGACATATGCTTATTGAAGACCAGATTCTTTGCTCTAGAGACGAAAACTTTAGATTAGCCATCATAAAACTAAAAGAAAACGGTATAAAAACCGAACCTGCATTTGGCGCGCTATTAGGCTTAAAAGGAAACGTTTACCAAGAATTATTGGATTATAAAATCTAAGAAAAGTCGTCTTTTATAAAAATTATAAAAAATAAAGTACTAAAATTATTTGCATAACCGTATTTAGTGTGTATCTTTGCACCCGAAACATCGCGGGATAGAGCAGTAGGCAGCTCGTCGGGCTCATAACCCGAAGGTCACAGGTTCGAGTCCTGTTCCCGCTACTAAGAAAAACACCACTTGCTACAAGTGGTGTTTTTTTATTTATATCAGTTTGTAATATGGATGAATTTGTTGTTTACATTCTTTATTCTGAAAAATATAAGAAAACTTATACTGGTTTCACTTCTGACTTAATTGATAGATTCAAATCACATAATCTTCTTGGAACAAAAGGTTATACTCTAAAATTCAGACCGTGGATAGTTATTCATGTTGATTTTTTTAATTCTAAAACCGAAGCAATGAAAAGAGAAAAATATTTAAAAACCGGAACAGGAAGAGAATTCATAAAAAATCTTATTTCTAAGATTTAGCTCGTCGGGCTCATATCCGCCGCGGCGGACACAGGTTCGAGTCCTGTTCCCGCTACACAGACAAAAAGCTTCAGAGAAATCTGGAGCTTTTTTTTGTTTAAATACGATCTTTAATAGACATAAGTAATTTTTGATTCAGATTGCCAGTGCGAAGTCAGGAGACATTCGCACAGCATTTCATTAGAACTCTTCGGAGAGCGGGGCTGCGAAATAAAACCATATTTGGTTGCAATATAGGAAGTACTTCCCGAATGATCCGGGTGAAAATAGAAAATATCATTTTCCGGCATTCCTGTTCCTGTAAAACCTTCACCAGATTTTCTAACAAAAAAGATGAACATTACTGCTCATCTCTAAGTTATAATTTGATAATTTTCGCTCTTTTTTAATGAGTTATAAATTTAAAAATGTATATCATTAGCGCTTCATAATAAAATAATAAAACATCTAAAAACATTAAAATGCAGAGTAATTCCTTATCAAACTACTATTGACGAAATTACTTCTCGGGCACAGATTGCAAATCTACGCGATCGAGTTCCAAATCAGCGCGATCGGGATCTAAAATAATATAATATTCTGTTACAAACTATTACAAATAAAAACATGACTATGCCTGAAATCATACTACCCAGCAGTAATATAAGCCACCAATATGGTAAAACCCACATTACGTAATATATAAAGTAATTTATTAAATCTTTATACCATATTCCTTCATAATATTTTTCTCTAAAAATATCATCGTTAAATCCAGATAAATAAGATAATAGAAAAATAACTAAAAAACTTATTAGACAACAAATTACTAATTTTTTCATTTTATTCATTCTTTTCATTTTTATGTGGGTCTGCCTTTTCAAAAAGGGCGTTCCATTCCTTTAAACTATACACCTTGTTGCTACCATCAGTAGATTGCACACCAGTAAAATTACCTTTTTTATCTATCATAATATTAAAACTAAACTCAGAAATTGGTCTTTCATTTTTACCCCATAGACTTGAAAATGGACTTCCTTCATAATACCCTACTCCAATAAAGACACTTTGCCCGCTTGGATCAGTAATAAATGCCTCAGTACTAGGAAAATTATCTCCCTTTAAATTTCCTCTTATTGATAAAAATCCTTTTTCTTTATTTTCATTAATATAAAAACTTGCAGATACATCTATATTTGGTGCACCAGGAGTTAATGGATTAGCTCCTGAATAAGAAGTACTAAATGTGAAATTTTTATCAGAACCTTCTTTGTAAACACCAAAACCCGAAGTAAAAGTACCAGATGGACTTGCGGTAGCTTTTATTGAAGGTGCGGCAGTATGATAAGTATTAGAACTCCATGTTCGAAGACTAATATTTTCTTTATCTGTATCAAAATTAATTTTCTGATGTACTCTTGCCGAAGCATTTAGATTAGTAGAAAAACTTCTATCGTCACCATGAAATCCACCTCCAAAATGTTTAAATGGAGCAAATGATCTTATTGTTATAGGATATGGCGTATTACCATCTGGATCTACAAACTTTATAGGATTATTAAAGCTAAAAACAAAAGTTCCAAAATTAGGCATTTTCTCCGCCATCTTATCAACACTCAACCACAAATTAGTCTTCGCGTCATAATACCTAGCCCCATAATAAGAAAGATTGGTCTCCCTATCTAACTCCTTACCATTAAACAAATATGGACTCGAAAAACTAGACGAATGCTCTTCAAACAAAACCTCTCCAAAAGCAATATACTCCACATGCTGGCTAATGCTTCCGCTTTTGGTTGTAATATACGAAGCACTTCCCAAATGATCAGAAAAATAATAAGTCTAACTATAAAACACAAAAAACCTCGCAACTTGCGAGGTTCTATTTTTGCAATTCTTTATCGATTATCTTTGCGCCTCACGGAAGGATTCGTGTGGAGCGAGGGATTATTAGTCAAGTCCAACCTTAAAAACTCATCATCAATACAAAAAAATTAATTCACAATATTTCCATTAGCTATCTTAATATTTTTTAGACTATTATCTAAGATAAAAACATTTTCCATCAATGCTCCAAAATAACTATTTGTAACTAGAATTTTTCTGTTTTTCTTATATACAGAACCGCAAGCCATATCAGATTCTATTCGATATAATGCATTTGTCTGTTTATCAAATATTATATAAGAACCATATGTATTGCTAGTAACGAGATTTTTCCTCTCCATAAAAAGAAACAATGGTATTTCAACGTAAACATTAAATCTGCTGGATATGCTAATAGGTACCATGCAAACTTCTGGTTTAGCATCTGACTCTTTATAAATTTCAATTACTTTATTTGAGTTAAATTCACTTAACTCATCTTTTCCTAAAAAAAATTTGATTCTATTAGTTTTTGATATATTAATCTCTGCAACTCCATCTAGTGATTTTAGTAAATTATGAAGTGAAGTCTGTGAATGAGCAGAAAACACTATGAAGTAAACAAACAATATTTTTTTCATTTTGCTTATTTTTATAAAAAACCTAATCTGAAACGTATTCACTTCAAAGTTTTGAAATATTTATAAATCCTCTTCGAATTATCATCAATCTGAGACATTTTTACTTACATTTAATAATAAGCGATTTCTAAATCTAACATTAAATCTATTAATATTATTATTACTATTAAATTTTAGCAAAGCAACTTTTTCATATAAATCGTTGATATTAATTTCTTCCAGTTCGAAATAAAGTTTATCTGTATTATTCTCAAAATAATAAAAACTATCCATTTTATAATTGTAAATGCAAAAAGGCCTATGATCTATTGGTTCGTCAATTAATGCTAGTGAACCGGTATATTTAATAGAATAATCTGGATAAAGATCTGTATTAAACATATCGACACTGTCAATATCACTATAGGGTAAATAAAATTCACAATAATATTTACTCATCCTTTTTTCAAATCTTGTGCGATTTGCATCATCATAATTTACACTAATCAAGAGATTTGAATTTACGTCATAAATATATATTTCGCTTTTACTTAGTATGAGGTCATCGCTTTTCATACTAAAAAGTTGCTTTTTGTCTATCATCAAGTAGATCCAATATTGTTTTCCTTTTTTAATTGGTATAAAAGAAAAATTTTTCTTTGTCTTTTGTAATTTTTTATTTAATCCAACAGTATATTTATCCTTTGTTTTCATCTCAAGAAATGAATTAAAAGATTGAATTTCATTTAGTTTATAATTAGTTTTTTCCTGGGCATTCAAATTAATGTACGAGAAAAAAGCAAGAATCCAAATAATTTTTTTCATGTTTTTTATCTTATTGGCACAGCATTTCCTGATGTAGAGGACAATTTTAAGTCCTTTAAATCTATCGATAACTGCTCCTTTTTCATATTTAGTCCATCCTTTGTAGATTCCATTTGTCAATAGTTTGTTCAAAAAACCTCCTCAAACAAAACCTCCCCAAAAGCAATATACTCCACATCCTGGCTAATGCTTCCGTTCTTGTTTGTAATATACGAAGTACTTCCTAAATGATCAGGATGAAAATAGAAAATATCATTTTCTGGCATTCCTGAAAACTGGATTTCTTGGCCAGCCTGCAGGCGGTTCTTGGTTTTCTTCTACGGGTTTTAAAACTTCACTAGGATAAGGATCTCCTGTAAATTCTGGCGTAGCGTAAATACCTTGTTGCGTTGGAGGAAAATAATAAGCCTCTATATAAAACACAAAAAAACCTCGCAACTTGCGAGGTTATCTTTTTGGCTATTATTTATTAGATTATCTTTTCAGATTCTTGTGGGAGTGGGCGCAAACATCACTAAATTTGAAACACTTCAAAAAAGCTATTATAAATCTATTTTTGTTGTAAGCTCTTTATCAATATTTAGATTTCCCTTTACTCTAACATAGTAAACTTTAGTCTTGTCTGTTAAATTAATAGCATGGATAGTATCCTCAGTATATCTAGTTATTTTCTGCTTGTCTCCCATAACACTTAGTATGGAATCTTTTGATATACTCCATCTATTAATGCTTGGATCAGGAATATCCCAAAATTCCCATCTTTTATTTTTTGTTTTACCAAAAGAATATTTTTTTGAATTTCCATTTTTATCAAAACTAAACGTAAATCCATAATATTGAGCCCTATATCGAGGCCACTCATAATTCCAATATTGAATAGAATCTTTACAGATTAAATATTCTAATTCTTTTTGCTTATTTGTACAACCAATCGAGATAAGTAGGCTTAAAATAATTACCTTTTTCATATTTCTGTATATTTATATTTATTCTTCTGGGAAAGTTAAAGTCTTCAAATGAATAGGATGAGACCCATCCGGTAATTGAACGCTGATACCATTCCCATCAAATTTTGATAAAAGCTGAACTCCATTTTTAGCATTAAGTTTATTAAATTTACCTACTTGAGTTTTAAAATCCTCAAAACTTATCTCTTCTTTCAAATAGGCATTATACATTCTGTTTGCAAAACCTGTAGCTACTGTATATTTATTATCATCGCTTGTGCTATTAAAATCGTCTGTTTGTGACTGCCCTAAATATACATTTGCATGTCTCACAAAGGTGTAATTATTACGGTTTGTTTCTCCCTTGTGCCCAAAATCAGGATTACCTTCATGATCAAGCATACTTCCTAAATCTCTGTAATCATCATATGTTCCTTTCCTTAATTGCTTAGTATTTGTCCAAATGGTATTTGCCCTGTTAGTATATGCACCTGTATTTTCCTCATCCATATTTCTAACTCCATAATACCCTCCGTAACATCTTAAAGAAGCTTCTTTAGCTATTATTCTAGATACCGCATATCTAGTGCCTTTTTTAGTATAGTCAAGTCCTGATAAATACCTTAAGCCGTGTTTTGTTTGTATCATAATTTTAGTGCCTACACCTGTATCTCTAATCAATCTGCCTGAGGCACTATAAATTCTATCCATTCCATCAGGATCTACAAAAGCAATAGGATTATTACCACAATATATATATGAGCTTTCATGCGGATATTTTTCCATTTTTGGATCTGTAGTTAACCAAAGAGAAGTCTTCATATCCAAATATCTAGCCCCATAGTAAGAAAGATTAGTCTCCCTATCCAATTCTTTCCCATTAAATAAATAAGGAGAACTAAATGAGGAACTATGCTCCTCAAACAAAACCTCCCCAAAAGCAATATACTCCACATGCTGGCTAATGCTTCCGTTTTTGGTTGTAATATACGAAGTACTTCCTAAATGATCAGAAAAATAATAAGTCTAACTATAAAACACAAAAAACCTCGCAACTTGCGAGGTTATATTTTTGCTATTCTTTATCGATTATCTTTGGGCCTCACGAAAGGATTCGTGCGGGAGCGAGGGAAAGGCGGATATATCCGCGTGATCGTTTTTTTTCTAAATTTATTCTTTAAATAAATTTCTATATTTTAAACAATCCTTCTTTAGATAAATTATTTTATCAGAATTAAAATTAGAGTAACAATATTTATTACACCTAAAATCAAACTTTGCAACACCAATCATTTTATTTTTTTTATAAAAGATTAAAATATCTTGGTAACAATTTAAACATTTATAATCTGGATAATATTTTCCCGGATTTTGATTTGTAAAAAAATCATCTATCTTTTCTGAGAAGTTATTGCTAATTTCAATTTTTACAAATCCAAAATGCGATAGGTTTTCATAAGTAGTTTTAGCTTTTTTTTCCACAAAATCAGAATAATAAATATCAAATTTTTTAGTTCCATCTGGTGGACCAGGAATATTATAATGATCACTATGATAATATTCTACTTTGTCATAAAAAGAGTTTTGTTTTTTATCTTTAACACAACTAAGAAAGATTAAACTTATTAGAATAGAAGAAATTTTCATTTGAATATTAATTTATTTACTATCGATTATATTTTTTACGTCTTTACTATTTGGCTTCCAGTTCCATGGAAATGATTTAATTACTTTACCATTTTTATAGACATTCCAAGAGCCTTTATTTTTAGTACCATTAGATGCTGTACCCATATATTCTCCTTTTTCATCATATAGTACATTTCCAGTAGCCCCCACGGTAATTAAACCTGTATTTTTATTTTCCTTAGAAAGTGTTTCTGCTATTGAATTCTCTCCGTAAGCACTTCTGCATCCGTGAAGTATTAATATTTCATCTTTTTTAGATAAAAAATCACTTTTAACATTATTACTTGCAAGCCAATTTTTTAAATCTTCAGTATTCCGAATAGCAAAATGTTTTTGTTCTTTTTCGTAAAAAATTGATAAATAAGAAAATCCTTTAGAGTTTTTATCTCCATCAGTATACCATCCGTGAGAATAAATATGTGTTGTATTTTTCTCCTGTTTTTGATTTAATGCATTTTTATATATTGAAGTATTCGTTCTTATATGAGATTGTTCTGTTATTCTGTCAACTCCTCGTAACAAAGGATCTATCTTAGTATTTTTGTTAGCATTAAAAATAGTTCCATTATTTGTAACTTCAGTTTGTTTCCCATTTGGGTCAATGTATTTGATTGGATTTTGATAGCAGTAGATGTAAGAGCTTAGATTTCCACTATAAAAAACCCCTCCATTATGTTGTCCATCAAAATAAAATTCTTCTTCAAATATAGGATTATATAAAGCCAGCGGATCAACATTGAGCCACAAGCTTGTCCTAATATCCAAATACCTCGCCCCATAATAACTCAAATTCGTTTCCCTATCTAACTCCTTCCCATTAAACAAATAAGGCGAAGAAAAACTAGACGAATGCTCCTCAAACAAAACCTCCCCAAAAGCAATATACTCCACATGCTGGCTAATGCTTCCGTTTTTGGTTGTAATATACGAAGTACTTCCCAAATGATCCGGATGGAAATAGAAAATATCATTTTCTGGCATTCCAGTTCCTGTAAAACCTTCATCAGATTTTACGGTTTCTGGTTCAACAGGCGTTCCAAATTGTACCGGCGGTCCTGGAACATCTCCAGGCGAATTAAAATATTAAAGCAAAAAAGATGAGCATTACTGCTCATCTTTAACTTATAGTTCTCTTTTATTTTAATAAGTTATAATTTTAAAAACTCATACCACTAACTCCGAATCAGTAAATTATTAACTATTTAATTATAAAAATCTTTTTATTTGATTGCATACTACCCAGCTCTTTATTTTCCTTCATTTTGGGCAAAACAAACAATTCTTCATCAATATTCTCATTATTATATGCTTCTAAATCATATACTGACTTATAAAAATTATATACCTGTTTCTCAATTTTTATTGGTAATGAGTGAGAAATTTTGAGAAATTCATAAAATTGATCATATTTATAATTTTTAAAAAGATCTGGATTTATACTCAAAAGTCCCTCAGCATAATAATATCGATAAATCCCTGTTTTCCATGCCACTTCAACTATAGAGCAATTAATCTCTCCTACCATTTCTTTTTTTTCTTTTTTTGTAACAATAGGTTTATTCCCCAGTTTTTCTTCCAAATCTAGTGAAACATCTATAGCAGAGACAATATTTGAATTGTCAACAAATCGATAAAGCAAATTATTCTTTTGTAAATATGTATTTATAATACCTATGTCCTTATATTTATAAATATTAAGAAAGTTACCTTTACTTGTATACATATAAGTTATTGTATCAACTGGTATCTCACCTTGTTTTTTCAAATTCTCAATTAAATTATTCTTACTTATCCCATTTATTAAAGTATCACCTAAAGTAGTAGTATTTACAACGTATTCAAGCTTGCCTTCAAAAGATTGAGAATTAATCTGAAGTGCAAAAAAGAAAAAAAAATAAAGAATTAAATTTTTCATTTAGATTTGTTTTTTGTGTTATTAGTAATTTAATGTCTTCTCTATATTCTATTTTTTAATTAACTCATATTCCTGTACTACATAAGTATTAAAAATAGATCTTTTGTACTCCACTCTTAATAAATAATTATCAATAATATTTTTTCTCTGCAAATGGTTATGATTTTGAAATCCGACACTATAAATTTTATCATCAAAATAAAAAAGCAATCTATCTGATCGACCTGAAATGTAATTTGATATTTTACATTTTTTTACTAAAATTTCGTTCTGACTTTTATATATTATAAATTCATTAACTGGAATTTTTAAAATTAAAGCGATATAAATGGAAAAAAAAGAAACCGTTATCATTACGAAAAAATAGTCCCAAATGCTTTTTGTTATTTTGATTTTATCTTTAATCTCTAATACAGATAATATAATAAAGGATAATGAGAATAATATCCAAAAAATATATTTAGGAGAGTTTAATATTAATTGATTGTTTCGTAGATATAATACTATACCTATTAGCAATAAAAAATAAATCCATTTGCTCTTTAAAATTTTATTTATCATTTTCTTTTTGTTTATCTTTTCTATATTGATTTGCTTTTTTTGAAATGGCTCCTTTTTGAACAGCATCTTTTGTCTTTTGTCGTAAAAGGTTATTTGTACCTTTTAATGCTCTGTTCCCTTGTTCTTTTACCTTTTTAAAATAATTTTTAATTCTGGTAGGAGATTCACCATTTTCAACTTTATTTAGCATTTTATTTACTTTACGTATTAAAGCCTTATTTTCAATTTTCAAACTACCCAACATTTCTTCAGCTTTATTGCCAAACCCTTGTTCAACTAGAGTTTCAATTGATGACTCTAAAAATATATTCATTAACCCATCTTCACCTTCCAATAATTTATCCATATCAAAATGCCCATCTGTGTCATATTTCCCTTTACTGTAATTATCAATAATTTTAGTAGTCATTTTAGTTACTGTACCTATTATCATCTTACCTGCTCTTGATTTAGCAAATTTTTGGATTTTAATAGCGGTAGCTGTTCCTGTTGGAGTGACGGATGAAATCGCATAGGATCCAACTGCCCCCCATGTAGCAGAAGCCCACCCAATATCATTATATGCTTCTTGAGATGACTTACCTTCAATTAACATACCTCCAAAGTAATCCATACCTACGTCTAACGCAAAACTCGATACAGCGTCTATTATACCTGTGATAGGATCTTTTCCATCGGGATCAACAAAAACAATCGGATTATTCAAACAATAAACGAAAGCACCTACATTAGGATATTTTTCAGCTAATGGGTCTGCACTCAACCACAAACTAGTTTTAGCATCATAATACCTAGCCCCATAATAACTCAAATTCGTCTCCCTATCCAATTCCTTACCATTAAACAAGTAAGGACTTGAAAAAGTAGAACTATGCTCCTCAAACAAAACCTCCCCAAAAGCAATATACTCCACATGCTGGCTAATGCTTCCGTTTTTGTTGGTAATATACGAAGTACTTCCCAAATGATCCGGATGAAAATAGAAAATATCATTTTCCGGCATACCGGTTCCTGTAAAACCTTCACCAGATTTTACGGTGGTAGGTTCTACCGGCGGTCCAAATTGTACTGGCGGTCCTGGCACATCGCCCGGTGCATTGAAAACTGGATTTCTTGGCCAGCCTGCTGGCGGTTCTTGGTTTTCTTCTACGGGTTTTAAAACTTCACTAGGATAAGGATCTCCTGTAAATTCTGGTGTAGCGTAAATACCTTGTTGTGTTGGAGGTCCAGGAGGCAATCCTAGACTCCTCACATAAGTATCTAATGCTTTTTGCTGTTCTGCTGTCAGTTTGCCGTAATTGACACCTCCTGCTGTTATTTTTAAAGGCTGTGCAAAAGTTCCGTTGCCCAGTTTACTTACAATTCGCCCTGCTCCTTCAAAATAGTGCTTGGTAAATTTCCCTTTGCTTATTACAAAATATGGCGAAACATAACCTGTGTAATCATCTGTATGAACAATGGTTGCGGCTGTTTCACCGTTTATGGCTACATTCTGCGAGTCACCTGAACTTTTTATTACTCTTTCTCCTCCTGCATCATAAGTATATTGGTGAATTCTTCCGTTATCGTTAATTCCCATTAAACGATTTTCTTCGTCCCAAGTCATTTTTCTGAAATTCTTTTCTTCGGTATAGCTTGTTGGGTTTCCGTTTCCATCATACACATATTCTCTTGGCTGTACTTTTCCTGCTTCTGCAATTTTGTTCGGTGCGTTAGGGTGCAGTTCGTTGTCGTAATTATAATCTAATACATATCCTTTTTGCTCATTATTTACAATATGCACCAAATCCTTTTTGGTAATATTATGCATTTTGTTATAGCTCATATTCAGCTCATAACTCGCTTTGGTAAACTCGCCTTGATAAACTGCTTTAGCAGATTTTAAACGGTAAAAATCATCGTACTGGTATTCGTGCGAAGCAGTTCCTCCCAAAGTATTATTAACGATTGGCGCTGTATTTTTTATACTCAATACATTTCCGACCAAATCATAACCGTAGGCATTATTCATAACCTGTCTTGAACCGCTTTTTACTTGCAGCTGCTGTAGTCTGCGCATAACAGGATCGTAGGTATAATTGGTTTCGGTGTCGTTTCCGTATTTTAAATATTTGCGCTGTTCAAATTCATCATAACTCAATTGTTTGATGTAATCGTAGGTATGGCTTTCTTTTTTACCCTGCATGCTTTGCAAGTTTCCTGCGCGGTTATAGGTATATTCTACCACTTCGCCATCTGGATATATCATTTTCTGAATACGATTCCAGGTATCGTATTCGTATTGAGAAATATAAGTCTGTATATCTGTAGGCGTAATACGGAGGGTTCGAATTTCTTTTTCCACCTCTCCTAGTTTACCATAGAAAAATTCCTGACCACCGCTGGCATCTTGCACAAACCACAATCTGCCTCGGCGAGATGGTGTACCGTCTGCTTTACCATAATTGTACTGCACGTTGTTTTGCGGGTTTTTAGGATATTTGATACTCTCTAAACGGTTGTAATTGTACACGTATTGTATAGCGCCTCCATTAGGAACTGTATTTTTAATGTCTTGTGTAATACGAGTAGTCAAATTACCTGCTAAATCATATTCCATTTTCGTTGTTCCAGCATCTGGATGCGTAAATTCGATGCGTCTTCCGAGCCAATCGTACGTACTTTTGGTGATATGATCCATGGCATCGGTAACTTTGATCATTTCGCCTAATGCATTAGTGTCAAATTTCGTTGTCAAATCGTTTTGCATACTGGCTACATTCTGTCCTGTAGCATCGGTATACGTAGTATTGGTTTTGTTTAATGCATCGGTTTGTGTAGTTTTTAATACTGGAAGACCATCATAACTTTCTAAAGCAAAAACTGTAATATTGGAACTTCCGTCTGGCAAGGTTACTTTTATGGGGCGGTTTACTTCATCATAATCTGTTTTCGTTGGTGCGACAGTAGAAACTGCCGTACTGAAATTATTGTCTAAAGTTGTACTTGTGGTTGGGTAATAACTGGTTATAGCTCTTCCTAATCCATCATAAATTATTTTTCCAGAAATAATATGCGCTTCTTGATCGGCGCTTCCTGCAGCGGTAAATAAACTGGCAGTTTTTTTAACCTGCAAAGCTCTTCCTAATCCGTCTGTATAAGTATAAGTCTCAATATCTTTATCCAATTCTGGATCGTAATTTCTGGTTTTGGCATACGGCACTTTGGCTTCTGGGAAATACTCATAAGCAATCGTATACGGTTTACCCGAAGCAATTTCATAAGGCGCACGAATCGTTGCAATACGGCCTTTTGTATCCAAAGTATAATCTGTACTTTGATCGTTACGGTCTGTTGTTTTAACTGGTACTCCAAAACGGTAATTGTATTCCATTTTGTTTTGATAACCAAAAGCATCTTTAATCTCCGTCATGTACTGATGATTTTCTGCATCGTATACATATTCTAAAGTCATACGCTGGTCTTTGTGATTTGAAGGACCTGTAATTTTCTGCAAGTTTCCGTATGCATCGTATTCAATATCGGTAATCGCAATTTTATCTGCTGAAGCGTAATTTTTAATCTGCGTCACTTCGGCAGTTGTCGTATTGATGGTTGTCGCTCTTTTTCGGCGTAGACCATCGGTTGTAAATACTTCTAATTGTTTTGGAATACCGCCATAATAAGGCGTTGTACTTTCGTAATAACTGATTTTTGCGGTTACTTTATCAGCCGCGGCACCGTTGCCTAAATCTTCGTATTGAATAATGTTTCCGTTAGCATCATACGTATTAAAAGTATTCGTTTCCAGATAATCGCTACCGCCTTCATAGACTTTCTGATTGGCATGAATTAATCCAACAAAAATACGTTTGGCATCGCAAGAAGGTAAATTCAATTCTGAAACGGCAACGCTCGCCTGTGTTGCCACATCTATAAAACTATATTCATTTTCAGACTCCTGGCGTATTTTTCCGTTTTTGTCTAACGTATAACTGTGTTTCAACAGATTTTTTCTGAAATAATCCTGATTGTAAAACTCCTGAACAGTCGTCATAAAAACCGAATTGTCTGCTGCATCAATCTGTTCCTGAGTTACTTTTCCGAAACCGTAAAACTCTCTTTCACGACGATCCTGATAACCGTCTTCGTATCTGAATTTGGCAATAGAATGATCAATTCCGTCACCAGTATGTCCGTCAAAAACATCAACACTTTGTAAAACCCATTTTGCTGAAGGGTTTTCGTAGCTTGGTTTTAGTAATTCGTAATCTACAGTATAACTGTTTCCCGCGCCATTTGTAACGCTTTTTAGTTTATTGGTTCTTTTAATGTTAGACAATTGTGCTGTTAAATGACCGTCGTCTTTCGAAACCACATAATCTAAATTTCCATCGCCGTCGATATCCATAAAAGTACCTTCAGAACGGTTGGTACTCCAGCCTTTGCTTCCTCCTATTGTTGGTGTAATACGCAAGAACCAAGCAATTATATCCAATGATACATTTGCATTTAATCCATAACTCACGCCTTTATTCTGACTCATTTCTGGAAATCTAGGATACACAACCGGCGCATCAAACGAGTTTCCTAAGTTTAAAGAAACCAACATAGTGCTGCCTACATATCTAATCTTATCTGCAAGTCCGTCACCATTAATATCCATAAAAGATTCATCACTATCCGACTGTGATCTGGCATAATTGGCTCCACCAGAAATTGATCCCTGTTTAATGCTGTATCCTAAACCTGCGCTCCAATCTGTAGAATTTCCTTTGTTGATACTCGCTAGGTTCCATTTTTCTGCTGGCAAAAAGCCGTAACCTGTATTTAAAAACACATCTCCAGATTCTGTTATTTTATCTGGCAGTCCATCGCCATTAATATCGCTATGAATCAGTACAGAACGGTCCTCACCTTTACCCTGTGAAGCACTCACAGAAATGCTGTTCCCTCCTTTTTCAGCTTCTTTTGAGGCCGTTTCTTTTGCAGAATCCCCTTTTACTTTCGATTTTGCCACAGTAACACTCATAGAATTGGATGGCGCACCGTGACTGTAGCTTCCACCAAAATTAGGTCCTTCAGAGCTTGTTCTAGAATGACTGAAATTATCTCCAATATTTACGATTTGGTCCGAAACTTTTCCGACAGGCGCTGTCAATTGTATATTTCCTCCACGAATATAATCTGGAAAACGGTCACCATTAAAATCGCTCATGGTCTGGGTCATATACGAATCTCCGTCAATCGATTTACTGTATCCAAAACTTGCTGAACCTCCTGCAGAAACTCCCCCAGAAATACTTTTACTTTTACTTTCGCTGATCATATCTAAAGCAGAAGTGCTTCCTCCCTGCAGATTCGGAAGAGTAAAATCGGTATAATCAGCAATATCATCTTCTCCTAATCTCGATGTCCCGATGGTTTGTCCTTTAATGTAAATTCCTTCTTCTAGACCTTCCCATTTGTATTTACTATAAGACGGATTTAATGATACAAAATAACTATCAGCAATTTCATAACCTTTTCCATCATAATTATCAGGATCTGTATTGTTTAAATCTGGTTCTGTATTGTAAGCATCTGACTGTTTTAAAAGCGTTTGATCAATAGTATTGGAAGCTAAATTTCCGTTAATCACAAATCCGCCCCATTGACGATGGTACAAACCGAAAGTTCTTTCATCAGCGTTTAAAAGACTATAAATGGCAAAATCATCTGTTGCAGTATTTGAAATTACATCATCTGTTAAATCGGCTATATCCTTTAAATCGGTAATCTGAACTTGAATATTTAAGGCATTGGTTTTTGGATAGTTTTTAATAATGGTCACAGACTGCGCATTAGAAACCGTCATTTCCAATTGAATTGGAGTTCCTAAAACAGCATCAGGATAGTTGACCGCATTATCAAAAGTATTATTCACTAAAACCATGGTTCCTGCTGTGATTCTGTAACGATTGCGTGCCAATAAAACATTATTTTGTTTAGCCGAAATAATTACATCTCCATTATAATTATTAATATTTCCAGGATATTGGAAAGGTGTTGCCAACACTAAATCCTGTGGTAATATGCTCAGTTTTACTTTTCCGTTTACCGTTGAAGTTATTCCTGGAATATTATAATTTCCTTCTCTTTTATTGTATAAAGTATGTGAAACTTCCATAGGAACTTCTTCTGCAACACCACCTGCATAAGCTGGCACTGTAACCGTTGGAGCAAAAGAAATAGTTTGCCAATTGATGTTGGTTTCGGTTTGAAGAGCCAAACTAATCTGCGTTTCGGCTTCAAATGCAGGGAGATTTACTGACGCTAAATTAAATGATGCTACTTCATTAGCTAAAAAAGTCTTTTCAAAAACAACTACAGCTGGATTGGTCTGATCCAAATAGCTTTTCGTAATAACCAATTTAATATGATCTGATGTCACTGGTTTGTTTAAAATTCCTTTTAATACAACGTTGCCAGCAGTAGCAATTGTTTTTCCTGCAACAGAACTGCTGAAAAAATCTGCATTTGCATTATATGAAGCCAAAGAATACTCATTGACATCTTTTAAAGTGGCAGGAATTATAAAATCGCTCTCCGTTACATTTCCACTTGAACTGCGGTCAAAATGTTTTACTTGCGAATAAGTGACAACAGGATTCCAATTTACAGCATCAAAATTTCCATCCTTTACCGAACTTACTCTAAAGTATAATCGTTCTCCTTTTTCTACAGCAATTCCAGTATTTTGTTTCGTTTTAATGGCATAATCTTTTGGACCTATCGCCTCATTCCAAAGCAATTGGTTTCCTTTTTGAAAATACAAACGAACACCGTCTGCTTTATCATTTCCTGCATTATTTACGTATGCTGCACGAGCTTTTATTCCATCAGGAGTGGTATCTTCAATTAATTGGTATTGATGCGAAACAGACACTATTCCTTTTACAGGCGCTTCCCACATACGCACCACATCATGAAGTGGATTCTGTTTTTCGATTTCTTCTGCAGAAATCGTAGTAAAACCTGGAATTGTTATATCTCCTCCTCCAAAAACGGGCGAAGGTGTTCCTGTACTGCTATTTCTAAAAGTTGGTACTCCATTCTCCAATCGGTTATAATATACTTGTCCGTTTTTAACAAAATCTACCAAACCGTCTCCATTAAAATCCATAAAATACGCTTTAGTTTTATTGGTAGATCTTTGCTGATCGTAACCAATATTTCCATATTTCAGATTTAAGTCGACACCCCAATTGAATGAAGTTGATTTTGAAAATCCAACATCACTAATATTAATTTCTTGTAGTTCACCAAAACCTAATTGTCCCGAACCAGCCAAATTTTTTCGGTAATAAACACCATTTTTATTCTTGAAAACTTTGTCTGGCAATCCGTCACCATCTAAATCTTCTAGACTTACTGCTGTATCAGATGATCCCCAACTGTTTCCTCCGTGACCTCCAACCGTAAAGCCTTTCAAACTTCCTGCATTAGTTGCCAAACCAATTCCAAGACGGTAACTTACGCCATTTGTAGCTCCTTCTGAACTGCTGACTAAAGAGTGTTTTCCTGAAAAAAGCACATCGCTGAAAGCTGGAATCGAGCTATTTTTTAAATTATCATTTGGAACATTCCAAACTTGTTCCGCTCCAAACGGACTGTACTTTCCTGATGCGTCACGAACATCATCAAAGTAATCTAATTTATTCGTATAAAACAGTTTAGACTCTGAATCGTATTCTAAAATGGACTCTAGCAAAGTCTTTTTGAAAGCACCTTCTTTAAATTTCAATTCGTAACTGCGAACCAGGTCATTTTTGTAGCGGACTTCTATTTTTCGTAATAATTGATTATTCAGCTGTTTAAAACCTAATCTAGCTGAAACCTGAACATCTGTTCGGTTTGCTTCACCAAGATCTGAGTTTTTTACGAAAGTGACACTGTAATTTCCTTTTTGCGATCCAGAACCAGTATAGTATACTTTTTTAAGATACAATTCGCCATCGCGTTTGTCGTATTCGTACTCTACTGTATTCCCTTTTAAATCGACTTGAAGACAAAGTGCCCAATGTCCGATATTTCCATTTGCGTCCTGCAAAACACTATTAACCGCAAGTCCGGATTGTGTTCCTCCATAATAACTCGCAACACCACTCTTATCTTTTACAATCCAATAATAATTTTTAGGAGATGATCCTTTACGGATAATCTGCTGAAAAGCACCTTCTCTTCTTGGATAAAACTGCTTATCAGCAGTCCTGGCAATCCATTCTGCTCTATGTGAGTTCGGAATCAAAGCTTCTCCTGCAACAGCATAACTTTCTGTTTCATTAACTGCATCATATCTTGGTGCTCCCCAGCGTGTTTCAATACTTACTGCCGGCGCCGAAATATCCCATCCCATTCCTGCCCAGCTCTGTCCGCCGTCACTATCATACTGTAAGTTAAAAGACGGTTGCATACCACCTCGCCCATTCGGAATAACGATGGAAAAACCTGTACTCATGGTTCCTCTTCCGTTTGCCGAAGGCGGTGCAATAGATTGGATTCCTACCAACGGACTGGCCGCTTTTAGATCTTTAATGCTTGTTGGTGTGTAACCCGAAGTTTCAGGCGATTCGGGCATTTTGATAATTCCCGCAATAAAATCTGTAAAATGGGTTGTTTTGGCCTTAATAATTCCTTGTTTGATGTCAAGAGAATCTTTGGTTACTTCCTGCCAAAGACGTTTGTTCTCGTCAAAATAAAATACATTGATGTCTTTTTCTGTATAACCTTCGGGAATTGTTTTTTTATCGTAAGGAAGTGAAAGTGTTACGGCTTTCTCAAAAATAGTTCCGTGTGGCAGTAAACGAAAACCTGCATTTATAGCGGTCACATTTACCATTGCCGAGTTTAATGGCGCAATATCAATTTTACGTAAACCGCTTACCGATACTTTTACATTATTTTTTAAAGCGCCGGCAGGAAAAACAGCCAAGAAATCTTTATATTCTAAAGCATTAGCTGTTTCAAAATTGATGATTTTTGAAACACGTTCTTTTGCACTCTCAATTGGTCTGAAACTTTCTACATTAGAAAATTGCTTTACTTTTATTTCTTCATTTAGAATAACTCCCGAAGCAGTTTCTTTTAAAACTGAGACAGATTCTCCGATCTTTTCAGCATCCAAAACCAATTCAAATTCCGGCTGAGTGACATCTATCGTAATTCCGGCAATAGTCATTTTTTTTAACTGAGAAGGAAAATTAGTTCCTTTGATATATAATTTATCAGCTGCTTTTAAAAGCGTAAAATTGGAATTCTGATTTCCGTTTTTATATACTATTCGTACATTTTTAATTTTGTATCCATTCGCAGTTCCTTCAGGAGCGGTAAACAAAAGCACGTTATCTCCTATTCGCAATGATTTTTCAGATAATAATTCAGACTGACTAGTCCATGCTTTGTTATAAGACAAAAATTGCCCTCCAATACTGGGCTGGTTGTTTAAACTTCTGGAAATTGAGGCTGCTTGATCGTAACCGAATAATTCGTATTCTAAATAAGCGTTTTCATTTTGTGCGGGAAGTTCATCTACTTTTAAATGAAAAACATTATCGTAGGCATCATCAATATCTTCAGGATTGTCAACCCCAATTATACCTTCTTTAATATCAGCTGCGAATAACTTTGTGGTTTTATTTTCATTTTTTTGAATAACCGTAGAATCAGAGACTGAAACCTCCTTTTCTTCCACTGTGTTTTCAGAAAACAGAGAAGCTATTTTATATTCGCTGATATTAGCGGCAAACAAAAATGCTCCTATTAAAAATACCAATACTATAATTCTATTTTTCATAAGTAGATTAAATCGATTTGAGGCAATCGGTTTATATTATTGAATTTGACGAATACTTTCTTTGTCTAGTTATTTCACAATTACTTTAAAAGTCTTATTTCCAAAATCTGAACTCACATTAACCAAATACATTCCTGACGGTTCTTTTATATTATCTTCATGCAGATAGGTTTCGATCTGATTGTATTTCTTCTCTTTTAAAAGTGATCCCGTCAAAGAATAAATGCGAATCTTTGCGTCGGTCTTTTTAGGAAACTGCATCGCAATTGCAAACTTTCCGTCTCGAGTTGGATTCGGATATAAAATCAGGATACTAGAATCTGTAATTTCTTTTCCATCTGTCGCTACAGCAATCATTTTAGACGTTTTACATTCCTGCCCGTTTATTAATCGAAGCTCATAATTACCAGGCTGATCGATTAATATCTTCGGATTGTCATCTATAAAATTCCCTTCATAAAACCATTGGTATTGATAATTTCCAGACGGCAGAGCTGCACTGGCATCCAAAAGAAGTGCATTTCCATCTGTCAGCAGATAATCTGATTTTAGATTAGGAAAAGTTCCTTCCTTATCTGCCACAAATACGGTTTCTGAATACAGATTTCCTTTTTTGTCTTTTACGATATAATCATAAGTTCCTGATGAAAGCTGCACGCCGGTCTGACTTTTTGCAGCTTGACTCCATTGTTTTACAACTGCTTCACTGCCTTCTTTTTTAACTGTAACCGTAAAAGGAGCTTCTCCACCTTCAATGGTATAATTTAACTCACCAGATCCTGAAACGCCGCATAAAGCTTCGGTTATCCAAACTCTGCTGAACATTTGTGGCGCTACTTTTAAAGTAAATTTTGCTGTCCCAGATTTCTGCTTATTCCAGTCAAAATCTTTTAATACCAATTTTTCTGTGCTGGAAGTACTTCCTAAACGAATGTATTCTGAATCGTTTTCATCATAAGTTCCCTTTCCAGAGTAATCAACTAAAAGCCAGTAATAAGTGTCTTTTGGCAGTGTTCCTTTTATAAAAGCAGGATTAAATGTCCAGTCTAAACTAAGATCACTAGGGTTCGCATAATCCAGCTGCCATTCTCTAGAAACTCCGATCGGTTCTCCTTGCTCTTGCTTTTTAACTAAGAGATTCTTTCCGTTATCGCTCCAAAAAGCAAAATAATCATTAGGAATCTTGTCCGATTTACTTTTAACTTCAAACGTCATCATTCCTTCTTCTATCATATTGCTGCTTTTGGTTTGCAGCAAACCGCTCGCGTCGTCACGTCCGACTGCGGTAATTGACGACGTAAATCCTTTGTGTTTTTCGGCATCCCAGATCTTTTCTCCTTTACTGTTTAAATAGTTTTTATTGTCAAACTGAGAAAGTGAAATTCCGTATTTAATGGCTAAATAACTCGCCGCTTTCTGCGTTTCTAAACCAGACAAAACGCGGTTGTAAATCAAGATTTCGCTTATGCTTCCTTTAAAATCTTCTGGCGGCAATTTCTCCATTTTTGATTTCTGGCCAATAGTTAATGAAGACAGTTTTGCAACGCTATCAGTTACATTCTGCTGAAAAAAATGAATATTGGCTTTATGAGGTTTGATCTTTTCCTGATAAGACTGATAAGAATATTTTTTTAAGTCAACCAAACGTTTGTTTGTCGCAGCCGATATTATTTTTTGAGGATCATTAATTGTCCATAAAAATTGTTCTTTCAGACTGTCCTTTACTTTGTATACCATAAAAAGTGTCTGGCGCCTTTTACTATCTAAGCCAAGAGGCACAATTAAAGAATCCAGATCCGTATCAATAACAATACTGGGATTAAAATTAAAAGCAGCGCCATTGTATTTCTTTACAGGCACCTTTGCTTCTTTATTGTTTATGAGACTTTCCCAATAGTAACTCTCTCCCGTATTTCTGGATTTAATCCAAAAAAAAGGTTCTGAAACTGCTCCTGGAACTATTTTTTCCTGCGAAAAGACAGCATTCACAATTAGAAATGCTGTTAAGTTTACCAATAAAAAAATCCTTTTATTCATATTCTAAAGTGATTTTTATGATGATGTTTTTTTTTTAGAAATTTCCTAAATCATCAAAGTCAAATGAATAACCAATAATTAGTGAAATACTATTGATTTTATTTTTGTTTTCGCTGTAACGATGTCCATTTTCTTCGGTCATTAAAGCATCTGTAAGCCCCAAAGAGTATCTTGCTCCAATAGAAAGATTATTGCCAAATTCATATCCAGCAGATAAAACTCCGTAGAAATAATTTTTACCCGTCAAAGATTCTTTCAATACTTTCTGAACATTGGCATCTGGCTCAAAATAAACACCAGAATCGGCAAACAATTCCTGTGCGTTTGAGGAGTATTTTATATTATCACTCGCAATATTAAATCCTACATAAGGCCCAACGCCAATATAAAATCCTTCCACAGGATAATATTTAAACTGCGCTCCGACATTGATATAACTATAACCAAAAGTCATTTTATATTTGAGTCCTTTTACATCTTCGTAATTCAAATCGGTCCCCTGACCTGAATAGGAGATTTCGGTCTGAATAGCAACTTTTGCATAAGGATATTTCCAATTAATAAAGAAACCGCCCATTCCTCCAAACTTGCCTTCTTCTTTTAAAGTATAACCTTCATAAATACCTTTCGGCACTATCACATCTGGAAGATTGGACATTTTAGAATAAATTCCGCCGCCAAAAAGACCATACGTAATTTCTCGATCACCCTGTGCCAATAAAGATTTTGTGCTTACTAGTAAAAGAAGCAAAATAATTTTTTTCATTTTTTTATAAATTACCATTGATGAAAACTGTAGCCTAACGAAAAACAAAAGACACTGCTTTTATTTTGATTTTCGATAAACTGAAAAGATGATGCATTACTCTTAATCATGTCCTTTACGCCTAGATAATAGCGAAAGTCAAAGTGTATGCTTTTATGAAGTTCATAGCCTAATGCAAAGCACAACGAAAAATCATCGTCTCCATCAAGACCATCTTTATAAAACTGTCTCGTGGCAACATCATACATACCACCTGCTTCATTAGAATTATATGTTATATCGTTGGGAGATAAATTGATACCATAAAAAGCACCGGCACCAAAATTTAAACCTTCATAAGGATAAACTTTATATAAAGCACCGATTTGCAGAAAAGCATAATTTAATCCGAGTTCGAATTCTTTTCCAACGGCATCTTTGTAAGTCACTTTTTCTCCTGACTGTCTAAATAAGATTTCCGGCTGAATGGCAACTCGTGTATCATGAAGTTTAAAATTTAAAAAGAAACCGCCTTCTAAGCCAAATTTTCCCTTACTTTCCATAACACTGTTATCAAAAGTATTATCTCTCCCTTTTATGCTCTCTGGAAGATTACTGAAGGTGGAGTGCAGAACACCAAATTTTAATCCGTAGGTAATGTTAGTTTCGTTTTGACTGTAGATTGGGGCACTAAAAAAAAAACTAAAAATTATTAAGTGTAATATTACTTTCATTAGCAAAAATTTCTGCGAATATATGTATTAATTTTAGCTTACAATTAAAAAAATCCGATAAAAGGCACAAAAAATCCGATTATATACCTAATTACAGGTAATCTTTGTTTTCAGGATTACTTATACATTTGCTTAAGTGTCACAAATAAATTGTATTACGTTTACTATAATTTTTTAAAAAACACATGAAAAACACGGCTTTACTTTTAGTAGTCCTTTTATTATTTACTACCACAATTCAAACATAATACGTTAAGGCAGTCTTATACATGGAAAATGAACAGTGAAAAAAGGACTGGCAGAAAAATTAGGATACAATGATTCTAAACTAAAATAGGCGATTGACCAGCTTGAAGGATTTTTGACAAAAATAAATGCTTGTAGGCCTTGCTTAGCAGACATTAAACGTGATCACATCAAATATTTAAATGGCGTCAAAATGCAAATCATGATGATGCTGGGACTTTACAAAAAAGAAAGGCAGCTCCAGAAATCCAAGTATAAAAATTTTGCAAAACCAATGGCATTTAAGATACGACCTTATAGTAATCTTACAGAAATCGGTTAGATATTTGAATGTTTCCCGCTATTAAGAAAAAACTTCAGAGAAATCTGGAGTTTTTTTTCGTTTACGATAACCGTAAAAATCAAGAGACTTTTGAAACGCTTATGATTTATAATTAGTAAAAAATGGCGCAAAGTCAGTCCCAAAAGCTTTCGAGATTGCGCAATGCTAAAAGAGAATATTTCGAAGAGCGGAGGCAGTACACTTTTATAAAGGAACGGAGGTCTCTTCTCGCAAGCCATTTATAAACTCTTCAAAGCTATTGGCTACTAATTCAAAAGCATCATTTTTTGTTTTCCACTCCATTTCCATTTGATACAACAGAATTTCACCCATACATTCTTCATCAAAAGATATGCAAAATACCCAGCCTCCATCATCTATAGCTAAAGGTAGTTTTTTCCCTAAGCCTTCTTCCTTGAATTCTTTGATAAAATCATACATCAGCCTATAATTTATAAATTGCGAAATTTCAAATAACTTTCCATCATTATTTACAAACTTATTTTCCTTTACTGACAGATCTGCATATTCTGAAATAAAATATTTAATTGTATCAGGTATTTTGATCCCCATTTCATTTTCAATTCTACTGTATTGATGCGGGAAAAACCGATCACTTAAAGTTAACTTTCTCATATTTTAATCACTAATTTTCAAATAATACTTTCTAATTGATGCAATACATCAGAATGTCTTATTGGGAGGTTTCGCCTATAAGAAGTCTCCCGATTTGATCCTCACAAACTAAGAATAATTTCGTAAAAACCTCCAATAAATTGGTTAGATATTTGAATGCTTCCCATTACTAAGAAAAAAAGCTTCAGATCACTCTGAAGCTTTTTGTTTTTATAATTTCGCTTAAACTTGTATAAACCTTGTATTCATTAACAAAAACACTTAAGATAAACACCTTAATAACAGTTTTTTATTTCAAGCGAATAATCTAATTTATTGATTTGTTCAATAAAATATTTTATCGAATTTTCTTTATCCATTCCGCTGCAACTATATTCTACAAATCCTTTTACAAAATCTTCGCCAACCGCTTGCCAAATTATTAGTTTCGGGCTAGTCGTAGCTTCCTCCATTAAATTACAGAATACCGTTGATTCTTCATCTGTCATTTTTTTGTCAAAATAAATTTCATAATTGAATGTAGTACTCATAAAATTGCGGTTAATTTCATTATTAAAAGCAATACCAAATTAGGATCTTATTTCCAGTTCGGTTTCGGTATGCATTACACACCCCCACTTATTATTTTCTTTAATCCAAGTAGATGTACAAACACACTTTATAGGCGCATTTTGACTTTGGTCTACTATCTCAAAATCTAGACGATATCCTATTACGGCAGTATTTTCGGCAATTAGCTTTTCTTTTACATCATAGATGTTCAGCACTTTTATTTTATTGGTCTGCCCAGAGTCAAACATATTTTTGAAATCAGCTTCGCTGATACTTTGAATACCATTTTTTCCGGCAACTATACAAGGAAACAGTGTCAGATTTTTTACCGTTTCATAGCTATTATTTTCAACTCCGTGCCAGTATTTCTTTTCCAATTCTATAATTTGTCCTTCCATATTATCTCGTTGTTAATTAGACATTTCACAAATTTCACATTAATATCGAAATAAAGCTGCTCTTTTAACATAGATTTAATTCAAGCCACTTATTTACAAATCTGATTTTGGACCTTTTGAAATAATAGATCTCATTACGCCAGGAAACCATCTTTGCAGCCATACTGCTAGTTTGCCGTGTCCCGTGAAGATGTAATTTCTTTTTCGTTTTAAAACAGCCTTTACCATCACTTTTGCAGCTTTATCAGTAGGCCACATTAAGTTTGAAGGTCGCGGATCTGACTGTTCAGGATGCCAAATTCCGTCATTATCTATTCTTGCAATTTCCGAAACCACAAATCCGGGATGCATCGTAGTGCAGCTCACACCCGTTCCCATTAATTCAACCTGCAAAGTTTGGCCAATAGAGTTTACAGCCGCTTTTGAAGCACCGTATGCACCTACATTAGGATTAGGAAGATAAGCGCCGACGCTTCCAACCAAACCAATTCTCCCCTTATTTTTCTTTAAATGTGGCAGTGCATATTTTACCGTTAAAGCTAATCCTGTAACATTGCCTTGCAATTGCCTGTTCCAGTCCTTGGCTGTTAGGTTTTCGATACTTCCAAAAATGCCAAAACCAGCATTGGCTACAACCACATCCAAACGCCCCCACTCTTTAATGATTTGTTGGACTGCATTTTCAATAGAAGTTTCTTGCATTATGTCACACGGAATCACTAGCGCTTCTCCACCTGAATCTCTAACCGAATCAGCAACTTCATCGAGCAGTTCTTTTCGCCTTGAAGAAAGAACTACTTTATATCCTAATCTTGCACATTCAAAAGCCATTGATTTTCCAATGCCAGATGAAGCACCTGTTATCCATATTACTTCTTCTTTAGCTTTTGTCATTTTTGCAATATTTACCTCAAAGATATAACTTATTCATTATAAGAAACATAATCAAAAATCAAGTTTTTAAACTAATAAGTTTACAAGCAGAAAGATTGTTCTAGCGAGTTTCACATTTGATAAAACAAAAACTTATACAAAGTGAACACTCAAAGAAAGCGCAATTTAATCCTCAATAGAAACTCTTCTTATTTCAGAATTAATCCTATAAAATTCGTCTAGCAATTCCATTTCATCACTTGTTAGCATTTGCAAAGCAATTTCAAGCAAAAGCAATACATCCATTCCTGTTGAAATCGGGTCATCTTTTAATGCACAAATACTTGTTTTTAATAAAGAGGCAATTGTAAGATTTAATTCGCTATACGAAGCAATTTTTAGCGATAACTTAAATTCGTTTTTGCTTTTTGGATCTGGTTCTAGTTTTTTGAAATAATTAATTCTATTCATCAATTCTACAAAATCTGATGCTATTTCTCTTTGTTCTAAATTCATAATCATACTTTTTTATTATCTGACAAATTTATAAGGACACAAACAAAAAATAAGGAACGTATTTATCCAGTCAAATACGTCTGTTAAAATAGTAGAAACAATTATTTTCCTAATTTGACCTTTCATTTTCTTCTCAAAAACCACAAGATTATTCTTTCAAAACAAAAATTGCTTAATATTTCTAAAAAATATTTTCCCATTTAAAAACAAACCTTTTCTTCGCATACACATAAAACAACAAATTACTAATCAAACAAATACAACCACATTAACTCGATTAAAACTCAAAAAACGATCATCTAAAACAATTTCCAATCAAAAAAAAATAAAAATTTTTCTCAAAATCCTTTGTACATCTCAAAAATAGTTGCATTTTTGCACCCGCAATAGCAAAGCAGGTCCGTTCGTCTATCGGTTAGGACGCCAGGTTTTCATCCTGGTAAGGGGGGTTCGATTCCCCCACGGACTACTTACTTAAGACAAAAGCTTCAGAGAAATCTGGAGCTTTTTTTGTTTATATTTACTCCGTTAAATGTTTTAAAAAAGACAATCAAAAAATCAACCCAAATCTTAAAATGAAACACAAATTAATAGCCCTTTTATTTGTATTCGCCTTTGCAAATATGTCTGGACAAGCGCCCGCCAGCAAAACCAATTACACAAACAGCAAATTACCTGCAGAAGAAGCTGTTACTAACAAGTCTCTAAAACCGCTTAAAAAGATTTCTCTAGACGATTCCTCAATTTTAATTTACGATTACGACGGTTCTATTTTTTCATGGGATTTAGAAGTAGAAAGCATTGTTTGGACCGTAAAAGCTTCAGACGCCCACACAGAGATGTGCGCCAACAAAATAACCATACACGATGGCGTTGTATATATTCCGTTTATTAATGGAGAGATTTACGCTGTAGATAACGGAACGGGAACTATTTTCTGGAAATCTAGAATAGGAAACATTACAGACCAAATTGTTTTAAAAGATCAGACTCCAATTGTAGCTAACGGAAAACTTTTTATCACTGCCCAAAATCAGAATCAGAGCAGTAATTTATATGCTTTGGATCTAAAAGATGGAAGCTTGGCTTGGAACTACAAACTAGACACTCCAAACAACGATATTGAGCCACTTTATTTCGACAATAAGATCTTTACCCAAAGCGCAAACAATGTGTATTGTTTTGAAGCTAATACAGGAAAACTGCTTTACCAAAAAAGCTTTGACGAAATCATGACTGGAAAACCAGTTACAGATGGTGAAAGCATTTTTATAGCGGGCGACAAAAATTGGCTTTATGCTTTAAAACCAAACAGCTTAGATGTTTTATGGCAATTTAAAATAGACGAAAACCAGAACAATGTTAAAGAACGCATAGTATGCCACGACAAAAAATTATATTTTGCAGCACAAGGTCCTGAAGTCTCCTCTATTTACGCTGTAGATTCTAAAACAGGAACACAGCTTTGGAAAACAGATTTTAAAGGCGATAATGTAGAATACATTGTAAAAGAAGTCGATAATCTTTGGGGATACACGCGCAAAAAGAAACTTTTTGAACTGGACTTATCAAATGGAGAAATTGCTTTTGAAGAAAAACTAACTACACTGCCTATTTCTAATATTGAATTTCCTGCCGACGACAACTTGCTTTACTATTATTGCGATGCAGGCTTAATTCAGTTTGATTTAAAAGAAAAAGACGAAAACGTATACTACATGCGCACTTCTATTAAAGATGACGCTTATAGTGCGTATTTAAAGATAATTCGATAAGAGCTTCTTACTTTTTGAAATAAAAAAAAAGACCATTTTTTCAAATGGTCTTTTTTATCCTCTTTTGAGAAAAATTTATGCTCTAAACAAAGCATATTTATTGTAGTTAAACAAAACTACATCATAAGGAACATAAAGCGAAACTATTTTCTCTGTTGATTCATTGAATGTGATTCCGTTGTACTTTCTAAACAAGTAAATTTCTTTCAGGCAATTAGAAAGACTCTGGTGAATTTCACTTGTAAAAGTTGGCAGCTTCTTGTCACCTACCAAAAGATCAATCTGGTAGTTTGAACTGCTTTTTGACAAGTTATTTCCAATAATTCTAATTGTAAAAGTTGTTGGTTTTCCGTACTGCTCACCTTGATATTGTAGTGTCATGATTTCTTCTTATTAAGTAATTAGTAATACCGCTGATTAATCGGTTTTTGGTTCTCCGGATACTTTTATTAAAGTTATAAAATTTTAGACAAACATAAAGAATTCAATTCTAAATTAAATGTTATTTTTTTTTAAGACAAAACCTCTAGAAACCATAAAACCGTAACATAGTTACGGTTTTGGCAATTAACTAAATATATTTAATCAACTTGTTTAACGAGTGTAAAATTCATTCATAAGCATCGATTAATTTTGGGTAACTATTGTAATTTATTTTCTTGGTTTATTTCTAATAAAAACGGATTTCCGTTTTCGTCCATCATGGTCATATTTAAAGCATCTAACAATGCTGTCTTTTTTGAAACTTCGCCTGTAAATTTATTGTACGAAAGATTTAATTCTTCTAAACTGCCAAGCTTTTCAATTTCTTGCGGAATCGCGCCCGAAAATTCATTGTCAAATAAACTAAAATTCTCTAACGCACTCCAATTAATAATTTCATTTGTCAAATTTCCCGACAGCTTATTATTATTCAGCAACAATACTTTTAGTCCAGCGATTTTATAAATCGAAACAGGCAGTTTTCCGTTTATCTCATTATGGCAAACAGCTAAAATTTCCAACTGATTCAGCTTTCCAATTTCTAACGGAAGCTCTCCTGAAATCTTATTAATAAAAAGCTCCAAATCTTTCAATTTTGTCAATTGGCAAATCGAAGACGGAATTGTTCCTGACAATTTATTATCGGCAATATTAAGCGTTTCCAATTCTTTTAGATTAAAAATGGAAGAAGACAAACCTCCTTCAATTTTATTCTTTTCCAAATTGAGCGATTCCAAATTTATAAGATCGTAAAAAGCCTCGGGCAATTCTCCTTGTAGATTATTGTCTGCCAAATTTAATGCAACAACTTTTCCATTTTCAGCTTTTACACCGTACCAGGTAGAAACAGAAAGACTCAAATCCCATTTGTTTTTCCATTGCAAACCATTTGTTGCATGATACAATTTTATAAGCGCTTCTTTTTCTTTATCCGAAACAGCATCTGCCAAAACGTTTAGCGAAAAAGCAAATAATAACGAAAGAGTAAATACAATTTTCATAACAGATTTGGGGATTTGTTATAAGGGTAAAAATATACAATTCGTAGGTAAAATACACTAAATATCGGCAAACTGTTGATAAAAATTTCAATTGTAGGATTTATACTGCTTTTAAATATTTTTAAAAATCTGCATTTTTTTTGATTACATTTGATCAACTAATTCTAAAAACCTCACATTATGCAAATTAACTTCGTTGCTTTATTCATTGCAGCCATTGTCACACTCGTAACTGGTTTTATCTGGTACAGCCCAAAAGTATTCGGAACGATCTGGATGAAAGAAAATAATCTTACTCAAGAAGAGTTAAGAAAAGGGAATATGCTTAAAATCTTTGGTCTTACGTATATTTTTTCTTTAATGATTACAATGACTTTAATGTCTCTTACTATTCATCAGTCTGGTGCAATCGGAATGGTTGGCGGCCCTCCTTTAATGGATAGCGCAAAACCTTCATTTGCCGCTTTTATGGCAGATTACGGAATGGCTTACAGAACTTTTAAGCATGGTGCGCTTCACGGCTTTATGTCGGGGCTATTTTTTGCTTTTCCGTTAATTGGAATCAATGGTTTGTTTGAAAGAAAATCTTGGAAATATATTTTCATCCATAGCGGATACTGGATTCTTACTCTAACTCTTATGGGCGGAATCATTTGCGGATTTGCTTAATATCATTTATAAAAAACCCGTTTGAAGAATAATCTCAAACGGGTTTTCTTAATAATAACTTAAACCCCTTTAGTTATTATAAATATTCTCTAATTTTGAAGAAATTAGCTCACTCTTTTGAATACAACATATTCTTTCCAGATTTACAAAAGCGCATCATTACTGCCTGTAGAATGGAACTCGCTTGCAGCAAATAACATTTTTTTGACACGCGAATATCTCGAAGTGCTGGAAAACTCTTGTCCAGTAAATATGACTTGCCATTTTATCGGTCTTTTTGAAGAGAAAAAATTAATCGGAATTGTGTTAACGCAGTTCTTATTTGCAGAAAAACTCGAATCTTTCGGCGAGCGCGATAAATGTTTAAAAACTTCGGTGCGCAATTTTGCTTTAAAGAATTTTGCTTCGCATGTTTTATTCGTAGGAAACAATATGCTTACAGGACAAAATGCTTTTATTTTTGATAAAACAATCAAAGAATCCAAAGCGATTAAAACACTTCATAAGGCGATTAATCAACTAAAAAAAGATTTAAAAGAAAGCGGAAGAAAAGTTCACATTACGAGCATAAAAGATTTTACCGCAAAAGAAATCGAACCGCTTCAAGCTGAATTCAAAAACAATTACACGTTTTCTACTCAGCCCAATATGATTTTTAAAATCAATGAAAATTGGAAATCAGAACAAGATTATATTGATGCATTGTCCAAAAAATATCGAGATCAGTACAAACGCGCACGAAAAAAATCGGAAGGAATTGTAAAACAGCAAATGTCACTTTCTGATATTAAACAATATGAAGATGTTATTTACGATCTTTATTTTCATGTGGCCAAAAATGCTCCTTTCAACACTTTTTTTCTAGCTCGCAACCACTTTAGTTTTTTTAAAGAAATAATGGGAGAAAATTTTCTTCTGTATGGTTATTTCTTGGATGAAAAACTAATCGGTTTCAATACTTTAATAAAAAATGGAGATGTAATGGATACCTATTTTTTAGGCTATGACGAAAGTATGCAGCGTGAAAAAATGTTGTATTTAAACATGCTTTACGATATGATTGCGTATTCTATTAAAAAAGGTTTCCACGAAATTGTTTTTGCCAGAACCGCTCTTGAAATCAAAAGTTCTGTTGGTGCAAAACCTGTAAAAATGTATGGTTTAATTACGCACAGCAATGCTTTAATCAATCATAATATTTCGAGATTTTTCAATTATTTGGAACCAAAAACAGAATGGCAGGAGAGAAATCCGTTTAAATAAAAAATGTGTCGCTCCGCTGGAGCTTTTAGAACTTGTGACTCATACACTTTCTACAAATATTTCGCTCCTAACGGAGCTTTTTTTAGCTCTGGAAGAGCGAAATATTTATAAAAAAATTAGCTGTAAAATATAAAAGCTCCAGCGGAGCGACATAATTCAACATCAATATTTCTTCAATAAAATCACGGAACCGCAATTTTCATCTGTTTATGCAGAATATGAATTTCTAACGAAGTCTGCGCACCGCAATATTCCCCATCAATTTGAAAATTAACGGGATAATCTGTTTTAATTTCGGCTTTATCGGTCGAGATAATTACGATATCCTCAGAATCAATTGGCATATTTCCCGTAATTATTTTTCCAATTAAAAGCAGATCAAGACTCTTTAAAATTACCAGCTCAAACTTCCCATCATTCATAGCGCCATTCGGATTGATAATTACACCCGTTCCGTATTTCTGCGAATTGGCAATTACAATCATTCTTGCGACATGTTCGACCGTTTTATTGTTTGCTGAAATAGTTGCAACGAAAGGTTCTTCAGATTCTTTAAGCGTTGTAAAAGCTTGCAATGCATATCCCCAAAAACCACGCACATCACTTTGTTCGTAATTTTTAACCAGATTGGCATTTAATCCGAGGTCACTCAAATGAATGCTTTTTTTACCGTTAATGCAAATCATATCCATTTCGATATAATGGTGCAAAAAGGCTATTTTAAGGTTCTCCTCTATTCCTGTCGGAAGATTTAGATCTACCGAAAGTCCATTTGCAGAACCTGCTGGTAAAATCCCAATTATGACATCTTGATCTTCCATAGCTTCTGCTACCATTTTTATGGTTCCGTCTCCTCCCGCAACAATAATTCGTTCTGGTTCAGATTCATTATATAAAGATTGTATTGCTTTTAAATCATTTTTCCCTGTAGTCTCATACACTTTTAAATCAAAATGATTGGTTACAGCAAACTCTTCGACAGCATCTATCAAATCAGATTTATCTAAGTCTCCAGAAATAGGATTTACCACAAACAGAATATTCTTTTTCAAAATTTTATTTTTAAAACCAATTAAATTAAGTAATTTACAGTTACATAAATATACGTAATTAATGAAACCAATTCTACAATTATATCGCGGTTATGCAAATGAACAAGAGTTAATTGTAATGGGGCATGTTTTTAAAAGGGAACACAAATACAATTTTGAGAATAGAAAATTAAAAAATGCCACTTCGATCCTTAAATTGTTCAGAATAAAAACCATCAAAAATTTTGACGTATATCTTCATTACAACAACGAAATAATTCATACCAAAACACTAGACGACGGGTACTTTAACTTTTGTATTCCACTAGAAAAAGAAACCCATTTTGGCTGGATGCCTTACGAAGTAAGCTTAAAATACCAAAATGAAACCACAACCTGCAAAGGCAGTTTTATACGACCTCATAAAGGGAAACTAGGAATTATATCAGATATTGATGATACTTTTTTGATTTCGCACACCAATAACATCTTTAGAAAAATTTATATCCTATTGTTCAAAAACGTTAACGATCGTAAAGTTTTTAATGATGTTGTAGCACATTACCAAGCATTAAGTTCTGCTGGAAGAAATAATACCGAAGAAGTAAATGCATTTTTCTATATTTCTAGCAGTGAATGGAATTTATACCGATTTATTGCCAAATTCACACGAATCAACAAACTGCCAAAAGCGGTTTTTCTACTAAAAGATATCAAAAGAGGAATTACTGATTTTTTCATGAGCGGAAGAGGAAATCACGATCATAAATACGAAAAAATTAAACATGTTGTAGAGTTCTACCCAACTTTAAAATATGTTTTAATGGGCGATGATTCACAGCATGATCCAATACTTTACGAAAGAATTTGCAAAATATTTCCCGTTACCGTTGTTGCGGTTTATATTAGACAAACTGGCAAATCTCCTAAAAAAGAAGTTCAAAAGATTTTGCGAAATTTAGAAAGTCTGAATGTTTCTGTTTGCTATTTTAGAGACAGCAGCAAAGCAATTGAACATTCTAAATCGATTGGAATTATTAAGTAGTTTGTTTCAGGTTTCAGGTTTCAAGTTTCAAGTTTTGAACTGAATAAATATTTAACCGCAAAGCACGCTAAGATTTCTATAAGCTTTTATAAAACGCAAAGTTCGCAAAGCTATCTATCGATAAAGCTTTGCGAACTTTTTACATTGCATGCAAACTACAAAAAACTTAACGTGCCTTGCGGTTAAATTTACCTCTTAAGATTACAACTTGAAACTTGAAACTTGAAACAAAAAAATTAAGCATTCATTCCTTCAATTTCTTCTGAAACAACTTCCCAGTCGATTAACAATTGCTCTAAATCTTGTTTCTTTTTGTTGTAAGCTGTAAAAAATGATGCATCTTCGATATGTTTGTCGTAATTGGTTTCTAACATCTTATCGTCGTGCTGGATTTGTTTTTCTAATTGCTGAATCTGACTTTCGATCTTGCTTAGCTTGTTCTGAAGTGCTTTTCCTTTCTTCTGATCTTCGTAAGACAATTTACTAGTCTCTTTTTCTTTCGGAGCAGGTGCATTTTTTACCACATCTTTTTTCTCAACTTCGCGCATGTTTTCTAGATTACGCTGTTCTAAGAAAAAGTTGATATCTCCTAAATATTCTTTAATCTTTTGATCTTTAAATTCGTAAACAATATTCGACATTCCTTGAAGAAAATCCCTGTCATGAGAAACCAATAATAAAGTTCCACCGAATTTTTGAAGCGCGGCTTTTAAAACGTTTTTAGATTTAATATCTAAGTGGTTCGTTGGCTCATCCATAAGCAACACGTTGATTGGCTGCAATAACAACTTACAAAGTGCCAAACGGTTACGTTCTCCTCCAGAAAGCACTTTCACTTTTTTCTCCACATCATCTCCACGAAACAAGAACGAACCTAACATATCGCGAACTTTCATTCGGTTTGTATCAGTCGCTGCATCTTCCATTGTTTGCAGTAAAGTGATTTCTCCGTCTAAATATTCAACTTGATTTTGAGCAAAATATCCTAATTGTACATTATGTCCTAATTTGATATTTCCTTGGTATTCAAATTCGTTTACTAAAGCTTTAATAAAAGTCGATTTTCCTTGTCCGTTCTGACCAACAAAGGCAATTTTGCTTCCTCTTTCTACCAATAAACTAATATCTTTAAGAATCGTTTTATCTCCGTAAGCTTTTGTTACATGTTCAGCTTCAATAACTACTTTTCCAGGTTCTTTTGAAACTGGAAATGAAATATTCATTACCGAATTGTCATCTTCATCAACTTCGATTCTTTCAACTTTATCTAATTTTTTAATCAAGGATTGCGCCATCGAAGCTTTTGAAGCTTTTGCACGGAATTTCTCGATTAATTTTTCTGTTTCTTCAATCTTTTTCTGCTGATTCTTTTGAGTTGCCAATTGCTTTTCGCGAATTTCGTGACGCAACTCTAAATATTGAGAATATGGTTTATTGAAATCGTATGCTTTTCCTAAAGAGATTTCGATTGTTCTATTCGTTACATTATCCAAGAACATTTTATCGTGCGAAACAATTACCACAACTCCAGGATAATTACGAAGGAAATTCTCCAACCAAATGATACTTTCGATATCTAAGTGGTTAGTAGGCTCATCCAGAAGCAATACATCATTGGATTGCAATAACAGTTTAGCCAATTCGATACGCATTCTCCATCCACCAGAAAATGTTTCTGTTTGATTATTGAAAACTTCTCTTTTAAAACCAAGACCTAAAAGAATTTTCTCTGTGTCTCCTACATAATTGTAACCTCCAAGAAGCTCAAAACGATGCGTGTAATCAGATAAATCTTCAATGATTTGTCCATATTCTTCACTTTCATAATCGGTTCTAGTAACCAATTGATGATTGATTTCTTCTAGTTTTTTCTCTACAACTTTAATTTCTGTAAAAGCCTCATACGCTTCTTCTAAAACGGTTCTTCCTTGTTCAAAATCAATATCCTGACGTAGAAATCCCATTCTAATATCTTTCTCCTGAGAAATAACCCCAGAATCTGGTTTAAAATCTCCCGCCAGCATTTTTAACATTGTAGATTTACCAGCTCCGTTTTTACCAACAAGACCTACGCGGTCGCCGGCACCCAAACGAAAAGTAACTTCTTCAAATAAATAGGTTCCTCCAAAAGAAACAGAAAGATTGTGTATATTAAGCATAATGTATTGCTGTAAATGTAAAGGTTAAAAAACCTTTTTTATTCATTAAATAAATAAACTGTAAACAAGCGAATTATCCTGTTACAATTTTGAAAGTGCAAAAGTATAACTTTTAATTGAAGTTTTGGCACTGAAAAACAATCGCTTTTGCAAAATTCTAAAACCAAAAACTTTGTCTAATTCCGAATTTTACTTCTTTAGTTAAGTAAAAAGTAATTGCATTGAGAATATGCCCTAATATGAATTTCAGAAAAAAAAGAAACATTGTATAAGTTAGAGGGATTCCCAAAACCAAACCGAGATAAGCCGTAAGTTTTTATCCTAATTTAATAGCTTAACGCCTGAAAATGCCCTATATTTGTTCTAAATAATTTTTCCCATTCACATTGGTATCTAAATACAATCGAGGTGAATTAAAGACTATAAAACTTACTTAAATGTTTAAAAGAGGTTCCAAACTAAATAGCATAATAACAGGAAGTTGTCCAAAATGCCAAAAAGAAAGTATGTATGAAGACAAAAATCCGCTTCATTTAAGCAAAGTTCTCAAAATGAATGAACATTGCAGCCACTGTGGATTCAAATACCAAATTGAACCTTCATTTTTTTATGGCGCCATGTATGTAAGCTACGGATTAAATGTTGCAGTCGGAATTGCAGCTTTTATTGTCTCTTTTGTCTTTTTTGGAGCCACAATTGAACAGTCTTTTATTACAATCATATTGACATTAGTTGTATTGTTTCCTTTTGTACTGCGTCTTTCAAGAAACCTATATATCAATATGTTTGTATCGTACGATCCTAAGGCCGGTCAGGAGTAAGAGATTTTAAATATCTTTTATGGAAGCGTTTTATATCAGCTTCACGATCTATCGGGGTTCCGTTTTCGATATTATCATACAACATTTTAGCTAAAGCCGGTCCCAGCATTACACCGCGTGTTCCTAATCCATTAAGAAGATGAATGGATTGATATGCTTCATGAGTGCCCACCAAAGGTCTTCTATCTGCAACTGTTGGTCTAACTCCGGCAAAATGCTTTACAATTTCAAAATCACAGGTAATAATTTCTCTAATACGATCTAAAAGCTCTTGTTTTCCTTCTTCGGTAGGAAGATCTGTTTTATCGTGCCAATTGTAAGTAGCGCCAACTTTAAATAAATCACCTCCTACTGGCAGAATAAAAACACTGGTGTTAACAATTAAATCCAATTTCAAATCTGGCGCTTTTATTAAAAATAACTCACCTTTTGTTCCATCCAAAGGCAGATAATTAAAATAAGGGTTTTTATGTAGGCCAAAACCTTCTGCAAAAATGATATTGCGAGCTTTAATATTTTTATATTGAATTCCCGAATCAAGAATCTCCAAGAAAGAACTATGGAAAGATTCTTCAAGAAGTAAATTATTTTCCTTTAAGTAGGCTTTATAACTTTCCAATAGCTGTCCAGTTTTAACATAGCCTGTATGTAAAACTTCTCCGTAATCGTAAGGAGAATCGATTCCTTGATATTTCTTGGTAATTAGTTTCGTTGATAAAAAAGGAGCTAAGTTTATTTTATCAGAAGCTGCAAACCAATTATTCTGTTCTTCTATTGAAAAAAATTTTCGAAGAATTGGCATTTTAAAATTGAATTTCTCTTGTAGCTTGTCTTCAACCTGTTCGTAAAATTCATTCATTAAAACCAAATGTTCTTTGGCATTCCATACTTCACTGAAACGTTTTAAAATAACTGGATTGTACAAGCCACCAGCAATTCTTGAAGAATTCTGAGATTTGTCATCAACAACTAAAATAGATTTATTGTTTTTTAGGGCGATTTCGGCAAAAGAAATTCCAGCCAATCCAGATCCGACGATTAAATAATCAAGCATTGTGAAGTATATAAAATAAAAAAAACTCTTACTACAAAGGTAGCAAGAGTTTTTCTTATAATTTAGTTTACAAACTTAGTAATTCCACATATCTTCTTCAAAATTACGAATCTTCTCTTTTACTCTTTCAGATTCTAATAATTGGCTCTGTGCATTATCCTTAATATAATCTTTAATCTCACGATCTCCATAAACATTTTCTTCTTTATATATTACAGCATTAAAACGTCTAGAGTTTAGGATTTGATCAAAAGAAATCGGAAGTGCAGAATTTTGATCATTAAAAGCTTTTCCTTCATGCAATACTTCTCGAGCATTGGGAAAGAAAACCCAGAAGAGCTCGATATAATCTTTTTCATCACTGTTCATGGTGTAAACATCGGGCGTTACTGGGCAAATTCCAAGCAGACGATATTTCAAATCACTCTGTCTTTTGTCAAAATACCAAAAGCCTTTAATCTTATACTGACTTACGTCGGCAGCAGTAAGATCTTGTTTCAAAATATATTCAGCAGGAACTGTTCTAGTTGGCCCTACTGTCTGGTCAACATAAGTAACTTTTTTATTCTTCCCCGTACCGGTAACCACTTTTTTCTTAACAACGCGGGTTCTATAATCGTCAGGATATTGATTAATTAATTCTCGGCCAGCATCTGTTGTGTCAACTCGAGATAATCCTCCTTGAATATCTTTTAAGGACTTTTTTGTATTAAAATAACTATCTGCATATACTTCTGTTATTTTACCATTTCTGATTGCTTTGGTTAAAATATCATAAAGCGAACGTCTATCTTGCCCAATATTAGCAGTATCAACAGGGAAGTATAATGGAAAATTGATTTTTTCGTTTAAATCAATAATTTCCCAAACCATTTTACCCATCAAAACATCTCGATCATCAACATAACCATACGCCAGAGGTTTATCGTTATCAGATATCATTTGAGCAGGTGTCTTATACCCAATCTGATCGGCAGTTTTGGCATTAAGTAAATTAGACTGAGCATTAGAAGTCAAACTCCCGAGAACAGCAACAATAGCAATTAATAAATTTCTTACTTTCATCATGATAACTTTTACAGAACATTAAACGAAATTTTATTATAAATATTGTTATTTTTCTTACATAACCAAAAATAAATCAAATATTAATCTAAGATTAGATTGTTTTGAAACTTTTTGACATAAAAAAAAAACTCTCACTACAAAGGTAGTAAGAGTTTTTAAATATTTGATTACGTGCAACTTAGTAATTCCACATATCTTGTTCGAAATTGCGAATTTTCTCTTTCACTCTTTCAGATTCCAACAACTGATTTTGAGCGTTGTCTTTCATATAATCGCTAATTGCTCTGTCTCCATAAAGGTTTTCTTCTTTGTAAACAACAGCGTTAAAGCGTCTTGAATTTAAAATCTGATCAAATGAGATTGGAAGAGCTGAGTTGTTGTCATTGAAAGCTTTTGCTTCATGCAGTGCTTCTCTGGCATTTGGGAAGAATACCCAAAACAATTCAATATAATCCTTTTCATCACTATTCATTGTATAAACGTCTGGAGTTACTGGGCAAATTCCTAGTAAACGATATTTTAATTCACTTTGACGTTTATCAAAATACCAGTATCCTTTAATTTTATACTGAGTAACATCTGCAGCAGTAAGATCTTGTTTCAAGATATATTCAGCAGGAACCGTTCTTGTTGGCCCAACTGTTTCTTCTACATAAGAAACCGATTTGTTTTTACCTTTACCAGAAACTACTTTTTTCTTCACAACACGTGATTTGTAGTCATCAGGATATTGGTTAATTAACTCTCTACCTGCATCTGTTGTATCAATACGAGATAATGATCCTTCGATGTCTTTCATAGATTTTTTAGTGTTGAAATAACTATCAGTATAAACTTCAGTAATTTTTCCACCTTTAATAGCTTTAGTTAAAACGTCGTAAAGAGAACGTCTGTTAGGACCAATATTAGCTGTATCTACCGGAAAATACATTGGAAAGTTGATTTTTTCATTTAAATCAATGATTTCCCATGTTGTTTTTCCCATCAGGATATCTCTATCATCTACATAACCATAAGCCAAAGGCTTATCATTATCAGAGATTAATTGAGCAGGAGTTTTAAGTCCAATCTGAGCAGGAGTTTTAGCATTAAGCAAGTTAGATTGCGCATGAGAAGCAAAACCTCCAGCGATAGAAACAATAGCTATTAAAAAATTTCTTACTTTCATCGTGGTATCGTATAAGATATTGAATGTAGTCTGCACTACTTTATTATTGTATTTCGTAAATTACAGGAGCAGTTCTTGGCAATAAATAACTACCAGCTCCAACAAGTTTAGTTTTAATTTCAGAAATAGTAACTTGGTCTCCTTTACCTGCTCTTGAAAGTACTTGTTTACATTGTGCATTCATTTTGTTTCCTGTAACAACAACTGTAGGCTGTCCAGCAATCTTCATGTTGAATCCAACAACATCTAAACCAACTTCAAAATCAAAATCAAGAAGTTTAGCTCCAATAGTAGCAATCTCTAAGTTAGATTTAGGACCTTTAACAACTCCCATCTCACCTCTAATTGTTCCTGTTGGACCAGGAATACCTTTAATTCTGAATGTTTTCTTATCAGTTACTTTGTCACCGTTTGGTAAAGTACCAGTTACAGAAATTGTAGTTTCAGTACCTTGACCTGGGCTCATATTATATTTTCCTGGTTTTCCAGCTGAAGCTAATCCTGGAGCACTAGCAACAATTTTGTTTGCATCAACACCAGCGAAAGATACAGAGATTGGGTTAACAACTCCTCTATATACTACGTTCATTTTGTCTGCAGAAATTGTAGCTGCGTTTGGTCTTGGAACTACAACATATTTTCCAGAGAATTTTAAAGGAATATTTTTTCCATCCTCTAAGAAAGTAAATTGTCCGTTGATATCTTGTTCTCCAACTCCACCAGCAGTTAAAGAGATAACAGCTTGTCCGTTTACAATTTGTCCAGGACCTTGGAAAGAAGTTGGTGTAGTGTTTTCGTCGTAACGACCTAAAACAACTTTACCAGTAACTTTTTCACCTTGGAAATAAGCGTTTTTATCTAAAACAACAATTGCTTGGTAATTGCTGTAAGAAGCAGCTGCAACTGCAGCTTTACCTAAAGCACTGTTGTAAACGTCAGTTTCAACTTTTTTAACATCATTTTGCCAAGCTGAAAGTTTAGCAGCAGATGCGATAGCAGGGAATCCTTTAAAGTGGTACGCTAAGTATTTTTCTTTAATTCCCTCTTTGTTTTTAACATCAGAAACATCAAATTTCTTTTCAACTTCCGCAATAATTGCAGCGTATTTTTTGTCTGTTCCTAAAGCAGCTTTAATATCAGCTTTATATTTTTCGATTTTAGAAATAATTTCGTTACCTTTTTTAGTGTAACCGTCTCCTGTAAACCAGTCATCGATATTATCTCCTCTATCCATAGATTCGTAAGGCATTTTTCCAGTTGCTTTATCAACTTCAAAACCTTTAACAGCCTGAGCTTTAAGAGTACCTATATAATCATAAAATTCTTTTGTAATTGTTTCAACTTTGTGAGCTGTTACTGCAGCAATAGCGAATTCTCCTTTTGCTTCAGCAGCTTTTTGATCTAAAGATGTTAATAAACCTGCATTTGTTTCTGTTGAAGTAGTGTTTGCACCTTCAAACTTCTCATTCATCAAACCAAAAGCAGAAATAACTTCTTTTGATACGTTCATTGCTAACATCGCGATGAAAACCAGATACATCAGGTTAATCATCTTCTGTCTAGGGGTTAATTTTCCTCCTGCCATTTTTTTCTAATTAGTTCTTTATTAATAAATTTAATATTAGTTAAAAACTAATTATCCTTTGTTACTCATTGCAGAAAGCATACCACCGTAAACACTGTTTAGAGATGCAATGTTTGCAGTCATAGATGCCATTTGTTCTTTTAATTTAGAAGCATTTTCAGCGATTTCTTTGTTAGCCTCAGCATTTCTAGAAGCGCTTTCTAATTGAACTTTATATAAGCTGTTTAATGACTCCATTTGAGCAGCAGCAACTGATAATTCTTCAGAATATTTCTTTTGTCCAGCGATTGAATCTACAGTTGGAGCAATTCCTTTAGCAGCAGATTCGAAGTTTTTGATGCTGTTTCCTAAACTTGACATTAATTCACCATCAATTTTAGCTTCTTTTAATAATGTATCTAATTTTTGAGATAATAATCCTTGAGCGTCAGTTGGAGTTTCAGCTTTAGCTTTTTTCTCTCTAGCTTGTCCGTTAGCTAATTCTGGGTAAACTAGAGTCCAATCTAGTTCTTCTTCAACTGGTTCGAAAGCAGAAAGCGCGAAAATTAAAGCCTCAGTAACTAATCCTACTGAAAGCATAACTGTACCTGTTAATGGTCCAATCTCAAAGTGAGTAATTTTGAATAACGCTCCAACGATTACCACTGCCGCTCCCATACCATAAGCGAAATTCATTGCTTTTTTACTTAATAATGCCATAATACTTTTTTTTTAGGTTTAAAATAGATTTGTTGGATATTGATAAAATTATAAAATTACTTTTTTCTGTTTCCTGTAACTTGAGTACCCATGTAATCTTGTACAGTTCTGAATCCGATATAACTTCTTGCAGAATCAGCATATTCGTGGTCACGTGTACTTACCTGTAGGAAATAAGCAACGTCTTTCCAAGAACCACCGCGAACTACTTTTCTTTGGTTTTTACCATCAATTACGTTTGGATTCATTGTTGATACATATTCGTAAGCGTTTGGATTATAAGCTGAATCTGTCCACTCAGACACGTTTCCTGCCATATTGTATAATCCGTAACCATTTACATCGTATGATTTAGCTTCAACTGTGTAAAGCGCTTCGTCAGCAGCATAATCTCCTCTACTTGGTTTGAAGTTTGCTAAGAAACAACCTCTATCACTCTTAGTATAAGGACCTCCCCATGGATAAGTAGCAGACTCCAGACCTCCTCTAGCAGCATACTCCCATTCTGCCTCAGTTGGCAATCTGAAAGAGTTTACTAAGTCACGTCCTTTTTTCTTAGATTTAATGTAGCTGTTTTTGTTTAAAGTTCTCCAAGCACAGAATGCTTTAGCTTGTTTCCAAGTCACACCCACTACTGGATAATCTCCGTAAGCTTTGTGCCAGAAATAATCATTATGCATTGGCTCATTGTACGAGTAAGCAAAATCTTTAATCCAAACTGCAGTATCAGGATAAACATTTACCTGCTCTGTTTTTACGAAGTCACTTCTTTTTCCAACTTTTGCTTTTGCAGCAGCTTGAATATCCATCCAAGAATAACGGAATTTCAATTTATTTACGTCAATTGTTCTTAAACCATTATATGATTCTTCAATTGGTAAATACATAGAATCCATTACTTCAGCGTAGTACTCGTCTGGATAAGCTTTAGTATCTTTAATTAATTTTACTTTTCTGTTTAATTTTCTTCCAGCATATGGATCATCCTTTGTACCAACACTATAGTAGTTATCATACATATATTTATCATAAGCTGTCATTTTTTCTGGATCAGAGTCGTTAAAAGCATAATCAGCAATACTTCCGGCTTTTTTACCTTTTCCATCAGTAGCTTTCTGTCCAGTTTCGTCTGCTAAGATCGCTAAACGAACTCTCATTGTAGAGTCTTTTACCCACTCCACAAATTGACGATACTCACTATTTGTAATCTCAGTTTCATCCATATAGAATGAACGAACAGTTACAGTTTTAGTTGGAGCATCTTCCACGTTAGCTAAATCAGCATCTGATTTACCCATAATAAAAGATCCACCCGGAACTAATGTCATTCCATAAGGCTTCTCGGGATGCCATTTCCCTCCTGTAACACCGACTAATTCACCTTTGTCACCAGACTTACCACAGCCGATTACTAGTGTTAACATTGCTGCAAATGCAATAAACTTCTTCATATAAATTTGGGATTATCTATTCATTATTAAAAGTCCGTAAACGTATTTATTATTTATCTAAAAAACAATACTACTTGCGAATTTATTTTATCGTTCAAAAATAATGTTAAATAAAATAAAAAAAAAATATTTTATCGACAAACTGCTTCAAAAAATCGACGTAAAACGTTAATTTTTATATTATATAAGCTTTTTCTTACTAATTAAAATTAACATTTTTAAAGAGGTTTTAAAAAGTTAAGATTTCACTTATATTTTTGTTCTACAGAGCATTTTTTCGTTGCGCTTTCCACCATCTTTCTGGCAATTCTTGATTGCAAGCCGACAAATATTCTTCGTAAGAACAAGGTAATAACGTATTTCTTTTCAATTTATTGCTGCCATTTGATTCATATGGAATTTCGATCCACCAACGGTCAGTTTTATCGCTTTTATAGAATATCAGTTCTTCATCTTCTAACGGAACTATATACTTTAAATAGTTAGCCCTACTTCCAAATGGATATTCTTTTGAGCGGTAGTGATATCCTTCAATAAAATACCATACAATCTGAGCAATAATAGCCGATTCGGCCAATGTACTGTTATGATTGAATACTCCAAAAGAAGAAACTTTATCACTGATACCAGCATATCTAGCCAAAGCACAAATCTCTTTTCCATTAAATCCGTTTGGCTCAAAAGTAACCATATTAGCTGAAGCAGAAGATTTTACAGAATTTAAATCTATACTAACCAAGTCTGCATCTCTAAAAACTGGCTCTGCCAAAGTTATTTTATTAGAAATTTCACCCAATCTATAAGCATCAAAAAACAACTTTTCGATCAAGTCAATTTCTTCTTGCGAATTATAATAAGTTTGATATCCTATATTACAGTAATTAAAAAGATTATTAGGCTCATCAATAATAATTTTTGTCAGGTAAGAGTTAGCAGAAACCGACTCATTTTCTTTACCAAAATCAAATTTATTATCCACTGCAACCAAATTTACCATCTGCTCTAAATCATCGTAAGCACGATACAAAGCATAGGTCAAATCCTGAGAACCTCCTAGGACTATAGGTATGACTTTATTCTTGATTAATGCAGCTGTAACTTTCTTTAATGCAAAATAAGTGTCCTCTACAGAATCGCCTGCAAGTATATCTCCAAGGTCTGCTATCGAAGCATCCCAATTACCTGGAAACATACTATAAAGCTTTTTACGTACAGCAGAAAGATTAACTTCATTAATCATATTGATGTTTGTACGGTCTTCTAAAACACCGATAATAGCAATATTTATCTGCGCAATATCAGGAAACTGATCTTGGGTATGAAAAACAACTTTACTCCCAAGCTCTTGTGAAGACAGTCCTCCGACGAATCTTACAATTGCATCATTAACTGGTTCTAGAAAATCAAATTCCATCTATATTTATTTCTTTTTAGCAGTTGTTTTTTTAGCCGGGGCTTTTTTAGCTGTTGTTGTTTTAGCCGCAGTTTTCTTTGCAGGCGCTTTTTTTGCAGGTGCTTTAGCAGCAATCATTTCTTGAACTTGAGCCAGAGTTAATTTTGTTGCATCAACATCTTTGCTTAATTCAATTTTGACTTTACCTTTCAGAATCACAGAACGTCCCCAACGGGCTTTCTCTACTACAATTCCTTCTTCTTCCCAGTTATGAATAACTTTATCAATGTTTTTCTGAAGTTTATCTTCAATCAATTCTTCAACATCAGCTTGAGAAAGATTATCAAAATTGTATTTCTTGCTCACATTTACAAAAAGTCCGTTCCATTTAATGAATGGTCCAAAACGTCCCACTCCTTTTTGAACAGCTTCGCCTTTGTAAACCGCAATTGGCGCATCAGCAAGTGCTTTTTCGTCAATTAATTCCTGAGCTCTTTCTTTAGAAACATTAAGCGGATCTTCTCCTCTTGGTAATGATATAAAAACACTTCCATGACGAACATAAGGTCCATAACGGCCATTGTTTACTTCAACTTCTTCTCCTTTATATTCTCCTAAACTTTTTGGAAGCAAGAACAAATTCAGAGCTTCTTCAAGTGTAATATTTCCAATATTCTGGTCCGCCATTAAACTAGCAAACTTCTTATCTTCATCGTCTGCTTCTCCAATTTGCGCCATTGGTCCAAATTTTCCTAAACGAACAGAAACCTGTCTTCCATCTGCATCTTTTCCTAAAATTCTTTCTCCACTTTCACGTTCTGCATTTGCTTCAACTTCCTTTACATTTGGGTGAAATTTGTTGTAGAAATCCTGCATCATTTTTGCCCAGTCAATATTTCCTTCGGCAATTTCATCAAAGTCTTGCTCAACTTTTGCAGTAAAATTATAATCTAGAATGTTTCCGAAATTCTTTACCAAGAAATCAGTAACAATCGTTCCGATATCTGTAGGAACCAATTTTCCTTTATCTGAACCTGTGTTTTCTTTTAGAACTTTTTCTCCTACCTTACTATTTTGCAAAGTAAGCTGTGTATAATTACGCTCTACGCCTTCAAGAGTTCCTTTTTCAACATAATTTCTATTGATAATTGTAGAAATTGTTGGTGCGTAAGTTGACGGACGTCCGATTCCAAGTTCCTCTAATTTTTTAACTAGAGATGCCTCAGTGTAACGTGCAGGCGGTCTTGAATATCGTTCAGTAGCTGTAATATAGTTATTTGCCAGTTTCTCATTTACTTTTAAAGCTGGAAGCATTCCTTCTTGCTCTTCCTCATCATCATCATGTCCTTCTAAGTACACTTTTAAGAAACCTTCAAAAAGCAATACTTCTCCAGAAGCTGTAAAAATCTCACTATGGTTATCTGCTTCAATTTTTACATTTGTTCTTTCCAACTGTGCATCGCTCATTTGCGAAGCCAAAGTTCTTTTCCAGATCAAATCGTATAAACGAGCTTGGTCACGGTCGATATTTACGGTGTGACGAGACATATCTGTCGGACGAATTGCTTCGTGCGCCTCTTGAGCTCCTTTACTTTTATTTGCAAAAGTTCTCGGTTTAGAGAATTCTTTCCCGTACGATTTTATGATTTCTGCTTGTGCAGCATCCATTGCTTCTTTAGAAAGGTTTACCGAGTCGGTTCTCATATAAGTAATAAGTCCGGCTTCGTATAAACGCTGCGCTAATTGCATGGTAATTCCAACTGGCAAGTATAATTTTCTTGCTGCTTCCTGCTGTAACGTAGAAGTTGTAAAAGGTGCTGTTGGAGATTTTTTGGTAGGTTTAGTTTCTAAATCTGCTACCTTATATTTAGAACCGATGTTTTGATTTAAGAAATCTTCGGCTTCTTTTTTAGTATTGAAGTTTTTTGGAAGTTTTGCTTTGAAAGCTTTTCCTGCTTCGTTTACAAATTCTGCAACAATAGAATAAGTTGCAACTGCATTGAAACTTTGTATTTCGCGTTCTCTTTCAACAATCAAACGCACAGAAACCGACTGTACACGACCAGCTGAAAGTCCGCCTTTAATTTTTCTCCATAAAACCGGAGATAATTCGTAACCCACTAAACGGTCTAAAACACGACGTGCTTGTTGTGCGTTTACTAAATTATAGTCAATTTCTCTTGGATTATCGATTGCTTTGAGAATCGCAGATTTTGTAATCTCATGAAAAACAATTCGTTTGGTCTTTTTTCTATCTAGCTTTAATTCTTCCGCCAAGTGCCATGAAATAGCCTCTCCCTCGCGGTCCTCATCGGATGCTAACCAAACCGTTTCGGCATTTTTAGAAAGTGACTTCAGCTTCGTTACCAAGGCTTTTTTATCCGGAGAAACTTCATATTTAGGTTTAAAACCATTTTCTACATCTACTCCTATTTCCTTTGATGGTAAGTCCGCTATGTGTCCATAACTTGACTCCACCTGAAAATCACTCCCAAGAAATTTCTCGATCGTTTTCGCCTTTGCAGGTGACTCCACTATTACTAAATTCTTTGCCATTGCTCTATTTTTCTGCAACAAAAGTATTTATTTTTTTTAAATATTAACCTTACGAATGCATTTTTGAGGTATTTTGATATTATGAAACTTAAAATTGCAGATTTATCTGTAATAATCTCGATAATATATATAGGTATAACTTTTAGTGATTTTTAACCAAGAAATCCCTTTTAATTTTAGATTTCAGAGCTAAAATTTTAAATTGTAAAAAACATTTCTTAAAATCTCTGATTCAATTTACAACTTACTTTAGTAAAGTTTTCTTTTGAAATCGAATTTCCTAGCCCAGATTATAGCGGAAAGCCCGGAATAAAAAAAGCAAAAGTTTCTTGTTTTAAAAAAGCGACCAGCGGAAGCTCTTTTTACAACATTAGAAACTTTGCTTTTTTTATGTCCCGATAGCTATCGGGATGGAGTGGAAAGCTGGAAATAGCTTCTAATTATCATTAAAAGCACACAAAACACTGGCTCTGAACATTTCTCAAAACATTGTTAATTCTTTATCTGACATCTTGTCATATTAGATTCAATTACGCTATCTTTGCACTTTGAATTTTTACAATGGAAAAGATTATTGAAGAAAGCAAACAAGGCGAAAGTCTTGTTTTGGAAAATAAACCTGAGAATACTAAAAAGCTATTTATAGAGAGTTACGGCTGTGCGATGAATTTTTCGGACAGTGAAGTCGTAGCTTCCATTTTGTCTGACGGAGGATATAACACAACTTCAGTTCTTGAAGAAGCCGATTTGGTTTTGGTAAACACTTGCTCTATTCGCGATAAAGCAGAACAAACTATTCGCAAGCGTTTAGAGAAATATAATGCAGTAAAGCGTACTAATCCGAAAATGAAAGTGGGCGTTTTGGGCTGTATGGCTGAGCGTTTGAAAAGTCAGTTTTTGGAAGAAGAGAAAATAGTTGATCTTGTGGTTGGCCCAGATGCTTATAAAGATCTTCCGAATTTATTGGCTGAAGTTGAAGAAGGACGTGACGCCATTAATGTAATTTTATCAAAAGAAGAGACTTACGGAGATATTTCGCCTGTTCGTTTAATGAGCAACGGAATTACTGCTTTGGTTTCGATCACTCGCGGATGTGATAATATGTGTACGTTCTGCGTTGTGCCTTTTACACGTGGCCGTGAACGTAGCCGTGAGCCGCAAAGTATTATGAATGAAATTAAAGATCTTTGGGAAAAAGGCTTTAAAGAAATCACACTTTTAGGACAAAACGTTGACAGTTACCTTTGGTACGGTGGTGGATTGAAAAAAGATTTTGTAAATGCTTCTGAAATGCAAAAAGCAACTGCGGTCGATTTTGATCAATTGTTAGAAATGGTTGCTGTTGGTTTTCCTAAAATGCGTATTCGATTTTCGACTTCAAATCCGCAGGATATGCATGAGAGTATTCTTCATGTTATTGCGAAATATCCAAACATCTGCAAACATATTCACTTACCAGTTCAGTCTGGAAGTAACCGAATTTTGAAAGAAATGAATCGTCTGCATTCTCGTGAAGAATATATGGCTTTGATTGATAAAATTAAGGCGATTATTCCTGATGCTTCGATTTCGCAAGATATGATTGCTGGTTTTCCAACAGAAACTGAAGAAGACCACCAAGATACAATGAGCTTGATGGAATATGTAAAATATAATTTCGGTTATATGTATTCGTATTCTGAACGCCCTGGAACTTTGGCTGGAAGAAAAATGAAGGATGATGTTGAGGAAGAAACCAAAGCCAGAAGATTACAAGAAATTGTTGATTTACAACAAAAACACGCTTGGTTTAGAAGCGAAGAGTTTGTTGGAAAAACAGTTGAAGTTTTGGTAGAGAAAGTTTCTAAAAAATCTAAAGATGAATTTTCTGGAAGAAATTCTCAGAGTATTACAGTGGTTTTCCCAAAAGAGAATTATAAAATTGGAGATTTCGTAAACGTAAAAATCACAAGCTGTACTTCGGGAACTTTAAAAGGTGAAGCGGTTGGGCTTAGTAGCATGAATTAATTTTTTTGCCACAGATTAAAAGGATTAAAATGATTTTTTTTGAATTATTTTTCTTACTTTATTTCTTTTAGATTTGTGGTAAAATAAATATTGATGCAACACTATAAAGAAAACGACACTTACAAGATTATTGGAATTTGTATGGAAGTTCACAGAAATCTTGGACCAGGTTTGTTAGAAGTAGTTTACAAAGACGCTTTAGAATTAGAATTTAAACAAAATAATATTCCTTTCGAAAGAGAAAAAGAATATTCAATTGAATATAAAGGAATTATTTTACCTCATAAATTTTATGCAGATTTCATTATTAATGAAGACATTGTTTTAGAGGTGAAAGCAATAAAAGAATTTTCAAATGAACATATTGCTCAGATTTTAAATTACATAAAACTATCAGATTCAGAAGTAGGATTGCTTGTAAATTTTCAAACAAAATCTCTACAATACAAAAGATATATTTTATAATTTAGGTAATCTGTGTTAATCACTTTAATCTGTGGCAAAAAGAAAAAAAATATAAGCCTAGCGTTTAAGGTCAAAGCTTAAAACTTGAAACCTGAAACAAAAAAACTTGAAACAAAATCGATATGGAAACAGTTCAAGCAATAAAACAGCGATTTGAGATTATTGGAAATGATCCGAAATTAAATCGTGCCATTGAAAAAGCCATTCAGGTTGCTCCAACTGATATTTCGGTTATGGTAACTGGGGAAAGTGGCGTTGGTAAAGAAAATATTCCAAGAATTATACATTCGCTTTCACACAGAAAGCATGGTAAATATATTGCCGTAAACTGCGGTGCAATTCCTGAGGGAACTATTGACAGTGAACTTTTTGGTCACGAAAAAGGTGCATTTACAGGTGCAACAAGTACTCGTGAAGGTTATTTTGAAGTGGCCGATGGCGGAACAATTTTTCTCGATGAAGTTGGTGAATTGCCACTGACTACTCAAGTAAGATTACTTCGTGTACTTGAAAATGGTGAATTTATAAAAGTAGGTTCCTCTCAGGTTCAAAAAACAAATGTTCGTATTGTTGCAGCAACCAATGTGAACTTATTTAATGCTATTGAAAAAGGTAAATTTCGTGAAGATTTGTACTACCGTTTAAGCACTGTAGAAATTACTTTACCTCCTTTAAGAGAAAGAAAGGACGATATTCATTTGTTGTTCAGAAAATTTGTGGCCGATTTTGCCCATAAATATAAAATGCCGCCTTTAAGATTGGACGATGATGCTGTTCAGCTTTTACAAAAATTCAGATGGAGTGGAAACATTCGTCAATTGCGAAATGTCGCTGAGCAGATTTCTGTTTTAGAAACGAATCGAGATATCAGTCTTGCTACTTTACAATCGTACTTGCCTGCTGAAGGAAGCAATTTACCTTCTGTTATTAATGACAGCAAAAAAGAAAGCGATTTCAGTACGGAAAGAGACATCTTATACAAAGTGCTTTTTGATATGAGAAGCGATTTGAACGATTTGAAAAAACTGACTTTGGAGTTAATGAAAAACGGAACTTCTAAAGTACAGGATATCAATCCGAATCTGATTCAGAAAATATACGGAAATCAGCAGAATGACAGCGAAATTGATTTTGAGGAAGAACCAAGAACCGCTGTTATGACAACTCCTGCTGTACGTGAAGATAATTATCAGATGCAAGATGACAATTACTTGTTTGCTGAAACTATCGAGGAAGAAGAAGTTTTACGTTTAGAGCAAAAGGAAATTGAAATGATCAAAAAATCATTAGAAAAAAACAAAGGAAAACGTAAAGCTGCGGCAGATGAACTTGGTATTTCCGAAAGAACTTTATATCGTAAAATCAAGCAATTCGACCTATAATAAATCTCCATTTTTAAATTCCAAATCCCAAATTAGTATATTTGGCGAAATTTGGAATTTCAAAATATTGGAATTTGACTAATATACATTATGAAAAAAATATATTCTCTTTTTGCACTTTTAAGCCTTTTTATGTTGAGTGGCTGTTCTGTTTATAACTTTACAGGAACTGGAAAAATCGATGCTAAAACATTTCAAGTTAACTTCTTTCAAAATAATGCCGATTTAATTGAACCTGGAATCGATAGAACTTTTACCTTGGCTTTGCAGGATTTGATTATGAATCAAACCAATTTAAATTTAGTCAGTAATGGAGGTGATTTGGTTTATGAAGGAGAAATTACAGATTACAGAATTACTCCAATGACAGCAACTGCCGATCAGCAAGCTGCTCAAAACCGTTTATCGATTCGTGTTAATGTTCGTTTTATGAATAAAAAGAAAGAAACAGATGATTTTGAGAAATCTTTTGAATTCTATTATGATTTCCCAGGAAGAGACTTACCAACAGGATCTGTTTTAAGTGAAGCAATTAGAGTTATTTTTGAAAGAATTACACAAGATATCTTTAATGAGTCATTAGCAAAATGGTAGTTTTGCCTGTTTGTTTAATCGTTTAATCGATAAAACAAACAAAACGAATAAACGATTAAACAATTAACCGATTAAACCAAAAATAAAGAATGAACGTTAGCGATTATACCTACTTAATGAACAAACCCGATGCTATTACTGAAAAGCAGGCGGATGCATTAGGCAGTGTTTTGAATGAATTTCCGTATTTTCAAAGTGCACGCGCATTGCGATTAAAAGGACTTTACAATCAAAACAGTTTTAAGTATAATTATGCTTTAAAGGTAACAGCAGCGCATACTGCTGATCGTTCTGTTCTATTTGATTTTATTACTTCTGAAGCTTTCACTTCTATTCAGAATGATTTCTACGAGCAAAAACTGAGAGATCTTCTTGAAATCACTGTTTTTGACAGTGAAATCATTTCGCCTGAACAAATTCAGAAAGCTATTGAAATAAAAACAGACATTGAAGAACAAGCTGTTTCTGAAATAATAAAAGAAACTCCAATTTCTACTATAGAAACTCCTTCATTTACAAAAATCGAAGAGCCAATTAAAACGCAGGAACCAGTAAAAGCGGAAGAACCTGTCATTATTGAAGAACCTAAAAAAGTTCCTGAAATTGACCCTTCTATTTTTCTGGCTATAAAAGAAGCACATTCTATTACTTTTGAAAAACCAATAATAATAGAAGAGCCAAAAAAACTTCCAGAAATAGATCCGTCTATTTTTCTTGCTATTAAAGAAGCGCATTCCGTTAGTTTTGAAAAACCAGTAATCGAAACAGAAAATAAAATTGATGCTGTTGATTCAGTCTCAAATATTGAGGAAGAAAATGAAATCTTATCAGAAGAAGAAATAGAAGAAGAAACGATAATAACAGAAGAACCTAAAATAGACCGTATTGAAAACTCTATTTTAAGTTCTATTAAAGTTTCTGAAACTCCTTCTATAACTGAACCTGAATCTATAATTACAATTGAAGAGCATAAATTTGATCGTATTGAAAATTCTATTTTAAGTTCGATCAAAGAATCAGAAGCCGCAACTACTGAACAATCTGCAAAAGCTGAGGAAATAAAAGCTGAACCTATTATAGAAGAGCCTATTTTAAATTCGGTTGAAGAAGAGGAAGACGACAGCGTTATCGAAGAAATGATTATTCCAGAATTTAAAATGAATTCTGTTGAGCGATCTATTCTCTCTTCGATTAAAGAAGCTGAAACAAAAAAACCTGCAGAACCAAAAGAAGCAATTCAAGAGGTTATCAAAGCTGAGGATCGCGAAGAAGATAAAGAAGAAGAGATTAGAGAGGAAAATGAAGAGCCGATCGAAGAAATAATCGAAGAAGAAGAGCCTAATGAACCTGCAAAAACGGCTGCTGAACATTTAGAAATTGGAAAACCTTTGGATTTTTCTCTTAGCGAAAAACATTCGTTCCAAGAATGGCTTCAATTATCTCGAACAGAACCAATTGACCGCTCAAACGAACTTTCTCCAGAAGAACAAGCAAAAATAGAAGCTGCTAAAGAAGAAGAGAGACAAAAGAAGGCTGAAATTATCGATAAATTTATCGAAACCAATCCGAAAATATCTCCAATTAAACCTGGAACAAGTGCTCCAGCAGTCCAAATTGAGACTACTATAGAGGACAATTCGTATCTAATGACCGAGACTTTGGCCAGAGTATATCTGGAACAAAAGAAATATACAAAAGCAATTCAAGCTTATGAAATATTAATTTTGAAATATCCAGAAAAAATTACTTTCTTTGCAGACCGCATATCGGATATAAAGATTTTACAACAAAATAACAATAACAATAATTAAGTAATGAGCACATTTTCAATTTTTTTAGTTTTAATCACAATAGTTTGTTTTCTATTGATCGTAGTTATCATGGTACAAAACCCTAAAGGAGGCGGATTGTCTTCTACAATCAGCGGAACGCAGATGTTAGGTGGAGTACAAAAAACAACTGACTTTTTAGACAAAAGTACTTGGACTTTGGCTACTGTTTTAATTGTGCTAATTTTACTTTCAAGCTTAAGCTTCTCTGGATCTTTAAGCGATACTGAATCTAAAATCATTGATAAAACTGAAGCTCCTGTAAATGCACCTGCTGCTCCAGCACAAGGAACTACTCCTGCGCCTGCAACACCTGCACCAGCAAAATAAAAAGTAGCTCGATATACAATCTAATGCCAGCCTGTCAAAGCTGGCATTTTTTTTAAGAAATAATGTCAGTTTTTCTAGCATGGCACAGTTTCTGAAAGTTTATAGAACAGAAAAAAACGTATAACTTATAATAATATAAAATCATGGCTTTAAACATTAAACCGCTTTCAGACCGCGTACTTATTGAGCCTGTTGCAGCTGAAACTAAAACTGCCTCAGGTATTTTTATTCCTGATACTGCCAAAGAGAAACCTCAAAAAGGAACTGTAGTTGCAGTAGGAAACGGAACTAAAGATCATACAATGACTGTAAAAGTTGGAGATACTGTTCTTTACGGTAAATATGCAGGTACTGAATTAAAATTAGAAGGTACTGATTATTTGATTATGCGTGAGGACGATATCCTTGCAATTATCTAAAAATATATTGTATTGGGTATGAAGTTAAAAACTTCATTTAACTTGAAACAAATCAAACTTTAAACAAAAATTAAAATGGCAAAAGATATAAAATTTGATATTGAAGCACGTGACGGATTAAAACGTGGTGTTGATGCATTAGCAAATGCTGTAAAAGTAACTCTTGGACCAAAAGGTCGTAACGTAATTATCGGAAAATCATTTGGTGGACCAACTGTTACTAAAGATGGTGTTTCTGTTGCAAAAGAAATCGAATTAAAAGACGCACTAGAAAATATGGGTGCGCAAATGGTAAAAGAAGTTGCTTCTAAAACTAATGATTTAGCTGGAGACGGAACTACAACTGCTACAGTTTTAGCTCAAGCTATCGTAAAAGAAGGTCTTAAAAACGTTGCTGCAGGTGCAAATCCGATGGATTTAAAACGTGGTATCGACAAAGCTGTTGAAACTATCGTTGCTGACTTAGCAAAACAAGCTAAAGTTGTTGGAAGCGATTCTGACAAAATCAAACAAATTGCTTCTATCTCTGCTAACAATGACGAAGTTATTGGTGAATTAATCGCTACTGCTTTCGCTAAAGTTGGTAAAGAAGGTGTTATCACTGTTGAAGAAGCTAAAGGAACTGATACTTTCGTTGATGTTGTTGAAGGAATGCAGTTTGACAGAGGGTACCTTTCTCCTTACTTTGTAACAAACCCAGAGAAAATGGAAGTTGAATTAGATTCTCCATACATCTTATTATACGACAAAAAAGTATCTTCTTTAAAAGAATTACTTCCGGTTTTAGAGCCAGTTGCTCAATCAGGAAAACCATTATTGATTATTGCTGAAGATGTTGACGGAGAAGCTCTTTCTACATTAGTAGTAAATAAATTAAGAGGTGCTCTTAAAATTGCTGCTGTAAAAGCTCCAGGTTTTGGAGACAGAAGAAAAGCAATGTTAGAAGATATCGCAATCTTAACTGGTGGAACTGTAATTTCTGAAGAAAGAGGTTATACTCTTGAAAATACAACTATCGAAATGTTAGGAAACGCAAAAAGAGTTTCTATCGATAAAGACAATACAACTATCGTAAGCGGTGCTGGTGAAGCTGATATCATCAAAAACAGAGTAAACCAAATTAAAGGTCAGATGGAAACTACTACATCTGATTACGATAAAGAAAAATTACAAGAGCGCTTGGCTAAATTAGCTGGAGGTGTTGCTGTTCTTTACGTTGGTGCTGCTTCTGAAGTTGAAATGAAAGAGAAAAAAGACAGAGTTGATGATGCTTTACACGCAACTCGTGCTGCTGTAGAAGAAGGAATCGTTGCTGGTGGTGGTGTTGCTTTATTGAGAGCTAAACTTGCTTTAGCTGATTTAAAAGCTGACAACGCTGATGAAGCAACTGGAATTCAAATCGTTTCTCGAGCTGTTGAAGCTCCATTAAGAACTATCGTTGAAAACGCTGGTCTTGAAGGTTCTGTTGTTGTAGCTAAAGTTTCTGAAGGTTCAGGTGATTTTGGATACAATGCAAAAACTGACGAATATGTAGATATGCTTACTGCTGGAATTATCGATCCTAAGAAAGTAACTCGTGTAGCTCTTGAAAACGCTGCATCTGTTTCTGGAATGATCTTAACTACAGAATGTGCATTAATTGATATTAAAGAAGAAAATGCCGGAGGCGGAATGCCAATGGGTGGCGGAATGCCAGGAATGATGTAATTCATTCTCTTCTTAAAAATTAAAAGCGCTGGATTTACTTCTAGCGCTTTTTTTGTTCGCCACGAATTCACGAATTATTGATTCTATAATCTTTGTCAATAAATTAAACGAACACTTTGCGTGCGATTTGTTTGCCACAGATTAAAAAGATTTTCACAGATTATAATCCTTTTAATCCGTTTAATCTGTGGCTAAAAATAAACATAACGATTAGAAAAAATAAATTCGTGAATTCGTGGCTATCTTTTTTATTTAACATTCTCTTTTTCTTTAAAAAATCTGTTATCAATACCTTTGTGGCTTCACAATAATATTAAAAATGAAAAAGTATTTTACTTCACTCCTATCTTTAGTTTTCCTTTCGCTTTCATTCGTTTTACAAGCCCAAAATGCTAAAGAAAACTATGTAGTTTTAGTTTCTATGGATGGCTTTCGCTGGGATTACGGCAAACAATTCAATCTTCCGAATTTGAAGCAAATTGAAAAAGAAGGCGTTCATGCAAAATCAATGAAACCTTCATATCCTAGTAAAACTTTCCCAAATCATTATTCGATTGTAACAGGACTTTATCCAGATCATCACGGAATCATCAATAATGTTTTTTATGATGCTTCTTTAAATCAATCTTTTTCCTTATCGAGCAACGCTAAAAATGATTCGAGATTTTATGGTGGAAATCCGATTTGGAATTTAGCCGAACAGCAAGGTGTAAAAACAGCCTCTTTCTTTTGGCCAGGTTCTGATATTGACAAAAGAAATCCAAGTTATTTCAAAAATTACGATGGTAAAATTCCGTATGGTGCAAGAATCGATACGGTTATGAAATGGCTACAGCTTCCAGAAAAACAGCGTCCGCATTTGGTGACTTTATATTTTGATGAACCAGATCATACGGGTCATAATTTCGGTCCACTTTCGTCTGAAAATAAAAAAATGGTCATCAAGATGGATTCTATAATGGGTGAAATATCTCGAAGATTGGATCAATTGCCTATCGGAAAACAAATCAATTTAATTATCGTTTCAGATCACGGAATGGCCAATATTAGCAATGATAAAAAAGTAGCCGTTTTAGATTACTTAAAACCAGAATGGTTGGGTTATAAAGACGTAATTAATCCGATTATGAGCTTACAGGCAAAACCTGGCTATCAAGATTCTATTGCTACTGCTTTGAAAAAAGTTCCTCATATTAAATTCTGGAAATCGACCGAAGTTCCTGAAAGACTACATTACGGAACGAATCCGCGTGTTCATGATTTTGTTATTGAGGCCGATAAAGGTTGGAGTTTAGTAAGCAAAGAAAGCACACATATAAAAGGCGGAACTCACGGTTATGATAATAATGAAAAAGATATGCATGCTATTTTTTACGCAAAAGGCCCAGCTTTTAAAGTCAATAAAAAGGTGAAAACGTTTCAGAATGTTTCCGTTTATCCCTTAATTGCTCATATTCTAGGCCTACAAACGGGTGAAATTGACGGAAAATTGAGTGATGTTGAGTCAATGCTTCGCTAAATTAAATAATGTGTCAATTTGATAATTAGATAATTTGACAAAAACATAAAGACAAACAAAGTTTAGACCCGATAGGTTTTTAAAACCTGTCGGGTTTATTTTTTGATAACATATATAAATATTAAGTCATTATAATTATTTAATTGACCAGCTTCACATTCGCCGAGTTATTTTGTTAAAACTTTAAAAATATTATGAATCTTTTAACCATTTTGAGACACTATTCTAATTAATTTTAGAGCTACGTTATAAGCATCATAATTGCCAAATATTTTCTATTTATGAAATTAATCATCAGGTTTTTTAGTTTTCTATTCTGCCTTCAATCTTTTGCACAGGCTATATCCAATCAAGACAAAATTACCAAATACCTTAATGATTATTTTTCTCAGGATCGCGAGGTTATTCATGTGCAATTCAATAAAAATCTTTTTACAAATAATGAAGATATTGCCTTCAAAGGATATATTCTCAGTAAAAACTATAACATTCCAAACAGCAATACTACAAATGTTCAACTAATCGTTTATAATGGCGAAGACCAAATCGTTCAGAAACAGTTACTTTTTGCACAATTTGGTGTTTTTTCTGGCGGAATTCATTTAAACGAAAAATTTAAATCTGGCAAATATCATTTTCATTTCTACACAAACTGGATGAATAATTTTAAGGAAGATGATTCCTTTAATGAGACAATCGAAATTATTGATAAAAACGTTCCGTATGCATTTCAAACCACTGAACCTAATTGGAAAACAGCAGAGGTAAACTTGTTTCCAGAAGGAGGAATTATCTTAAATGATATTATTAATACGATCGGAATTAAGATTACAGACTGCAATAAAATAGGAATAGAAGTGGCCGATGGAGTTATTTTGGATTCTAAATCAAATGAAATTACTCACTTTCATACCAACCAAACGGGAAATGGGGCTTTTTACCTAAGAGCCGATTTAAACGAAAAATATACCCTTAAAATAAATACTGATAAAGTAAAAATAACACAGCCTCTAGGCAAAATTGCAGAAACTGGAGTTATTTTAAGTGCTCCTAATAATCCCGCCAGAAACAATTTACTTGTTGTTCTAAAAACAAACGAAAAAGGACTTCAATCGTATCAAAATAAAAAATTCACCGTTCTGATTCAGCAAAATGGGAATTCAATGCAACAAGAAGTCAGCTTCAAAAACAATAAAACGGAGCAGCCTTTTTATTTCGATAAAAAATATTTGCCAAATGGAGTAAATGTAATCAGAGTATTGGATGAAGATTTAAATGAAATCACAGAAAAGCTAACCTATATTGAAGAAAACAAGATTCCGTCTACAACATTGGAAGCAAAAATAACATCTAATGACAGCATTCTATTATCTGGAAAAACCGATGTTAATAAAGCAGATTTAAGCATTAGCATTCTTCCCGAAAAGAGCGTATGCTTCAATCAAAAAAAGACAATTTTAAGCACTTTTTACCTAAATGCCTATTTAGAGAAACCTGAAACTGATGCTTATTTTTATTTTAATCCAGAAAATAAAACTCGAAGACAAGACATAGAGTTATTGCTGCTAAATCAGAGCAGAGGAAAATATTTATGGGAAAACATTAAATCAGGTCCACCAAAAATTAGTTTTGAATTTGAAAAAGGATTCGCCATAAGCGGAAAAGTAGAGAAAGAACTAAAACCGAATTCTAAGAACAAAATTTCTCTCGTTGCATTAAAAAACAATCAATTTGATCAAACCAATATAGATCAGAACAATGATTTCAAATTTGAACATTTTTTTGTCCAAGATTCAACTGTTTTGGCTTTACAAATGACCAATGAGAAAAATGTTGCTTTAACCACAAAAATAGAAGCGCGAATAGCTCGAAATGAACCTCGATTTGTTTTAGGACCATCATTTGAAAAAACATTTTGTCCCATTTTAAAAGCTTCTGAAAATGTTTTTAATTTTCCGCCACCCAAAACGAAAGCTAGCGAACTAAAAGAAGTTGCAATAAAAAACACTTTCAAAAAAGAGGTTTTTACTCATAAAGACGACATGAGCCCAATGGCAAAAGCTTTTAAATTTGATGGCAAAGAATTTAGAACTGTATTGAGTTTTCTATCTTCAAATGGTTATGAAACTGGCATTAATCCAACTGACTTTAGCGTATATATAAAAGAAAGAAGAAGTTCTTATCTTGGCGAATCTGGAAAATCTCCAAATGTATATATTGACAATTTTTTAGTTTTCGATTTTGATCAACTCTTCAACCTTACATTAGATGAAATAGATGAAATTTATATTGATCAGACTGGAAGTTCTGACACTTCTACCATAGGACATGGTACAATTAAAATTTTCATGAAAACTGGACAAAAAAACAATTATTTCAAACCAAAATTCACAACATTTATTGTAACAAAAGGTTTCGCAAAAGATTTTAATTATAAAACAGCTCAATTTGAAAATCAAGATGAATTTAATTATTTCGGCACATTGGGCTGGATGCCAAACATTGAGTTAAATGATCGTTCAGATTATCAAATTAAAATTCCAAAGAATCAGCAAAAAGAAATACAGGTTTTAATTGAAGGTTTTACTAATGACGGACAACTGATTTCAGAAGTTAGAAAAGTTTCGGTTGGAGGAGTTTTTTAATGCGGTAATTAGATAATGTGACAATTAGATAATTTTATTGATGGTCTATAATTGTAGAAGCGCCAGCAATATGGTTTATACACAACGCTAAGACAATTTTCTAATTATCAAATTGGCACATTAGCTAAATTAACTAACCACTTTATAAGTTGGATCTTCAATAACATTAACATTTATAACCGCATCAGCATTTTTCAGCAATTGCCTGCAATCGGCACTTAAATGCTGTAATTCTACTGTTTTATTGAGCTGATTGTATTTCTTAGTCAGATTATTTAAAGCTTCTATTGCAGACATATCAGAAACACGGCTTTCTTTAAAATCTATTATAATATGATCTGGGTCGTTCTGAATATCAAATTTTTCTAAAAAAGCTGCTGTTGAACCAAAGAATAACGGTCCATAAATTTCGTAATGTTTTATTCCGTTTTCATCAATATAATGTCTTGCGCGAATTCGCTTAGCGCTTTCCCAAGCAAAAACCAAAGCCGAAATGATTACACCAATTAAAACCGCCAAAGCAAGATTATGCAACACAATGGTGATTAAAGCTACTAGAATTCCAACAAAAATATCATGTCGTGGCATTTTATTAATAATCCTAAAACTTGCCCATTCAAAAGTCGTAATGGCTACCATCATCATTACCCCAACTAAAGCCGCCATTGGCAGTTTCCCGATTACAGGAGCTCCGAAAAGAATAATCAATAAAATAGTGAGTGCTGCAATAATTCCCGAAAGTCTGGCTCTTGATCCTGCACCAAGATTTACTAAAGTCTGTGCAATCATTGGGCAGCCTCCCATTCCGTAAAAAAAGCCATTTAAGATATTTGAGCTTCCTTGTGCGATACATTCTCTATTGCTGTTTCCTCTTGTTCCTGTGATTTCGTCAACTAGATTCAGCGTAAGCAAACCTTCCGTCAAACCAACAGCCGCAACAATGACCGAATACGGAAATATCACTTTTAAAGTTTCAAAAGAAAGTGGAATATTCGGAATGTGAAACGGAGGAAATCCGCCTTGAACCGAAGCGATATCTTCTACTGTTTTGGTTTCAATATTAAAAACAATTACCAAAGCAAAAACTACCATAATAGCTACTAAAGATGCTGGAACCGCTTTTGTAATCTTCGGAAAAATTAAAACAATGGCAATAGTCAAAGCGACCAAACCCAACATAATATATAGCGGAGTTCCTTGAAGCCAAGAAACCTGTCCGTTTACAATTGTTTTAAACTGCTCCAACTGCGACATAAAAATGACAACTGCCAAACCGTTCACAAAACCAAACATAACAGGCTGCGGAACTAACCGAATAAATTTCCCTAGTTTAAAAAGTCCGATACAAATCTGAACTACACCTCCAAGAGCTACAGCGGCAAAAACATATTCAATTCCGTGCGATTTCATCAAGGCGATCAAAACAATGACCGTTGCTCCTGCCCCGCCCGAAATCATTCCAGGTCTTCCGCCAAAAATAGCCGTAACCAATCCTGCAATAAAAGCGGCGTATAAACCAACCAACGGCGGAAATCCAGCCAAAATAGCAAACGACAGCGATTCTGGAATCATAGTCATTGCAACAGTTAAACCTGCTAAAATTTCGTTTTTATAGTTGACTTTTTGGCTAAAATCGAAGAGTTGGAATGCTTTTTTCATGGGCACAAAATTAGAAAAATAATATGCAAAAAAGCACAAACCTTTTCGTAATGAAAAAGCAGTAATGATATAAGAATTTAAACAGCTTGATTAAGTTAGCTGTTCTAAAAGAAAAAGGAAAATCGAAAGTATAAAACCGATCATTTCTGTATTTAATTTTAAATTAAAATATTCTGCAAAATACTTACAAAAAAAGCAAATACAGCTGCGTATTTTTACCTGATTTAATTTTGAAGTTATTTTAAATATTATTCCAATCTTATGCAAGTATAGCCTAAACGAGAAACATGATTTACAACGTTATCATACTGCAAATCAAAACCTTCAATTCTTAAAATTTTATCGCAGTCTTCCAAATCAAAATTAATTTTATATTCTGGAAAATGCTTTTGCATCATTGCGATGACATGATCTCGATCAGATTCATTCTGAACATTTGTTTTAAAAATCTCCACGATCATATCGGCATCTTTTAATTCTTTAAACTGGTACATTTTTATTTTTTTTAAAAGAGTATAGAAATTCGAATTCAAAAATAAAGGAGAAACCTCTATTTTAACAGCAATTTTATACCAATGGCGTACGATTTATACGAATGGCGTTGGTATAAATTTTTCTTTATAAATACTTACAAACTATACGATTGTATTATTTTTGCCGCTATGACAATTGCAAAAATCTACCAGAATTTTTTTCTACGAAACCTAATCGTAAACACACTTGTTTATTTAGTTATTTTCGCCTGCATTTACGACGAAGTAAAACTCGACGGACATAGCTGGACTTTTATTCTCAGCAAAATTGCCATGGGGTATTTTCCGTGTATTGTCTGGATTACGATTTTTAACATCTGCATCATTAAGCCTTTTTTATTTCATAAAAGGTTCAAAATCTTTTTCACGCTTCTAGCCGTATATTGGACTTGTTTTTATTTCTTCATGAATTGGTTTCTTCCGCTTGTGGAATTAGGAAATTTAAAAGCCCTTCAGATTGTATCGCTTATTATAAACGGCTGTTTTTTTTATTTCCTGCATATTGTTATTAGCAAAAAAATGAGCCAAGCCGATAAAGATATTATGAATTTCAAATCGGAACTTTCGTTTTTAAAACAACAGCTAAATCCGCATTTTTTATTGAATGCAATGAATAATCTTTACGGAGAAGCGTTGGCAGAACCAGAAAAAGTTCCAGATCGAATCCTGAATCTTTCAGACATGCTGCGTTATCAGATTGAAGCTTCTAAGAAAGATTATGTTTTAATGCAGGAAGAAATTGCGTTTATTAAAAAATACATTGAATATTACACGTTTAGAAACGAAAGACTAGCTGTAACGCAAAAAATTGAAGGTGTTCACGATCAAATCGAGATTCCGCCTTTGTTCTTTTTGCCCTTGGTTGAAAATGCGGTGAAGTTTTCTGCCGAAACTGCCGAACCTTTTATCAATCTTGATTTGAAGGTAAATTGCCGAAGCGTTACTTTTACCTTAAAAAACAATTATCTCGATTCGGGATCGCGACTTTCGAGCACGGGAATTGGAATTGAAAACTTAAAAAGACGTCTAGAAGTATACGGTCTAAAACACGATTTGAGCTGTAAAAAAGATAAAGAGATGTTTATCGTAAAATTGAATATATGGCACTTACCTACCGCTGTCTAATAATTGATGACGAATCGCCGGCGCACAAAGCCTTGATTTCGCATATCTCCAAATTTGACGAACTGGAACATTCTGGAAGCGCTTTTAATGGCATGGAAGCCATAAAACTGCTCAACGAAAACCAATACGATATTATTTTTCTCGACATTAATATGCCCGTGATTTCTGGCGTAGAATTGATGGAACTTCAGCCCAAACGCCCCATTACGATTGTTACAACGGCTTATTCTGACTTTGCGCTTTCGGCCTATCAAAACGATGCGATAGATTATTTAATGAAACCCATTTCGTTTGATAAATTCTCAAAGGCAATCGAAAAAGCCAAAACGTATCATTCTGGAAATAATCTTAAAAAAGAAAACACCGCAGACGAAAAAGTACTTTCGTACCGCTCGAACGGACAAGTAATTGAAACGCCTCTTTCTGATATTTTATACATCGAAAGTCTGGGTAATTACATGAAATTGTACAACTGCAAATTAAAATCTCCAATTGTTATTTACGGCTCGCTTGCGAGTATAAGTGCCGAAATTGATTGTGCGAATTTCCTTCAAGTTCACCGATCTTATATTGTAAATACAACTAAAATTTCTGCTGTTACATCCAAAAATCTTACGATGTCAAATGGCGATATTATTCCTGTGGGAAGGAAATATCAGATTCTGCTAAATAATTTGCCAATGAGATAATTTGTCAATTTGGATAATTAGATAATTTTTGAAAGGCTCAACTTTTAAGTTGGGCTTTTTTGTTTTTTATTGTTTTTGCAAAATGCGTATAAATACTTGGTATTGAGTTTTTATTTATTGATATAATTGTCTGAAAATAAATTTAGTGAGCTATGGATTTCCGTAAAATTGTATTTATTCAAATATTGAAACTTGCTTTTTAATTAACATTCAAAAAAATATTAATACTTAGGAATATGTCAAAAACTGTTAATGCAAAACTTTATAAAATTCAAGATTCTATTGTTGAAGCTGGTGAGAATAATGAAATCTTGATTGATAAAATCGTTCGCACTTATAATATTAAGAGCGGAAACAAGTTTTCAGAAATTCAAGTTTCCAATGAGTCAAGTTTAGATGATTGGTCGGCAAAACTATTTGTTTTTACTACAGACACAAAACCTCCTTATTGGCAAGAATTTCTATCTGAAATTGTTGAAGATGAAGCAGATTTAGATAAAATAAAAATTCAGTATTCATCTTTTGTTCTTTTTATTTTTGATAAAAATTCAATTTTTATTATTTCTAAAGGATATTATGGGCATTTCCTATTAGAAGATTATATAGATAACTTTTTTGGTTTGGAGGTTCTCTCCAGATTAGTCAACAAAAGCTCAACCGAGATTAAACAAATAGAAGAACGAGGACTATTTGGAACAGAAATTGGTGCTCAACGATATTTCAGAGAAAATTATAATCTTGCGTTTGAAGATGATTTTGGCAAGATATACAAAACAATGTTAGCATCAATCGAAGAAGCAGATTTTAAAAGATTAGGAATAAAACAAAAAAAAACATCTACTAAAAAGTTATCAATTACTGGAAGTTCTTCTCTCGAAGTTTCATCAAATTTTACCTATAAGGAATTAATTGACAGGATAATAAAAATTAAAGAAGTCTTAGAAACCGAAGGAGTGGAATTTAATCAATTTTATAGATTACCAGCTTCTGCGTTAAATCCAATTAAAGAGAAACTAAATAATGCCTTATTAAACTATGCATACAATTGTTTTAAAAATAAAGAAACGATAGATTTTTATAGCCCTAATATTTTTCCATATCTGCAATCCATTGAAACGCAATTTTACAATGAAGAGGATGGTCTTTTGGATAAAATTGAGTTTGCTTCGTCCTTTGGATATAATAATATTATTAATTCACTAATTCAAACTGGTTTAATAGATGATACCAATGAAACAAAATTCATAGAATCTCTAAAAAAAACGTATGGCCGATATAAACTAAATGAAGATACTGAATTCTCTGTTGGTGTACCCTTAGATTTATGGTTTTGTGGTGAAATTGAATATGAACAAAAAAGATATTTTAAATTAGATAATGCGTGGTACTTGTATCGAAATAGCTTGGACGAATATTTAAATATATTTTTTCAAGATATAGATTTTGAAAATTGTCCGCCCATTCCTCTTAAATCATGGACGGAAGAATCTGAAGGAGAATATAATGAGAGTTTTAAAAACACTAAAGATTTTATTGTCACTGATCGAACATATTTAAATTTTATTGAGATGGCAGATTTAATTAAAGTAGATCAAAATAAAATTTATTTTTATCATGTTAAGAAAGGTCTAGGTCAAGATACAAGAGTTTTAATTAGTCAAATTATTAATGCTGCTCGATACTTAACGTATTATAAAGATGAAGAAAATAGTACCGGGTTGAAATCTTATTATAAAAATATATGCGATAAACATTATAATGGAAATGCTTTAACTTTAAATATTAATGGTACTTTGAAAAGTATTTCAGAAGAAGAATTTATTCAAATATTTAAATCAGATAAAAAATTTAGCTTTGTTTTTGTTTATTCTTCTGATAGTAAATTATCAATAAAAGAAGAAATTAAAAAGACACGATCTAGAATTGCCAAATTATCCTTAGTATATGTGATAAGAGATATGAGAAGAACTAATTTTGAATTACTATTTGAACGCATAAGAACCAAATAAAAAAGAGACTTTTTCACAAAAGTCTCTTTTCCAATTTTATATTATTCTCGAAAATATTATTTCTCTTTAAGCAACTTTTCCAAATAAGAAATCTTCTCTTTTTCCGATTCTAATAAACGCTCATAAAGTTTCTTATTTTCATCATAAGATTCAATCAGCTTTTCGATTGGATTGAATGTTGGGTGAAATTGAAATAAAGCAGAATTATCGTGATTAGTAACTGTATTACCAATAATATTAAAAACGGCTTCATCACTAAAATTCTTGATAGTCTCTGCAGAAACGCCTAAAACTTCGGCAATTTTATTTAGTCTTTCGTCATCGATGGTTTCACTTCCCTATTAGAAACAGATTGCTGGCTTACTCCGATAGAAATAGCAAGCGCTTCTTGTTTCATACCTCTAAGCTCTCTAATTCGGCTGATATTTCGGCCAATATGTTTTGGTTTTGTTGCTGTGCTCATAGTTCAAAGATATTTAAAATTCTTTAAAGTTTTTTATTTCAATAAAACACCTTTCTAACAAACAAAAGTATCATTTTTCTCACAACTAAAAAAGCAATGCACATTTCCTTTTTGTACTAAATCTAATACAAGACCAAAACTTCGTATGCCAAGTAATTACAGGGATTTCAGATTTTAGCAATCGTTATTTTTATTTGTTTTAAATCAATGCCAATTGTATAAAATTGGGATTTTGTGAATTATTTTCTTAAAAAAAATCGCAAACCAAGAAACTTTTCTTACTTAATTATTTAAATTCGCGCCAACCAAACCACTAAGCTACTTACAAACCAATGAGCATTTTTAATTTTTTTAGAAGATCAGATACAAAATGTCCGAGATGTCTTGGAAAAAGATTTGTTGATTGGGATGATATCCGCCGTTTAAACCGCCAATTAAAATGGGTTCCCGCACCTTGCGCATATTGCGATGCAACAGGAAGAGTGCCCAAAGAACTGCTTTCTAAAGTTGCTGTTAACTGCATGTATCTCACAATCGATCTGCCAGAATCTGTAATCGAAAAAATAAAAGAAGGCGATCTAGAAACAGTCGAAAAAGGAAAACAGCGCGAACGTTTTGTAGACCATCTTATAGAATATACAGAGCATCATTACCTCGCTCAAAATCTTGATGCCGAAAGTATTGCCAATCTGTATTTGAACTTCGAAGCCGAAAAAGCTCCTTTTGCAGTTACTAAAGAAGAATTAATAAAATATATTCAAGGTGTAATCGAATTAAAAAAATCGGTATTGCAATAACCTTTGCACTCTAACTATTCAAAATCTTTGACCATTTACAAAAACAGGTATAAATACTCGTAGCCATCATTTTGTTTTGTACTAATATTGTAGTGAATAATTTTTAGTTTAGGCAAGGTTTTCTAATAGAGAGCTTTTTAATTTTTTGTCACTTTTTTTTTGGAACAGAAAGTGGAATTTCAAATCGCTGGTACCGATTGGAAATTTCACTTTTTTTTGTTTACCTACTTAATCGTTTTTTTACCGCAAAGAGCGCTAAGGATAACGGAAAGTTTGCAAAGTTTTTCTCTCGCAGATTTAGCAGATCTAAGAGATTTTGTTTTATCTGCTTAATCTGCAAAATCTGCGGGAAAACTATATTACCACAAAGCTTTGCGAACTTTGCGGTTTTATTAAGTTTCTTCATTAAAAATTCTTTGCGCTCTTTGCGTTAAAAAAACATCACGCATAAAGCCCAAAATCAAATTTCAGGCAGTATTTTTGCGTTCTGTAAAAGCCTCGAAATTAAGTCCGCATGACTAGAGAACATTATATTCCGTTTAATAAAGAATTCTTACTGGAAAAGCAAATTGCTGCATTTGCCGAAAACGCACAAAAGGCTGATGATTTTAAAAAGTTATTCGAAATTATCGAACATTATTATCATTATGAATCTTTTAATCTTAACCGAAATCTAAAACAGCATTACGCGCTTTACGATCCCGATTTAAGCGAAAAAGAACGTGAACAGTTTATCAATAAAAGCGATTTTCCCGTTTTTAAAGAAACATTGCTGAAAGTTCTCGAGCGCGGTAATTACTACAGAATTAATCAAAAAGCTTTAAACGATGCATTTAATGAATCTGATTTGATTGGATTGCATCTTTCTATCGATTTTAATGCTTTTAAAGATTTCGAACTTTATGCTCGCGGACATCATAAAGCGAAAGAAAAAGTCAAAAAATACTTTTTCTGGACCAAAGAAGTTGAAATTGAATATTATGATCGTGTCTTAATATATCTTAATTACAGCGAAGCAGATTACCTGAAAGAAAAGAAAGTCAAGTTAAGTAAAATGCCAATTGATCCGGGTTCTATTGCTCTGAAAATTTTTAAGCGTGTTCCTAAAAACGATCTTGAAACTATTTTCCCGAATGCCATTCCGAAAATGTCTCTCAAAGATAAATTGCTGCTTTGGGTTCCAGGTCTTTTTGGCGGACTTTCTTTATTAAGCGCCAAAGTAATTCCTGCCTTGATTAATATGTATGAAGCTTATCAGACTGGCGAAACCATCGATTTACTAAACAGTAAAACTTCTTTAAATCAAGGTTTAATTGCATTAGGAATTTTAGGTGCTTATTGTTTCCGTCAATACAACAACTTTGTAAACAAGAAAATCAGATACTCTAAAACCCTTTCTGACAGTTTGTATTTTAAGAATGTCGGCAACAATAGCGGTGCATTTTATTCTTTACTAAATTCTTCAGAAGAAGAAGCCTTGAAAGAAACTATTCTTGCTTATACATTTTTACACGAAAGCGAAGAAGCTTTAACAGCCGAAGAACTAGACAATCAAATTGAATCTTGGTTTCAAACCAAACTAAATACCGATTTAGATTTTGATGTAAACGATGCTTTACTGAAACTAAAAAGCATAGGATTAGGAACAGAAACTAACGGAAAATGGGACGTGATTCCGTTAAATGAAGCGCTTATCGCTATTGATGAGTTGTGGGACAATGTTTTTCAATATAATCAAAATGTAAATTCTCTAAAATACTAAAAATGTATACTTACAAATGTTCTTGCTGCGGCGAAGTTTTTGACGAAATGCCTTTGTGTTTTGGAAACGAATTTCCTGCTTATTATTTTGCTATTCCGCCAGAAGAAAGAGAAAAACGAATTGAATTTGGAGGAAATTGGTGTTATGTAGATGAAGAACATTTTTTTCATCGTGGAAGATTAATAATTCCGATAATCGACTATCATGAAGACTTGGTTTTTAATGTATGGACAACGATAAGCGAAGATAATTTCTGCCTTCGAATGGATTTATGGGAAGATCCAAATAGAATTCACCAAGAGCCTTATTTTGGCTGGATGCAGACTGATGTTCCTACTTACGGCAAAACCATATCTCTAAAATCAATCGCCATTGAACAAGGTTTAGGATTAATTCCAGAAATAAAAATGATTGAAGAAAATCATCCTTTAACCCTAGATCAGGAAAACGGAATTACTTTAGAAAAAGCCATTTCGATTGTAGATGAAATAATGAAAATTCAGCACGGTAAAAGCTAAAAGAAATTTTATTAGATTTACGCATCTAACCCTAAAACCACAAACAATGAGAACATTAGACCAATGGTTTGCAGAATATGCCGTAAGTCATCAGAACCCAACCAATAAAGCGATTCATTACATTTGCGTTCCCGCAATTTTCTTTTCTATCGTTGGCTTGTTAATGAGTATTCCAAGCGCAATTATTGCCAATACTTTAAACCTAAATTTACCTATTATCGAAAACTGGGCTTTTGTGGTTCTGCTTTTTGTATTGGTTTTCTACATTAGATTATCGGTTGCAATGGCTATTAAAATTGCTTTGTTCTCGGGAATCTGTTTAATTTTAAATTATTATATCGGACAAGTTGTACCGTTATGGGCATTCTCAATTGGCGTTTTTGTTATCGCTTGGATCGGACAATTTTACGGGCATAATATTGAAGGCAAAAAACCTTCTTTCTTAAAAGATCTTCAGTTTTTATTGATTGGTCCTGCTTGGGTTGTTGAGAATTTGTTTTCCAGAAAGTAAATCATTTCGAAATAATGCCACATTGCGACTAATAATTTAAAATAAGGATTATCTTATTTTTTGAAATAAAAATGTACTTTTGATATATCTAAAATAAAATTATGATAGAGTTAATCTGGGGAATACTAAACCTTGCACTCGTTTTAGTGCTTATTATTTTTAGTGCAAAAAAAGCAGTAGAGATTCGTAAAAAAGTTGGCTTATCCGTTGCCATTCTCTTTTCTTTTTTTGCTTTATCTTTTATCACAAGACCAGGCAATGAACAAAAAGATAAAAAATTTGAATTTGAAAATAGCGAAACCGAAAAACAATCTTCAAGTCGCAATACCTATCTTTCAAAAACTACTCTTGAAGATGATCTCTTTTCAAAAATCGAATTGTACGTTATTTGCGATGGCGAAAATGCTCGTTCAGCATTGATTCCAAGAACTGGATACTCTTTTGGTACAGAATGGTCTACAGAGTACATTACTATAAATAAAACAGAACAGAAAAACACCTTTGAATATCAGGCAGGAGGAACTAGAAAATGGATACTTCTTGGTATTGATATATATTCAGAGTATAAAGAATTTAGCGGAATAAGCAAATTTAAACCCTCTTTATAATATTCTTTAAATTCTAAAAAAATATAAGGACAAGGAAGAATTTTATCTTTTTTGTCCTTTTCATTTAAAAAAGCATTTCTAAATAGTTTAAAAATTCAATCTATAAAGCAAAATCTGAAACATCTTTGACAACCAACAATCTAAATATGGAAAATAAAAACCAACCTATTACATTTGTCTTTTGGATAGTAGCCATCATTTTAGGCGTCACTTTATACAAGCAATTTGACTTTCAGAATCTAAAATTTGAGAATCCAGCAATGGCTGTTATATATAGCATTGTCTTTGTATTTTCGGTTTATTATATTATTAAAAATTCTGGAAAGCAGCCAAAGTAAATATCTTGCGAGACATTCGCACAGATGTACAATTTTAAAAGCGTATTTCTTTAATAATTAAAAGAATGCGCTTTTGGTTTATAACCTTGACGTTACTGAACTATATTTATTTGCTAAAAGGTTTAAAACTAGAAATACTTCATTCTAAAATTAAATCGCAAGCCAATCCCCGAAAGGGAAAATGAGACATTAACTGACAATTTCATCATTATCATAATAATTTTATTGGTATGTAGATATCAATAATGTGATGATTTTCAGGATGCAGTTTAGGATCATTTAAATGGCTTAAAAAGAAATTTCTATTATCTGGCTGATAGCCATTTTCTTCAAACCATACCTCGTAAATGTAATTCCATGTTTTAAAACATTCAGACATTGGCGCTTCTTTATGGAAAATAGCATACAATCCGCCACTTATGGTAATATTTCCAATTATTCCTTCTCCTCTTATTTTTTCAGGAACAGACAAACAGACATCTGCCTGAAGCATTCCCGATAAATTAGCATTACTTCTATAAACAGTTAATGCTTTTGTTTCAGGAAAATTTACCAAATTTCTTGGAGAAGCCCAGCTAAAAAGCTGTTTAAACATATCTTCAAATGTTTCACTATCATGTTTGTGAATATTCAGATTTCGAATATAAATAACATTAAATGCCTCCAGCTTTTTGACCTCAAAATCAAGTTTTATAGTTTCACTCATTTCATTATTTTTTAAATTATTTAATTTGAGTGCAAGGTAGTTTTCGATTTCGGACTGCATTTTTCCAATATTGCTATCTATTATACCAATATTGCTATTTTTATATAACTTTCGCCATTCAGAAGGTGTTTGCTCTTTAACTTCACGAAAAGCTCTTGAGAAAGACGAAATACTTAAAAAACCACATTCCATAGCTATTTCACTAATCGTTTTGGAAGGATTGTTCATTAAGAAGAATAAGGCTCTTTCAATTTTTGCATTTTTAATAAAATCATTAATTGTTGTTCCTGTAACTGATTTGAAAATTCTATGAAAATGAAATTTTGAAAAATTTGAAAGGACCGCCAATTTCTCTAAAGAAAGTTCTTCATGAAGGTTTTCTTTAATATAATCTATACTCTTATTAATTCTAAAATAATACTCTTTAATAGACTCTTCTTTCGTCATGCTTTTGGTTTTATATTTAGTTTCAACTAAAAATTCGTGATGTGTAAACCATTATTAAAGTCAAAGTTAAGAATGTATTTTTGAACCATAAAAAAAGCCTGAGAATATACATTCTTAGGCTTTTAAATTTTATAGTGACCCCGGAGGGGTTCGAACCCCCAACCCTCAGAGCCGAAATCTGATATTCTATCCAGTTGAACTACGAGGTCAGTTTTATTTATGATTTTAGATTTTAGAGTTCAGATTAAATCTAAAATCTGAGCTCTAAAATCTAAAATTATTATTTACGAAAGTAATTTTTTCACAATTGTAGAAATGGTTTTTCCTTCAGCAGTTCCGCCTAATTGAGCAGATGCTAATCCCATTACTTTACCCATTGAAGCAATTCCAGAAGCTCCTGTTTCAGCAATGATTTTTGCTACTACAGCTTCTACTTCTTCTTCGCTTAATTGAGCTGGTAAAAACTTCTCGATTACTGCTACTTGAGCCAATTCTGGTTCAGCTAAATCTGGACGGTTTTGCTCTGTAAAGATTCTTGCGCTTTCTTTACGAGTTTTCACCAATCTCTGAAGCAATTTAATTTCTTCATCTTCAGATAAATCTTCTTTAGATCCAGAAGCTGTTGAAGCCAATAATAATTCTGACTTTACAGCTCTTAAAGCTTCTAAAGCTACTGTGTCTTTTGCTTTCATGGCCGTTTTAATTTCGTCCATTATCTGTGTTTGTAAACTCATGTTTATATTTTATTTGAATAAGCTAGTGCTTATTAATTGATATATTAATTTAACCCTTCGACTTCGCTCAGGGTGAAAATAAGATTCACTTTAAAAACCTATTTAAGAAGTCAAATTTTGAAATTCTGTGCGAAGATAAAAAAAATAACCCGAAAATTAAATCCAATTTTCGGGTTACCCAATATTATGATTCTAAAAATTAATCTACATTATCGTGCAAAAATGAATTGTTTGAACGTAATTGTAAATCATTATTACTGTCTGTTCCAACAGATATTCTAGAATTTGTATTATTAGACTGAGAATTAGATAAATCTATTCCTAATCTTTTGTAAGCTGGCTCTTTTTCCAACTCATCGATTCTAGAAACATTGTTATGGAATTTATAGTTAAATTCTTTTAGTTTCTTTCTTCTTTCTTCTGCTCTTAAGCGCAATGTTTCTTCAATAGTTAATTCTAAAGGAGAAACTTCAGAAGTTGTTGAAATATCTGGCTGACTTGCAAAATCAACTCTTGGTTTCAATGTAATATTTAATTCCTCTGGAATTGTAGGTTCAACTACTTTTTCAACTGGTTTAGAAGCCAATAAATCGTTTTCAACTTCCATATATTCTTCTAGAGAATATTTAATAATTCCGTTGTCTGAAACTTCAGTTACAGGAACAAATTGCACTGGATCGTTTACTTTAATTTCACGAGTTTCATTTGTCAATTCAAATAGAACTCTGTTATCCTCAATAACTGGCTCTCTTCTTACAGGCTCTTGCTTAAACAAAGGAAGATCAAAAGAAAAAGCAGTTTGTTCTTCTTTTTCAAAAACTCTTTGTTGCTGCACTGGTTGAATCGGCTGTTGTTGCTGTACTTGCTGTACTTGCTGTACTTGCTGAACAGCTGGCGCCTCAGGAGATGAAATAGTAAAATCGATATCTGTAATTGGCGAAACAATTTCGAAAGTTACATCTAGATTTTTGATAAACTCAGACATCACCACTAACTCTTCCTGATTGATTGCTGGAGCAACAGCTTGTGCAGTTGGAGTAAATGTTTCATCATCGTCAACTAAATCAAAAACAACTTTATCTTCTACTTTTGCTGTCGGTGTATCAACAGTTAGGTCAAAAGAAGCAAGCGGTTTATTGGTTAAATTATGAACACTTCTCTGCTCATCTTCTAACGTATGAATGATTTTCTTTGGTTCTGTATTTACAATTTCATTTTGTTGTTCCACATCAAAACCTGTAGCAATAATAGTTACTGCAATAGCTTCACCTAGAGTTTCGTCTTCACCAACCCCCATAATGATATTTGCATTGTAACCAGCTTCATCTTGAATGTGATCGTTGATTTCTCCAATTTCGTCAAGAGTAATCTCATTAGTTCCAGAAACGATAAGCAACAATACGTTTTTGGCACCTGTAATTTTATTATCGTTCAACAATGGAGAATCCAAAGCAGAAACAATAGCATCTTTAGCTCTGTTGTCGCCTTCAGCCACAGAAGATCCCATAATCGCAGTTCCACTGTTAGCCAAAACAGTTTTCGCGTCACGTAAATCGATATTCTGAGTATAGTGGTGCGTAATTACTTCGGCAATACCTCTAGAGGCTGTTGCCAAAACTTCATCCGCTTTAGAAAATCCTGCTTTAAATCCAAGATTTCCGTATACTTCTCTTAATTTATTGTTGTTGATTACAATTAAAGAATCGACCTGCTTACGCAATTTCTCGATTCCAATAATCGCCTGCTCTTGACGTACTTTCCCTTCAAATTGAAACGGAATTGTTACGATACCAACAGTTAATATTTCTCTTTCTTTTGCTAATTGAGCAATTACCGGAGCTGCACCAGTTCCTGTTCCTCCACCCATACCAGCAGTAATAAATACCATCTTAGTATTTTTATCCAGCATTTTTTCAATATCCGAAATACTTTCGATTGCCGACTGCTGTCCAACGTCTGGATTTGCTCCTGCTCCTAACCCTTCAGTTAAATTAACTCCTAACTGAATCTTATTGGGTACTGAACTATTTTGAAGCGCTTGCGAATCGGTATTACAAACGATAAAATCTACGCCTTTAATACCTTGTTTGAACATGTGGTTAATTGCGTTACTTCCGCCTCCACCTACACCTATTACTTTGATTACATTTGATTGATTTTTTGGTAAATCAAATGAAATACTTCCAAATTCTGAGTTGCTCATCATCTTTTTGGTTTTTTGAAATTCTTATTAAGTACATTTTTTACTTCTTGACTTGGGGCAAGAAATAATCCTTCTCTTTTTATTATTCTGCGTTGTCTAAAAATTCTTTGATTTTGTCGACATATCGATCAAAAAATGATCTTCTTATTTTGTTCTCAGTAGATTCATTTTTAGGTACCCTTTGAGTTACGGTTTCTCTAGGTTCTTCAATGGTTTCTTCTTTCTCAACGTAGTTTTCTTCAACTTCGTATCGCTGCACTGGCGGAGCAGTTCTGTAAACAACTTTTGGCTGTTCTTGAACCATTTCCAATCTAACAGCACTTTGCGAACTGTTTTCGATACTATTCATTACTAATCCAACTGCAGTTGCATATAGCGGACTAGAGATTTCTTCACTAGAATTTCCTGCTAAATGCTCGTTCGGATAACCAATTCTAGTATCCATTCCTGTAATATATTCTACCAGCTGTTTAATGTGCTTTAATTGTGCACCACCACCTGTTAAAACAATTCCAGCTATTAGCTTTTTACGAGGATCTTCGTGCCCGTAAGCTTTAATTTCTGCAAAAACCTGCTCTACGATTTCCACAACTCTTGCATGGATAATTTTTGATAGATTTTTAAGCGAAATCTCTTTTGGCTCTCTTCCTCTTAAACCTGGAATAGAAACAATTTCGTTGTCTTTGTTTTCTCCTGGCCAAGCAGATCCGAATTTGATTTTTAAAAGTTCAGCTTGTTTTTCAATAATCGAGCATCCTTCTTTGATATCATCTGTAATTACATTTCCTCCAAAAGGAATTACAGCTGTATGACGAATGATACCATCTTTGAATATAGCCAAATCTGTTGTTCCGCCTCCAATATCGATAAGCGCAACACCGGCTTCTTTTTCTTCCTGACTTAAAACAGCATCTGCCGAAGCTAATGGTTCTAATGTTAAACCAGACAATTCTATTCCTGAACTCTGAATACATCTTCCAACGTTTCTGATTGAAGATGCCTGTCCAACTACAACGTGAAAACTAGACTCTAATCTTCCTCCGTACATTCCGATTGGCTCTTTAATTTCAGATTGCCCATCGATTTTAAATTCTTGTGGTAAAACGTGAATAATTTCCTCTCCCGGTAACATCGCCAGTTTGTTTACCTGATCGATTAGGAGTTGAATATCTTTTTCGCCAATTACTTCTTCTGGATTATTTCTGCTGATGTAATCTGTATGCTGAATACTTCTGATGTGCTGTCCGGCAATACCCACAACTACATCTTTAATTTTATAACCTGAATTATTTTCTGCTTCAAGTATCGCTTGCTGTATCGATTGTATCGTCTGCGTAATGTTGTTTACTACTCCTCTGGCAACACCCAAACTTTTGGATTTACCAATGCCCAAAATCTCCAACTTACCATATTCATTTTTTTTGCCAATCATGGCAACGATTTTGGTTGTTCCAATATCTAGACCTACTGCAATGTTATCTTTTTCCATTTTCTATTATTTAGTGCAAACTACTTGTTCCGTAAACCTAAGGTCAATTTTTTTGTATTTGTATAACGAACTATCTAAAACCGCTTTTTGAAAAAACGCTTTATAGTTTCTAAATTTCTTATCAACATTCATCGTTCTGCCAAAATCTATGAAGTAATCATAGTTGCGATTAAACATTTTTAAGCTTCCATTCGGCATAATCTCTATAGCAATGATGTTTTTTTTCAAAAACGCATCGTCATAAATTGTGCGAAATAAAGCTGCTAAATCTTCGTTATTTTTTTCATTTATTGCCCCTGAAACAAGAGGAACTCGCGCAGTGAAATTGTCTGATAAGGGCATTTTATTTCCCTCATAGTCAATATAAAAAGAAGCAGCGCCATCATAAACTCTTGCTATGGGCGTCTTCTGTTTTACTACTGCTTTTAGAACTCCATCGATACTTACAAAAACATTTGACTTCTCAATCATCTCTTGCGTATCGAGGGTTTTCTCTATCTTATTCAAATCTAGTTCATCTTTTCTAATACTGGAAGCGTCTCTTTTATTTTCTATCAACAATTTATTAACCGTTTCCGGCTTCACAAAAAGCGTATTTTCTCCTACAAAAACAACCATAGATTTTTTCAATTTTCGATCGCCATTTCGATGCTGTGCGAAAGAATATAGAAAAAGAACTAGTCCGAAAATAAGTACTAATCTAATATTTGCCCAATTAAATATTTTCATTTAAAACCTTTTTAATTGACGGAACCATTTCTCCCAGATCACCAGCTCCAATTGTTACAATAATAGGTGCATCACTGGCTTTAATTTTACCTAATAAATCTTCTTTTGCAACAATTTTTTTGTTCGAATTTGTCATTTTACCCAAAAGCCACTCAGAAGTCACTCCTTCCATTGGAAGCTCTCTAGCAGGGTAAATATCCATCAAAAACACTTCATCAAACTGCGATAAGCTTGCTGCAAATCCGTCAACGAAATCTCTTGTTCTACTAAATAAATGTGGTTGGAAAATTGCTAGCACTTTACGTCCTGGATACAATTCCCTAACTGCCTGATGAACAGCATTTATTTCTGTCGGATGATGTGCATAATCATCAATATAAACTAAATTTTCACTCTTAATCTGATATGAAAAACGTCTTCTGATTCCGTTGAATGAAGCAATGGCTTTTGCGATAGAATCGGTCGGGGTGCCGAAAGTCTTAGCCATCGCAATAGCCATTAATCCATTCATTAAATTGTGTTTTCCAGGCAGTCCGAAACGTAAATCTTTCATAATTTCTGAAGGCGTCTGCACATCAAAAACATAAGCTCCATCTTCTATTCGAACATTATAAGCTTTATATACAGCATCTTCATTTATAGCACATTGAACACCATCTAAAGGCAATTCTTTGGTTATAAAAAGATTGTTTTTATCTTCAACTTTTGAAGCAAATTCTCTAAAAGAAGCCTCAATTGCATCACTCGTTCCATAAATATCCAAATGATCTGCATCCATAGAAGTTACGCAAGCAATATCTGGACGCAAATGCAAAAATGATCTGTCAAATTCGTCTGCCTCTACAACTGTTACTGTTTTTCCGCTTCCAATTAAATTAGAATTATAATTTTCTACAATTCCTCCAATAAAAGCCGTTACATCAGCACCACTTTGAAACAAAATATGTCCCAAAATACTAGACGTAGTAGTTTTTCCGTGTGTTCCTGCAACTGCAAAACAGAAAGTATCTCTACTTATAATTCCAAGAACTTCTGCACGCTTTTTAACCTCAAAATGCCTTTCAACAAAATAATTCCATTCAGAATGTGTTTTAGGAACCGCTGGTGTGTAAATTACTAGCGTATTTTCAACATAATAATCTGTTGGAATCAAATTTATATTGTCTTCAAAATGAATATCTATACCACTTTCAATCAATTCATTAGTTAGCATAGAAGGTGTTTTGTCGTAACCTGAAACTTGTTTTCCAATAAACTTGAAATAACGAGCCAAGGCACTCATTCCGATACCTCCGATACCAATAAAATAAACGTTTTGTATTTGATTTAAATTCATAATTGAGTCTTAATATCTTAATGTCTAAAGTTTTTAAAGTTTCTTAACTATATGTCTTCAGCTTTTTAATTTTTCTATTTAATTAACTTCACAATCTCTGCTACAATATCTTGTGTAGCTTTTGGTTTTGCCAGTTTTTTAATATTATCACTTAGTTGTTTCTGTTTTCCTGAATCTTTCAGCAGCGCTTCAAAAACAATGCTAAACTGACTGTCAAGCTCAGATTCTTTCAACAAAATCGCACCTTTTTCATCCACAATTGCCTGTGCATTTTTAGTTTGGTGATCCTCAGCCACATTCGGCGATGGAATAAAAATGACTGGTTTTCCCACGATACACAATTCTGACACCGACGAAGCTCCAGCACGTGAAATTATGACATCTGATGCCGCGTAGACAAAATCCATTCTTTCAATAAAATCAACCACTTTTACATTTGGCTGATTGTACTTTTTATATTCTTCAAAATATAATTTTCCACATTGCCAGATTACCTGCACATCTTGAGAAAGAAAATTTTGCAATTCTTTTTCAATTAACTGATTGATTCTTCTAGCTCCTAAACTTCCTCCTAAAACCAGTAATGTTTTCTTATTAGGATCTAAACCATAAAAAGCAATTGCTTCATCACGCTTGCTTTCAATGTCAATTAAATCTTGACGAACTGGATTCCCTGTTAAAACAATTTTCTCTTTTGGAAAAAAGCGTTCCAAATTTTGATACGCCACACAAATTGCATTTGCTTTTTTGCTTAACAATTTATTTGTTATTCCTGGATAAGAATTCTGCTCTTGAACCACTGTTGGAATTCCAGCCGAACCTGCCGCCTGCAATAAGGGTCCGCTAGCAAAACCACCCGTTCCAATTACAACATTAGGCTTAAACTTTTTAATTATTCTTTTTGATTCCAATAAACTGCTTGCCAATTTAAGCGGAAACATCAAATTTTGTAATGTCAATTTTCGCTGTAAACCAGCAATCCAAAGACCTTTTATTTCGTAACCTGCTTGAGGCACTTTCTGCATTTCCATTTTATCTTTGGCACCTACAAAAAGAAATTCTGCATCAGGAAATTGTAATTTTAATTCGTTTGCAATTGCAATTGCAGGATAGATATGTCCTCCTGTTCCTCCTCCGCTAAGTATGAATTTATACTTTGTCATCGTTCTAAAAATTACAACTTTTTAAAAAATTTTTATATTCTAATCCTATTTGTTTAAAACCGCATTCATCGGATTTCTTGAATTATCTTCGATGGAATACATTGGCTCTTCTTCGTATATTTCGTCTGCAGGCAAATCTTCCTCTGCCATTTCTTTATCTATTAATCGCTGTAAGGCTTCTTTTCTTTTTTCTCTCTCAAGTTTATCTTCAGCAATTTCTTCTTCTTTTCTTGTCACACTAATGATAATTCCGAGTCCAAGACAAGTCATCCAAATCGAACTTCCCCCACTACTTATCAACGGAAGCGTTTGTCCTGTAACTGGCAATAACTCAACAGCAACCGCCATATTGATCATAGCCTGAAATATCATAGGAAAACCGACACCAACGACGACTAATTTTCCGAATATAGTTGGTGCTTTATGAGAAGCTATTACAAAACGAAACAATAACAATAAGTACAAAATTACTATCGAAACTCCTCCAACTAAACCGTATTCCTCTACAATAATAGCGTAGATAAAATCGGAAGAAGATTGTGGCAAAAAGTTTTTCTGAACACTTTTTCCAGGACCTAATCCTCCTAATTTCCCAGATGCAATTGCAATTTTTGCTTTCTCAATCTGATAATCATCTTCATCAGGTTTGTCTGTTGTAAAATTCGTAATACGGCTTTCCCAAGTTGAGACCCTGCTAAAGAACCTTGAATCTGGAAAAGCTTTTGCAACTAATAAGAAGAATGCCAACATTGCAACTCCTGAACCAATGATAAAAGCAATATATTTTAATGGATACTTTCCAATAAATGTCAACATTAAAACCATTGAAAAGATTAACGCTGTAGTTGAAAAGTTCGCTGGTAAAATCAATATTAACGTAATGAAAACTGGAATCCAAAGCTGAATCAATGAGGTCTGAAAAGGCTCATTTTCTTCTTTGGTTTTAGATAAATAACGTGCCACATAAATAAACAAAACGATTGCTGCTAATGTTGAAGTCTGAAATGTGATTCCGATAAAAGGAACCTGAATCCAACGACTTGCATTTGCTCCTGCAATTACAGTTCCTTTTAAAAGCGTATAGATCAATAAAATCCAAACGACTGGAAGCGCAATCTTAGAAATTGCTCTAAAATAGTGATATGGAACTCTATGCACCCAGTAAATAATTAAAAAACCAATACAGATATGCGCCAGATGTTTTACCAAATACCCTAATGTATTTCCTGTCCCATGCCCGATATAGGCAAGATTACTACTCGCACTAAAAACAGGCATAAACGAAAACAAAGCCAATAAAGCCACAAATGACCATATTACTCTATCTCCTTTTAGTTTGTTTACTAGCTCCTTCATAATCTTTTTGTTTCAGGTTTTGTTTTGTTTCAGGTTTCAAGTTTCGTTCAACTTGAAACCTGAAACTCTTTCTTTTCTACAAGTTGTGTACCGCTTGCTTAAATTGTTTTCCTCTGTCTTCGTAGTTTTCAAATAAATCGAAACTTGCGCAGGCTGGAGACAATAAAACTACATCACCTTTTTCTGTTAATCTTTGAGCAGTTTTTACTGCATCATTCATATTATTTACTTCAACCATAATATCAACAACGTTTCCAAAAGCATCGATAATTTTACGGTTATCGATTCCAAGGCAAATAATAGCTTTTACTTTTTCGCGTACTAACGACATTAATTCGTTGTAATCGTTTCCTTTATCAACACCTCCAACAATCCAAACTGTTGGAGCATTCATACTATCCAAAGCAAAGAAAGTAGCATTTACATTTGTTGCTTTTGAATCGTTGATATATTGAACGTTTTGTATTTTTAGTACTTTTTCTAAACGGTGCTCAACACCTTGGAAATTAGATAGACTTTCACGAATCGTTGCATTTCTAATTTGCATCAATTTAGCTACAGAGCTTGCTGCCATGGCGTTTTTCATATTATGTTTTCCTTCTAACGCAATGTGTTCTGTATCCATTGTAAACTCTTCTTGGTTGATCTTTATTTCCATTTTGTTGTTATTTATAGAAGCCCCTTCATCAAATTTTTTCGTCAATGAAAAAGGAATTAGTTTTGCTTTTGTTTTGTTCTTCTTTAACCATTCTGTACTTGCCTCATCATCTGCATCGTAAATGAGATAATCGTTCTCAGTCTGGTTCATCGTTATTCGGAACTTCGAATTGATATAATTTTCATATTTATATTCGTATCGATCTAAATGGTCCGGACTTATATTGGTTATAATGGCAATATCTGGCCTATAATTTATTATTCCGTCTAACTGAAAACTGCTTAATTCAAGAACGTAGGCATCAAATTTATTTTCCGCCACCTGCCAGGCGAAGCTTTTTCCAATATTCCCACCCAATCCTACATTTAATCCTGCATATTTGAGCAAGTGATGTGTCAACATTGTGGTAGTGGTTTTACCATTACTTCCGGTAATCCCGATGGTCATTGCTTCTGTGTAAGGAATCGCAAATTCAATTTCCGAAATTACCTTTACTCCTGCCGCGATGAGTTTTTTTACTATCGGGGATTTATCGGGAATTCCAGGGCTTTTCATCACCACATCTGCATTTAGAATTAAATCCTCTGTGTGCTGCTCTTCTTCCCAAGCAATTTTATTAATGATAAGAACTTCTTTATAGCTTTCCTTTATTTTTCCAAAATCCGATACAAAAACATCGTAACCTTGTTTCTTACCGAGGATCGCGGTTCCTACTCCGCTTTCTCCTCCACCTAAAACTACTAATCTCATTTATCTTAATTTTAGGGTAATGATTGATAAAATGGCCAGCATCACAGCTACAATCCAGAAACGGGTTACAATTTTACTTTCGTGATATCCCTTTTTCTGATAATGATGATGAAGCGGTGACATCAGAAAAATTCTTCGTCCTTCTCCGAAACGCTTCTTCGTATATTTAAAATAACCTACTTGAATAATTACTGAAGCACTTTCTGCCAAGAAAATTCCACAGAATAAAACGATTAATATCTCTTTACGCACAGCAATTGCAAGAACCGCAATGATTCCTCCAATAGTCAAACTCCCCGTATCTCCCATAAACACCGATGCTGGAAATGAGTTGTACCAAAGAAATCCAATAAGCGCACCCACAAAGGCAGAAATAAAAACCGTCATTTCTCCCGAATTGGGGATATACATAATGTTCAGATAATTCGAGAAAATAATATTACCTGAAACGAATGTAAAAATCCCGAGTGCGAGGACAGATATTGCGGAGGTTCCTGCGGCTAGTCCGTCAATTCCATCCGTTAAATTAGCACCATTTGAAACTGCTGTTATAATAAAAATTACTACGGGAATAAATACTAGCCAAGCCCATTTTTCATATCCATCACCCATAAAAGACAATACTTCCGCATAGTCAAACTCGTTGTTTTTTACGAAAGGAATTGTTGTTGCTGTAGATTTTTCTTCGACACCTGCAGGCACAATAACTGTTGAATTTGCAGCAGTTTTAAATACATCTGTACGACCAGTATCAGTTCTTACCGTAACGGCCGGATTAAAATAAAGAACTGCTCCAACGATAATACCAAGACCAACTTGTCCAATAACTTTAAAGATTCCTTTTAACCCTTGTTTATCTTTTTTGAATATTTTGATATAATCATCAACAAAACCAATTGTTCCCATCCATAATGTAGTTACAATTAGCAAAACAATATAAATGTTATGCAATCTTGCAAATAATAAAACCGGAATGAGAGTAGCAAAAATGATGATTAATCCACCCATTGTAGGCGTACCAGCTTTTTCATTCTGACCTGCAAGACCAAGTTCTCGCACAGTTTCTCCTACTTGCTGACGACGCAAAAAGTTAATCACTCTTTTACCATAAATAGTCGATAGAAGCAACGAAAGCATAAATGCCAAAGCTGACCTAAATGTGATGTACTGGAAAACTCCTGTTCCTGGAAGATCCAATGTTTTATCAAAATATTCAAATAAATAGTACAGCATATTTTTTTATTTTTTAAATTCCAATTGTGAAATCCCAAATTCCAATTGTGTGATGGTATTTGAACTTAATTTTTTATTTATTCAGTTGTTCTAAAATTTCTCTTACCGTTTCCATATCATCAAAATGATGGCGAACACCATTTATTTCTTGATACGTTTCGTGCCCTTTTCCTGCGATTAGAATGATATCTTTAGGCTGAGCCAATTGACAAGCTGTTTTAATTGCCTGTTTTCTATCTGTAATTCGCAGCATTTTTTTATAATTGTGTGGCTCAACTCCTTGCTCCATTTCATCCAAAATAACTTCTGGATCTTCATTTCTCGGATTATCCGAAGTCAAAATCGCTTTATCACTTAAATCTGAAGCAATCTTTGCCATAATCGGGCGTTTTGTTTTGTCTCGATTTCCTCCACATCCAACAACCGTAATTAACTGCTCATTTTTAGTACGGATATCGTTTATCGTTTTTAAAACATTCTCCAATGCATCTGGCGTATGTGCATAATCTACAACAGCTGTAATACCTCCATCTGATACGATATACTGAAAACGTCCCGAAACACTCTCTAAATCAGACAGTAAACGCAACGCTTCAAGACTATCAATTCCTAGCTCTACAGCAGTTCCATAAATTGCTAAAACATTGTATGCATTGAATGTACCAATTAGTTTTACCCAAACTTCATTATCATTTACTTTCAACAATAATCCAGACAATTGGCTTTCTAAAATCTGAGCTCTATAATCTGCGTAAGATTTTAAAGCGTAAGTCAGTTTTTTAGCAACAGTATTCTGCAACATTACAGAACCGTTTTTATCATCAATGTTTGATAAAACAAAAGCTGATTTTGGAAGTGAGTCAAAAAATGATTTTTTAACATCTCTATATTCAGCAAATGTTGGATGATAATCTAAATGATCGTGAGAAAGGTTCGTAAAAATTCCGCCTACAAAATGTAGCGCTTCAGTACGTTTTTGATGAATTCCATGCGAGCTTACTTCCATAAAACAATGCGTAACTCCAGCCTCAACCATTTCATTCAAATAATGATTTATAGTCAAAGAATCAGGCGTTGTATGCGTTGCAGGATATTCTGTTTTGTCTACTACGATTTTTACAGTTGAAAGCAATCCCACTTTAAAACCAGCTTTTTCAAACAACTGAAACAATAATGACGCAATTGTCGTTTTTCCATTTGTTCCTGTTACTCCAACTAATTTTAATTTTGCAGATGGATCTTCAAAATAATTAGCTGCCATAAAAGCTAAAGCGGTATTGGTATCTTTTACTTGAACATATGTAACATCGTTTGCAACAGTTGCAGGAAGCGTATCACAAATAATTGCTTTTGCTCCAAGTTCGATTGCTTTCTCTATGTAATCATGTCCATCTGAAAGCGAACCGCGAATTGCTACAAAAATATCATTTGCTTCTACTTTGCGCGAATCAAATTCAATTTTATGAATAGCAATATCTGTTGAACCTTTTACCGATTCAATAGCCACTTTATATAATATGTCTTTTAATACTTTCACGATAATTCTAATACAATTGTTGTGTTTTTACTAATACTGGTTCCCGCTTGAATTGATTGATTCTTCACTTTCCCCATTCCATTTACTTTTACTTTCAAACCTAAATTTTCCAATAAAGCAATTGCATCCATTCCTGGCATTCCTTTTAAATTCGGAATCTCGTTCAGCTTTTTATTAGCTTCAGCCGTATATTTATCATAACTAGCATCCTGTTTTGGAATCCTAGAATCTAATTTTTTAATTTTATTTGTCGAAGGCGCATCAGTAAAAATCTTTTGGGCGATTCTTTTGAAAACTGGCCCAGCAACATCTGCTCCGTAATAGTTATTTCTAGATGTATTTGGCTTATGAACCACTACAATACAAGAATATTTAGGATGATCGGCTGGGAAATAACCTGCGAAAGAAGATGCATAATACATTCCTTCTCTTCCTGCGTTACCATAATTCACCATAGCTGTTCCTGTTTTTCCTGCCATTGAGAAATCTTTCGAATACAACTTAGAACCTGTTCCTTTTTTTACCACATTCGCCAAAACTGCTTTTACTTTTTTTAGCGTTTCAGGCGAACAAACCTTTGGATTCATTACTTCTGTATCGAACTTTTTAATGGTTTTATTCCATTCTTTAATTTCTGATACAAATTGTGGTTTTACCATTACCCCATTATTCGCAACCGCATTATATAAAGTTAAAGTCTGCATTGGCGTAACCGAAACATTGTATCCAAAAGCCATCCATGGAAGCGTAGTTCCTGACCAATGTTTGTCTCCAGGCTGTGGAACATAAGGTCTTCCTTCTCCTTTAAAATGCAATCCTAATGGTTTATTTAAACCTAATTCATTAATATGATTTACAAACTTACGCGGGTTACTTTTATAATTGTCATAAACTGCCTGAACCATTACTGTATTAGAAGAAAGTTCAAATCCGCGTGCTAAAGTAACTTTTCCGTAACCACCTCTATGCGAATCACGAACGGCTCTTCCATAATATCTGATTTCCCCGCCATGGCTATCGTAAACCGTACTTGTGTCAGCTACTTTATCTTCTAAAATCGCCATTAGATCAACCAATTTAAAAGTCGATCCCGGCTCGTGAGATTCAGCAACCGCATAATTTGTTGTTTCGTAATAAGAACCATCTTCTGCTCTTCCTAAATTTGAAATCGCTTTTATGTATCCTGTTTCCGTTTCCATAACAACCACACAACCGTGATCTGCTTCGTAATCTTCCAATTGTTTCAACAAAGCGTGGTGCGCAATATCTTGTATAAAAACATCTATAGTCGAAATCACATCGTAACCATCAATTGGATCTACCTCGTTTACATCACGAATTGGTTTCCATTGCCCTTTTGCAATTTTTTGCTTTAAAATTTTACCATCTTTTCCGTTCAGATAACTTTTAAAAGCCCATTCAATTCCTTTTCCTACCTCTATTCCAGTTGCTGGATCAATACGGTCGTAACCAATTGTTCTTTCTGCAATTTTTCCAATTGGATGTTTTCTAACCGTTTCTTGCTCTACTATAATTCCTCCTTTGAAAGCTCCTAAACTGAACAACGGAAAACCTTTAATTTTCACATACTCAGTGTAACTCAAATTGCGAGCAATGAGGTAATAACGGTTTTTATTTTCACGTGCTTTTCGTAATTCTTTCTGAAAATAACTACTTGGTTTATCTAAAACCGTTGCCAACGAATCTGACAATGGCTTTACATATTTTTCGAAAGTTTCTGTTTTTGGCGCTTTAGCATCAAAACGAATTTCATAATTTGGGATCGATGTTGCCAATAAACTTCCGTCAGCAGAATAAATATTCCCTTTGTTTGCAGGAATCACAAAGTTTCTCACAGTACGCTGTTTTGCCAGTTTTCTGTAATAATCTCCTTCAACCCACTGAATATTGGTTAATTTAACGACAATAGCAATTGCCATCAAAAAGATGAAAACTGCTACGAGGTAAATTCTGTAGGATATATGTTTATCGTCTACTGCCATATTCTTTTAAAGAAACTTTTTTCTTCTTCTTTTGTAACTTCTATTTTAACTGGAGGAACTGTCGACGGAAAAATTTGTTTTTCTAACATTTTATCCGAAATGGTTGACTCCATTTTTAATTTCATCAATTCTGAACGTCGATCTACAAATTCAGATCTCAGCTCTTTTACTTCATTATTTAATTTCGCGATTTCAAAAACCTTTTGTTCGTATCGCTGTGTATTTGCAATCATCAAAATGGCCAGCAGAATTATAAAGACAATAAATCGCCAATTTTTTACTGCATCTTCATGAATCAGGAATCTTGCTTTTAATATGCTAAATACGCCACTTTTCATTATTTCCTACCTTAATATATATTATAGCTTTTCTGCAACTCTTAATTTGGCACTTCTTGCTCTATTATTAATCTTGATCTCCTCATCATCTGGAACAATCAATTTCCCAATTGTTTTGTATGGAACTGAAAAATTTCCGTAAAAATCTCTTTCTGGCTCACCTTCAAACATTCCGTTTTTAATGAATCTTTTCACCAAACGATCTTCTAAAGAATGGTATGAGATTACAGAAAACCTTCCTCCTGGTTTTAAAATCTCCAATGACTGCTCAATAAATTCTTTTAAAACATCCATTTCCTGATTTACCTCGATTCTGATTGCCTGATAAATCTGAGCCAAAACTTTGTTTCGAACTTTCTCCGGTAAAAACTTTTTCAGAACTTCTTTCAATTCTTCAGTCGTTTTGATTGGGTAATCTTTTCTAGCCTCAACAATTGTTCTTGCCAAAACGGGCGCGTTTTTCAACTCCCCATAATCAAAAAAAACACGACGTAAATCCTGTTCTTCATATTCGTTAACCACCCGATAAGCATTTAAATCATTTCTTTGACTCATCCGCATATCTAACTCGGCATCAAATCTTGTTGAGAAACCTCTTTCAGGAACATCAAACTGATGTGATGAAACTCCTAAATCTGCCAAGATTCCGTCAACCGACTTTACTCCGTGAAAACGTAAAAATCTTTTTATGAACCTAAAATTCTCATTTATCAAGGTAAACCTTTCGTCCGGCAATGCATTGGCAAGCGCATCTTCGTCTTGATCAAATGCAAACAGCCTTCCGTTTGGCCCTAATCTTTTTAAAATCTCTTTTGAATGACCACCGCCTCCAAACGTAACATCTACATACACACCATCAGGTTTAATATTTAAACCATCTACTGTTGGATGAAGCAAAACCGGATTATGATATTCCATCTTCGTCGTCATTAATATTTCCCATTACTTCTTCGGCTAAATCTGCAAAATCCATATCTTCGCCGCTAATTGATTTCTCGTATAAATCTTTGTCCCAAATCTCAACAATATTAACCGCAGATGAAAAAACCACATCTTTAGAAATACTTGCAAACGTTACCAAATCTTTTGGAACAAGCAATCTTCCTAATGCATCAACCTCAACTACTTTAACACCAGCAGTAAACCTTCTAATGAAATCGTTGTTCTTTTTTACAAAGCGATTAAGCTTGTTGATTTTTTTCATCATCGCATCCCATTCTACCATAGGATACAATTCTAAACACGGCTGAAAAACAGAACGCTTCAAAACGAATCCGTCTTGAAGAGAAGCCGTCAACTGCTTTTTTAAAGGCGCAGGCATCATTAGCCTTCCTTTAGCATCGACTTTACATTCATATGTTCCAACAATTGTGTTCAAAAAAAACTAGTTAACATGTTATACAGCAAAAATATAAAAAATATTACCACATTTTACCACTTTATACCACTTTGTTAATAAGTTTAACCACTTTACTACCACATTCCATAATCTACAATCAATCAATACTTTAACTATTAATTAACAGATCCTTAAATACATTATTCATTCAAAAAAATAATGCGCTAATTTTCTTAAAAAATTGATTATAATGCACATTTCTTAACATTTGCATGTTTTAACAATTAGCACCTTAACTATTGATTTTTAACATTTTACATATTCTACTGAAATTATCTAGTTAAAAAATGACATCAAAAATTCATTTTTGTTGAATTAACCCTATATTTGTCGAAATTGAAATTGGCATTAGATTAGATGGACAAACACTATAAAAAAGAAGGCAAATACAGCTATTTTGAAGCTGGAGAAGGAACTCCGATCGTTATTCTGCATGGATTAATGGGAGGTCTAAGTAACTTTGATGGTGTAGCACAATATTTCCCAAACAAAGGATATAAAGTTGTTATCCCAGATTTGCCAATATACACCCAAAGCATTTTAAAAACGAACGTAAAAAGTTTTGCGAAATACGTAAAAGACTTTATCACTTTTAAAGGTTTTGACAAAGTAATTCTTTTAGGAAATTCTCTTGGAGGACATATCGCTTTGTACCATACAAAACTTTATCCTGAGAAAGTTGCCGGACTTGTAATTACCGGAAGTTCTGGACTTTACGAAAGCGCAATGGGAGACAGTTACCCAAGAAGAGGCGATTACGAATACATTAAAAAGAAAGCCGAAGATGTATTTTATGACCCGAAAATAGCAACTCCCGAATTGATTGATGAAGTATACGCTACGGCTAATGACCGAATCAAATTAATCAAAACCTTAACTATTGCTAAGAGTGCAATTCGTCACAATATGGCTAAAGATTTGCCAAAAATGACTGTTGAAACTTGCATTATTTGGGGTAAAAATGACTCTGTAACACCTCCAAATGTAGCAGAAGAGTTCCATAAATTACTGCCAAATTCTGATTTGTACTGGATTGACAAATGCGGACACGCCGCAATGATGGAACACCCTCAAGAATTTAACGAAGTTCTTGAAAAATGGCTTACTGAAAAGAATTTATAGCCGTTAAAATTTATTTTTTAGGAGGTTTTAAAACGAAGGAATATGAAAATTAACACCGCCGAATTTATTGTCAGCAATTCTGACGCATCAAAATGTCCGAAGGATTTTTTACCCGAATATGCCTTTATAGGAAGATCAAACGTAGGTAAGTCATCTTTAATAAACATGCTTACCAACAATAAAAACTTAGCCAAAACATCTGGAAAACCGGGAAAAACACAATTAATTAATCACTTCAAAATCAATAACAATTGGTTTTTGGTCGATTTACCTGGTTACGGATACGCTAAAGTTTCAAAGAAAACGAAATCAACTTTTCAGAAGTTCATCACCGATTATTTCGAAACTAGAGAGCAGCTTGTCTGCGCCTTTGTTTTGATTGATATTCGCCATGAAGCTCAAAATATCGACATCGAATTTATGTCTTATATGGGCGAAAGTGAAATTCCGTTCTGCATTATTTTCACTAAAGCAGATAAAATAAGCAAAACGAAAATAGATTCGCATATTGCAGCTTACAAAAAACAGATGTTTGCCAACAACTGGGCCGAAATGCCTCAGTATTTTGTTACCTCATCTACTGAATCTATCGGAAAAGAAGAACTTTTGTCTTACATCGATCAAGTAAATCAAGAAGTTTTTAAAAACAACTCGGAATTTTAAAATTAAATTCCAAAAATTTAAAAACCCATAATAGTTAAATCCCAAATTCCAAGTTTTAAAAATGGAATTTTGGGATTTTTTGAATTTATTAGTGTAGTTTTTGCTTCGTTTTTCTTCTGAAATTTAAAGATTTCCATTCTTTATAAATCAAAAACTGATACAGAATATAAAATAAAGAATTGAAAAACCAGAAATCGAGCACAAATGGTTCTGTAAAAAATACAGAATCGGTATTTCCTGAGAGAAAAATCCCTGCACTACTTGTTACATAAATAATGAGTCCGTTACAGAAATAGAAATAATTATGCTTATGCTTTTTTAAATTGGAGACAATAAAATAGATCGCATAAAACAGCAATGGAATAGATGTTATTGTTATTTCTATTAGATTAAACTCCCAATAAAGCGAAGGTTTATTATAATATTGCCATCCTAAAAAAAGCAGCACGGCCCAAAAGACAATTACCATAATCTGCTTTAATACTTTACTTGAAAAACTTTTATAAAAAAAGAGGTTAAGCGTGATAAACTGGAAAATAAAATAATAGTGCGAAAGGAAGAAATTAGAATTAGGATAAAGAATCCCGATTATATTACAAAGCAATTCTACACAAAACAACAAAACCAAATAAGCTGTTATAATACGATACAATATATCTCTGTTTTTGCAGGTCATATAAAAGCGTATGGCATTAGCTAGCAAAAAAAACAAACCGATAAGACTTACAAGAAAAGCAAACAGCATATAATTTGATTTATCTAGACAATTTACAATAAAAAAACAAAAAATCCCAAACCCAATCTTTGAAATTGGAATTTGGGATTTTTTTATATTGGATTTTCTATTGCTTTGTAAGCTCCAATTTTTCTGCAAAGTAGTCACAGAAGTCTTTCATGGTATCAGACATTTTTTCGTCATCTGTTGCACGTTTAAAAGTGTCCGACATAGCGACTAAAGTCTGGTGGAAGAAAATTTTCATTTCGTCTACCGGCATGTCTTTTGTCCACAAATCAATACGCATGGTTTCTTTTGCTTTGCTGTCCCAAATAGACAACATAATTGCTTTTGCTTCTTCTGCTTGGACTCCACCGTCTTGCGCACTCCATGTTAATTTTTCAGGAACACGGTTTTCGTCCAATTCTATATTAAATTTAATCTCTGAGTTTATATTTGCCATTATTTCTTAGGTTTATATTTTGATTTTTCGAAGATTTCTTTTGGCTCAAGCTTAAACAATTCAGCCAAAGAAACATCACTATTATTTTTCATGTAAGAACGTACCATCTGCCAGCCAATCCAAGCCCCCACTCGTCCTGGAGAATCGTTATCTATTTCTAAAAAGAATTTAGAAAAAGGTGCTGGAGCTATAAATCGCGCTCTCAACTTTGGGTCTTCACTATAAAGCATTTCATTTTCTATGAAATAACGCCACATATAGGCTTCGTTTTCTTCACACCATTTTATTTGCTCTGGAGTATACCCCATTTTTTCTGCGTCTGTATATTCAGGAATCAGCAAATCTTTTGCATAAAGCTGTTTCCCTTCAAAAACCATTTGCGCAACCAAACTCTTATCTATTGAATTTGGAATATTTCTATACGAAAAACTAGAGACTACGTCTGGCATAATTTGTCTTTCTTCAAAGTTCTCTTTTAAATAATTTGGAAACTCATAAAATTTATGATTTTTCCCTAAATACAATTCTAAAGCTACAACCACTAGACTATCTGCATAAATTGATTTTGCATTATAATCCATTTCTCCAATAACCGTAATTACTTTAGGAATTTTAGTTTTAGGAAAATAATATTTTACGTGCTGAAAAAGCTCATTAAACTCTTTGCGAACGGGTTCAAAATTGCTGTATTTTTTCTGAACTTCTTCGTAAACTTCTCTCCAAATCGGATCATTCATTTTCTGAATCCAAACATTATCATCGTTGCCAGGAAAGAAAAACGGGTATTGTTTTTTTATTTTCGGAAGATCTTGCGGTTTAGTCTCAAAAAACACCTTATCAAATCTTTCCACTTTAATATCAACAGGAATTTCTTCTACTTCTTTTTCAACCTTACTTTTTTGATTGCAAGACAAAAAAAACAGGCATAGAACCACTGCAAAGCGATATATTTTCATTTTATTTTAATTAGATTTGTGTTATCAGAATTTTAAGCAGTTGCATACTCAAAATAATTCTGCAAATATACATCCCTGTATCTTAAAACTTAAACTATTATGGCTAAAAAAAGCACAATTCAAACAGAAAAAGTAAATACGCACATTGTAGAGTGGTTAAAAAATTATGCTACTAATGCAAAAGTAAATGGTTTTGTAATTGGAATCTCTGGTGGTGTAGATTCTGCAGTAACTTCAACTTTATGCGCACAGACTGGACTGGACGTTTTATGTGTAGAAATGCCAATTCATCAGGCAGAAAGCCAAGTAACAAGAGGAAGAGAACATATTGATCAACTAAAAAAACGTTTCCCAAATGTTTCTGATGTTAAAACTGATTTGACAGAAACTTTTGAATCTTTTAAAAGTGCCGTTCCTTCAATTGAGGATAAAGCAAAAGTAAATTTAGCTTTAGCAAACACACGTGCGCGCATCAGAATGACTTCTTTATATTATTTAGCAGGAATTCATGGTTTACTTGTTGCAGGAACTGGAAACAAGGTTGAAGATTTTGGCGTAGGCTTTTATACTAAATATGGAGATGGCGGCGTAGATTTAAGTCCGATTGCTGATTTAATGAAATCTGACGTATACGCTTTAGGAGAATTTTTGCAAATTCCGCAATCCATTTTAACAGCCGCTCCTACTGATGGATTATTTGGAGACAATCGTACCGATGAGGACCAATTAGGCGCTAGTTATGACGAGTTAGAATGGGCGATGTTGGCCGCGGAGTCAGGAAAGACGGCATCTGACTTTGAGGGGAGAGAAAAATCTGTCTTTGAAATTTATAAACGATTAAACACCAGCAACAAGCACAAAATGGATCCAATTCCGGTTTGTTTAATACCAAAAACGTTAAAATAATACATTTTAACATTCTCTGCGAGTTATTACAGAATTTATTTATTAATTTTACCGTTCCAAAAACATGAACAATTCTAAAAAAGGTAAAAATTATGATTAAAGTATGTCTAGCAGACAATCATCCTGTGACGCACTTTGGCGTTAAGTCTTATTTTAAAGACCACGATCAAATTTCAATTGTTGCCAACGTAGGCAATTTTTCAATGGTTAGAGATATCCTTCAAACTAAGGAAATCGACATTCTAATCTTAGACTTAGAGTTAGAAGGTCTTTCTAGTATCTTCGAAATCAAATCAATCCTGAAAAATTTCCCAAAAACAAAAATTGTTATTTTCAGTGATCTTGCTGAGCAAATGTACGCTCCAAATGCAATTAAAGCAGGAGTTTCTGGGTATGTACACAAAACAGAAAAACTTGAAACATTAGGTCATTCTATTATTAAAGTACACGAAGGAAAAATCATCATCAACGAAACAGTACGTAAAAACATGGCACTTATTGCTAAACAAAGCAAAAGTGAGCGTTTGTACAGAAAACTTTCTAACCGCGAAATCGAGGTTTTACGCTACTTAAGTGATGGTAAGAAAAACAATGAAATCTCTAAAATCTTAAATCTGAACGAAAAAACGATCAGTACCTACAAACTGAGATTATTAACTAAATTGAATGTTACTAATTTAGTTGACTTAGTAAACAAAGCGAAGACTTTAGAAATTATTTAATTCAAATCGACTAACTTAAATATTTAAGTAATCGAAAATTTATAAAAACTCTATCTTTTTTGATTTATCAAATTAGATAGAGTTTTTCTCTTTTTAGTGATAAGGTACGACTACACGTCCAAGTTTCTTCGAAAAATTATTCAGCAGTTTAGAATAATCTATTACCATACTTAAAACTTCTGAATTGTCTTCTTGCGGATTCGTTAGAAGAGAATTCTTTAATTCTGCAATGATTGCAGACACCAAATACCATCGCATAGCAAATATGGTCTCAGAAACATTCTGCTCAATCGTTTCACTTTTTTGTTTTGGAAAAATATTCTGCCCTTCCCAATTATGAATGGTTAACCTTTCGTCTTCCATTAAAATATTGGTAACTTCTTGAGCAAATTCAGGCTCTAAATGCATCAAATATCTATCTAAACTAAAAGTTTCATTCTGATTATAAAAATCAATAATATTAGTGTAAATATTTTTAAATAAAACATTCGATAGCTCTATCTCATCTTCCTGCAGACTTAGATATATTTTTTCGAATACTTTATATTGTCTTTTTTCTGAAACTTCTTTTACATTTCCTTCTTCATCTGCTTTCAAGAATACATCTTCAAAATCTTCAACGACACTTCCATACAAAAGTAGAACTTCAATGACTTTCCTTTCAAAACCATATAAAATATCAACTTTTTGAGTTTGTTGTGGCGGATAATATCCGGGATCTCCAGGATAATCGTAACCTTCTGGTGGCCCTGTTCTTGGATCATCAGGATCTCCTCCTGAAAACGTACCTGCCTGCGGAGGTTGGTTTCTAACTACTTCAAAAGGCTTTTGTTCCTGCTTTTGTTTTTTATTGGCTTCGGCAATATCTTTCTGAATCAGCTGCGCCAAAGTACTTGTCAAAACCTGCTCAGAAATATCCATAATTCGAGCACATTCCTGAATATATACTTCTCGCTGAATACGATCTGGTATTTTAGAAATACTCGCTACCATGTCACGAATTAGATCTGCTTTTTTTATCGGGTCGTTTTTAGCTTCGCCCATTAAGATTGAAGCCTTAAACTGTATAAAATCTTTACTGTTATTTTCTAAGTAAGCAACTAAATCATCATGCGAATTTTTACGTGCAAAACTGTCGGGATCTTCTCCATCAGGAAACGAACAAACTCGGACGTTCATTCCTTCTTCCAGAATTAAATCGATTCCTCGAATAGAAGCACGCAAACCGGCAGCATCTCCATCAAAAAGAACGGTGATATTTCGCGTCAGACGATTTATCAAACGAATCTGATCTGGCGTTAAAGCTGTTCCAGACGAAGCCACCACATTTTCTATTCCGGCTTGACTGAACTGAATCACATCGGTATAACCTTCAACCAAATAACAATTATTTTGTTTGGCTATAGATTGTTTTGCGTGATAGATTCCGTAAAGAACTTTACTTTTATGGTAGATATCGCTTTCAGGTGAATTCAGATATTTTGCTGCTTTTTTATCATTGGTTAAAATACGTCCTCCAAAACCTAAAACACGGCCCGACATACTCTGAATTGGAAACATTACGCGTCCTTTAAATCGGTCAAACGGGCGATCTTCTCTAGGAATTGTTAAACCTGTACTTTCTAGAAATTCTAACTTGTATCCTTTTCCTAAGGCTTCTTTAGTTAAAGCATCCCAAGTTTCTGGAGAATATCCTAGGTTGAATTTTTTAATGGTTTCATTGGTAAATCCTCTTTCTTTAAAATAAGATAAACCAATTGCTTTTCCTTCTTCAGAATTAACCAAAACATCCTGAAAATATTTGGCTGCGAATTCAGAAACCAAATACATACTTTCTCGAATATCTGTATTTGCTTTTTCTGCTTCTGTCTGTTCGGTTTCTTCAATTTCGATATTGTATTTTTTGGCTAAATATCGAATGGCTTCTGGATAGGTAAATTGTGAATGCTCCATTAAGAACTTGACAGAATTTCCTCCTTTTCCAGTACTAAAATCTTTCCAAATTCCTTTTGCTGGCGAAACCATGAACGATGGCGAACGCTCATCTGAAAATGGACTCAAACCTTTAAAGTTACTTCCTGCGCGTTTTAAATTGACAAAATCGCCGATAACCTCCTCTACTCGAGCAGTTTCAAAAACAGAGTCAATGGTGCTTTGTGAAATCAAAGTGTATTAAATTTTAAAAGTTGAGAGCTAGCAAAAATACGCAAATCTTGTTGGACTTTTAATCATTTTAAATCAAAAAAAGCACCTCTCTCGAGATGCTCTTTTACTAACTAAACTTAATTTTATTTTTAATTGAAATCGAAGCGCAATCCCAAGGAAATATTATTTTGATCGACAGCGTTTTTTTCAAACAAAGGTTGCAAATCATATTTCAAATACAAACTTGTTGCTTTGTAACCGATATATGTACTTAGTCCATAATTAAAATCATTTACATTGAAATTACCCTTTGTTTTTTGTTTCACATCATTTCCAACCGCGTCGTCAAAACATAAAATTTGTTTTGATTTTACTCTAAATCCCGCATAACCTCCTATGCCAAATCTGGCGCTTTTATGTGATTTAAAATAATTAACTCCATCTCGAACTTCTTTCTTAGTAAAATCAAACTCCAAATGCAATGGCACCATTACATATACATTTCTAAATCGAGATTCGTCTAAATGTACTGGACTTGTCACTAAATCGGTTTGCGCGCCATTTTTTTCAAAATAACGATCATCTGTCGCTCGTAGATTATTATACATCAGAGACATTCCGTATTTAAAATGCAGCAAATTATCTTCTTTTAAAATTCTAGTGTTCCCGGTTATTCCCCATTCATAAAAGTGAGACTGCAAGTATTTAAAATCTGAATGGGCAACTTGGCCATCTGTCACTAAATTATTTGCTCCAAAAGCAAAAACAAATTGAGTCGTAGTTCTTTTTGACTGACGTTTATCAACATCTTTTTGTCCGTGATACACTTTCATAGAAGTAAGATTAATGATTGTTTTATCCTCTTTATCACAATCATCACAATCGCCAATTACAAACTTTGTCCCTCTGCCTTTATTTCCATTTTCTGTCCCAATTTTACCATCAACTCTATCTTGAACCAATTGACTTAATTTATTTTCTTCGATCGCGACATTTGTTTCAATATTAGCGGCACGAACTTTAGCTTTATTTAATTTAAGTTCTTCTGCTTTTTCTTTAGAAATTGTTCCTTTTGAAACTTCATTATCCAATGAGTCTACTTCGACTTTTAAAGCATTTTTTTCATCCTCTGTTATTTTTTTAATTTGATCAGCAATGGCTTTTGCCCTTACTTCAAATGGAATTTCCTTATGTTCTCGTCCTTTAGCTGACCCAGTTTCTGGAACAGCATCATCAACCACTTCAAGTTTTACATCTTTAAACCAAATTTGCCCTGGTCCATCCAATAAAGCTCCATAAACAATTGATGTTGCATCTTTTGGCACAAATAAAACAACCTCATATTTTGTCCAATTAGTCGAGCCTTTTATAGGTCTGTTCTGCATATTATCAAAAGCAAGTGTACGAGCAGAATAATAATCGATACGCATCCAAAGTCCAGCCCAAGAATTTACGTTTTCGGTCTTTACATAAGCAGTCATTTTAAGTGTTTTACCCTGATACAATTCAGTTTTTGCCGATTTTCCAAGACTGCCAAAACCTTTTATTTTACTTTGAACTGATTTTATGGTAAAGATATTTTGATCTGCAGATTCAGGATCTTTCTCATAGTTCATTTCATATTTTACAGGGTCATGTTGCCAATAAGACCAGTCTAAAACCTTTTTATAACTGCCACTCTCTTGTGCTGATAATTTAGTTGCCATGACAACTATCATCATAGTAATTAATATAATTTTTTGCATGATTTTCGTTTTTTGATTGATGATTGATGATTTTTTATTTATTCTTTGTAATTCCTATTTGCTATAGCACTTTTTACAGCTTTCAAATTTTTATTAAATTTATCTAGCGCAGACTCTCTATAAGATTGATTTAATTCTGTTTCAGCATTTAACAGCAAATCATTAGGATTTATCGAAACAGCTTTTCTGCTTTTTTTAATTACTTCATCAGCAGATTTTGTTTCAACTTTACCATTGACTTCTGCTAATAATTGTTCTGCAGAAATGTATTTGCTTTTATTTTCAGATTGGTGATTCTCATTTTCAAAAGAATTAACTATTGCACTATCTTCTTTTAAATCATTTTTAACTGAAAACACTGCATTATTCTCAAGTTGTTTTGAATTCTTGTTTTGATTATGAAAGCCAACAGCAGCTAGCGTATTTTTCGTTATTGGTTTCAGATTATGATTATTGATACTTATAGTGTCATCTTTATTTATTCCTACTACATCTGAAGTATCTTTATTTATTTTTTGTTCTAAAACTATTGGTGTCTCCTTTTTTATTTCTGCAGTTTCAGAACGATTAAAATATATTGTGCCAACCAATAAAAACCCCACAACACTCGCTGCGATATAAAGCCATTTTCTTTTTGATTTTTTCTCTGGCTTTTTCTCTTCTACCACACTCAACATCGCATCTAATCGATCCCAGGCTTTGCTGCTTGGTTCAATTTCGCGTTGGTTTAGTTTTTCACGAAAATCCTTTTCAAAATTATTCGGTTCCATTATCTTGTTTTTTTAAAATAGTAATTTGTGTTTGCAGCATTTTTCTAGCGTGCGATAATTGCGATTTCGATGTTCCTTCATTAATTCCTAACATCTTAGCAATTTCATTGTGTTTGTAACCTTCAATTGCATATAAATTGAAAACCATTTTATAGCCGTCGGGTAAAGCATCAATTAAATACTGAATCTGTTCTACGGTAAATTGGCTGTCGATTTCATTAAAGCTTTCTTCTACAAAAAATTCATCTTCGGCAAATTTTACTTTTTTCTGAACTCTTAAATACGAAATGCATTCGTTAACCATAATTCGGCGAATCCAGCCTTCAAAACTTCCTTTATGCTCAAAGTTTTTTAGATTCGTAAATACTTTCATGAAAGCTGTTATCATTACATCTTCTGCCAACTGAATATCTTTTATATATTGACGGCATACACTTAGCATTTTAGAAGAATACTTACCATAAATCTGCTGCTGTGCCTGACGATTGTTCTCGACAGCCAGCTTTATGATTTTGGTTTCTTCTTGATGCAATGGTATAATTTTCATTAATAAGCTTTCGGTTTTGGTTTTAGAAACAGACTTCTATTAGCATAGACGATTGTAGATTTGAAATGGTTGCATGAGGATGAAAAATTTTCAAAAAAATTAATGCCAAAAACTAGATTGGATTATTGGTTCTCATTAATGTAAACTTAAGTAAACTTCTCGCATAAGACATACTAATATCTAAGCATTCTTAAATACATTGGGAATTTCTTTAAACGTTATTAAAAACAAGTTTTTTTAATTAATACTTATTTACGTATTAAATCTATTATATTTACTTTCGAAAAATTTACCAAAAACAAACCTAAACCTAATTAAATGAAAGACAAGTTCTACTCAATTCTCGTTCTTTTTATTGCCGTTTTTTGCTGTAAAAACTGCTCAACCGAATACATTAAAGGCGGAGACAATAAAGCAATCTCCAATTATGAAAAAATGCTTTTCGATAATTCAACAATCCAGGCGGAATTATATGATGAATATAAGGAGACTACGATTAAAATTGCTGGCATACCAATGAAGACTTACAAATTTAGGTATCATTTTGATTTGGATGGGAACACTTATGAAGGAGAACATACTTTTGATGTTGACCTTCCAAAATCAAACAAATTGACTGTTTACTATCTTAAAAGTGATCCGAATTTTAACCTTGCAAATCCAAAATCAGAATTAGCTAAGGAAAAAGAAAAAAACTCTTCTAATAGTAGCTTATATTGGGCGATTGGCTGGGGAATATTTAGCTTGATGGCATTATTTGGCGTTATCAATGAATTTAAGAAAAAACCGGAAGCCGAAACAGAAATGGAAACAGCAGAATAAAATTTACTTCATTATAAACAAAAACCTCTTTTAAAAATTTTAAAAGAGGTTTTTGTTTATCTTATATTTAAAGTCAATTTTTCAATTAAAAAATTATTTCTTCCTCTCAATAACATAATTCACCATCAAAGTCAAAGCGTCTTTGTACTCAGAATCTTCGAAGTTTTGAAGTAAAGAGAGCGCTTCTTGCTGGAATTGCACCATTTTGTTTTCGGCGTAAGCCAAACCATTATTATTTTTTACAAAGGCAATTACTTCTTTTACGCGTTTTTTGTCTTTGTTGTGGTTTTTGATGGAGTTTATCAGCCACTTTTTTTCTTGTTGAGTACAAGTATTTAAAACGTGAATTAAAGGCAAGGTCATTTTTTGCTCTTTAATATCTATTCCGGTTGGTTTTCCGATGGCTTCTTCGCTATAATCAAATAAATCGTCTTTGATCTGGAAGGCCATTCCTATTAACTCGCCGAACTTGCGCATGTTTTCTACCTGAATATCATCTTCTATTACGGCTTTCGCGCCAAGCGCACAACAAGCGGCAATAAGCGTTGCAGTTTTCTTTCTGATGATTTCGTAATAAACATCTTCGGTAATATCAAGTCGACGTGCTTTTTCGATTTGAAGCAATTCTCCTTCGCTCATTTCACGAACGGCTACAGAAATGATTCTTAACAAATCAAAATCACCATTATCGATAGAAAGCAGTAGGCCTTTAGACAATAAATAATCTCCGACCAAAACAGCAATTTTATTTTTCCAAAGTGCATTGATTGAGAAAAATCCGCGACGTCGATTACTATCATCAACAACGTCATCATGTACTAAAGTTGCGGTGTGAATAAGCTCAATTACAGAAGCTCCACGATACGTTCTTTCGTTTACTGTACCGCCAGAAACCATTTTTGCAGTAAGAAAAACAAACATCGGACGCATTTGTTTTCCTTTGCGGTTTACGATATAATAAGTGATTCGGTTAAGCAACGCAACCTTAGAAGTCATCGATTCATGGAACTTTTTCTCGAAAAGTTCCATCTCGGTAAAAATAGGCTGCTTTATTTGAGACGTAATATTCATTTAGATTCCAAATATACTATTTTAAATAAAAATACGTTGTTTATTTTAGGTTAGGATTTAAATATTTTATGTTTTAACCTGAAAAAAAACGCCAAAAATAGCTCTAACTAATACTGATTTGAATTCATTAACTTAAAAGAAAACCCAAAACTATTTATTTATGAAAACAAAATTTTTATTAATTGGAACATGTATAATTACATTGTCTTTTTTCATTAGCTGTAATTCTGATGAAAAAACAAATGACGGATCATCAGCTACGATTACGAATGACGAAATTATAGCTAATTCTAAAATCGATGCCTCTGTAGAGGATGTTACTAATATTGCCGAAGATCAATTTAGCTCTCAGCTCAATGTAAATTCAAAACCAGGCGGACCTATAAAAAACTATCTTCCGAGCTGTGCCACAATTACAACTGTTTTAACCAATAATACTTGGACAAAAACAGTAGATTTTGGTGCTGAAGGATGTACTTTGAATAACGGTAATACAGTAAAAGGAAAAATGGTCGTTTCTTTTTCGAATGATTTTACTTCTTCCACACAAACGATCAGTTACACTTTTGAAGGATTTTATCATAATGGCAAAAAAATTCAGGGAAGCAAAAGTATTGTCAGAACAATTAAAGAAACCAATTTATTGGTAACGCCGCACCCCGTATCAACAGCGGCTATAGATTTAACGATTACTTTTGATGACGGAAAGGTTTATGCTAGAAAAGGAACTCTGATAAAAGAAATGACTTCTGGCTATGACACATGGTTTGATTGGGATGATAATGTATTTGTTGTTACTGGAAGTGGTTCTACTACTTTCCCTAACGGCGATACTTTCTCGGCCGAAATTACAACTCCATTAGAGTTTGATGCATCTTGCAGAAAATCTTTTGCCGTAAAAGGAATTGTTTCTATTACTAAAAATGGCGCTTCGGCAACTATAGATTATGGAAATGGAGAATGCGATACTCTTGCCAAAGTAACAAAAGATGGTGTTACTGAAGAAGTTGATTTGAAAAAATAAGTATCCTTTTTGCCCAAGAAAAAAGCATTAAAAACAAGAATTATTTCTCGTTTTTAATGCTTTTTTTATTTTGTTTATGTTCAAATATCCCGAAGGGACATATTCATCATTGTCAATATTTTTTTTATACCGACCAGATACTTCTAATGGAATATTTATTCTGCTTCTTTGTTGGCCAATTGTCCACAAGCAGCGTCGATGTCTTTTCCTCGACTTCTTCTCACTTTTACAACTACCCCGATATTTTCTAAAGCTTTTATGTAAGCCATAATCGATTCTTCAGAAGCTTGTTGGAATTCGCCATCATCAATCGGATTATATTCAATCAAATTGACTTTACACGGCACATATTTACAGAATTTAACCAAAGCATCAACTGAAGCTTTATCATCGTTAATTCCTTTCCAAACTACATACTCGTAAGATATTTTACTTTTTGTTTTTCTGTACCAATATTCTAATGCTTCTCGTAGATCTTTTAAAGGAAAGTTTTTACTAAAAGGCATAATGCGTGCACGTGTCTCATCTATCGCCGAGTGTAAAGAAACTGCCAATTTAAACTTCACATCGTCATCTGCCATTTTTTTGATCATTTTCGGAATTCCTGATGTCGAAACCATAATTCGTTTCGGAGACATTCCTAATCCCTCTTCAGAAGTAATCATGTCAATTGCTTTAATGACATTATTATAATTCATTAAAGGTTCTCCCATTCCCATGAAAACGATATTTGAAAGCGGATGATTGTAATACAGACGGCTTTCTTTATCTATAGCCAGAACTTGATCATAAATTTCTCCAGGTTCAAGATTACGCATTCTTTTTAATCTTGCCGTTGCACAGAAATTACAGTCTAAACTACAGCCAACCTGGCTAGATACGCAGGCGGTTGTTCTAGTTTCTGTCGGAATTAAAACAGATTCAACTACAAGTCCATCGTGAAGTCGCACAGCATTTTTTACAGTTCCATCACTACTTTTCTGCATTGTGTCAACCTTAATATGATTGATCACAAAATTGTTCTCAAGCATAGATCTTGTAGCTTTAGCTACATTTGTCATATCTTCAAAACTGTGTGCACCTTTGCTCCACAACCATTCATAAACCTGATTTCCACGAAAAGCTTTATCTCCATTTTCAACAAAAAAATCGCGAAGCTGTTCTTTTGATAAGGCTCGTATGTCTTTTTTCTCCATTTGCATGCTGCAAAGTTAATCACTTTTGTCATTTTTTTTTGGTTTTTACATTCATTCTTGGTTAAACCTCAAAAAAACAGCCTGAAAACCACTTTTATTTCCAATGTTTTCTAATAGTTACATTCTTACGCTTCTTTTTTTCTTGATTTTCCCTAAAAAAGTTGAGTCTAAAAAAAGAATCTGGCATTTCATCTGAAAAAACACAACAAACTAAAAAACAATCATTTACAAACATACATTCTTTTTAAAATTTTACAATCCCAGCAGCAATAAGGCTTTACAGTCTTTACTATACCACTTTAATAAAAATCTTGCCATGATTTTTATCATTTCGTCTTCTTCTCGCGCGCGATAATTTTGGTCTAAGAAATAAGGATAGCTTTTTATTCATGAACCACTAACTGAATTTTTAAGACTTCCTTGTTTAAATGATTAACCTATACTTTATCAACATGAAAACAATTCAATCCATTTTACTGACAGTAATTTTTACAACATTTTCATTGCATTCAAATGCACAAAGAATATATACTGTAAATGCAAATTCCACTTTTGAAGTAGCAGGAACATCTACAGTACACGATTGGGTAATGAAATCTACCGAAGGAACAGGAAGTGCCAGCTTAATAATTAAAGATTCTAAACTTGCTGGCATAAACAGTCTAACTGTTTCCTTATTGGCAGAAAGTTTAAAAAGCTACAAAGCGAGCATGGATAAAGTCGCTTATGAGGCGATGGATACTGAAACACATAAAAACATTGAATATGTTTTAAAATCTGCCGAAAAAATTGATGATACAACTTGGAACCTAACAGGAGTTTATACTATTGCCGGCGTAAGCAAAGAATATAAAACTCAGGTAAAAGTAACCGTGAATAAAGGAAGTTTCGTTCTGCAAGGTTCTAATCAGATAACTTTTGGCGATTTTGAAATGACACCTCCGAAAGCGGCTCTTGGAGTTGTAAAAGCAGGAAAAGATCTGACTGTAATCTTCAATATTATTCTGAGCTAAATCTTATTGCTAATGTTAAAGAATGCCTCTTTTTTAACTTTTTAGTAATTCAAAGTAAATGTTAAAAAATATCAATTTAATAAAATCAAAACCCATTTTTTGCTTTAGTAATCGATTCTCTTAAAAAAGAAAACGTTGTAGTTATTAAATACCTATTTAATAAAATTTTAACAATGATTTTTATCATATCCAAAGCTGATTTATAGAAAGATCTTTGATACAAGTTAAAACAACATTCTTAGTACTAAATAGAAACTGGCCGACTATTAACTTATTTTTTCACAATATAAACATGACAAAATGAAAACAAATACATTAAAACTTTTCGTCGCTATAACAGCATTTTTAGGAATCAGCTCATTCGCAACAGCGCAAAAATCATACACTTTAGATAGTAAATCAACTTTTTCTGTTGCTGGCACTTCTACCCTTCATGATTGGGAAATGAAATCGGCTTCTGGAACTGGAACGGCAACTTTAAACATTGCTAACGGAAAATTAACCGATATCGAAACTTTGAACGTAACTCTTTTGGCAGAAAGCGTTAAAAGTGAGAAAAAAAGCATGGATAAGGTGGCTTACGAAACTTTAAAAACAGACAAAAACAAAAACATTAAATATGTTCTTAAATCTGCTGAAAAAGTAAATGAAACAACTTGGGAATTAACTGGGACTTACACCATCGCAGGAGTTAGCAAAGTTTACAAAACTTCTGTAAAAACAACTGTTACAAAAGATGGATTAAATCTTCAGGGAAGCAACAAAATCACCTTTACAGATTTCGGAATGAAGTCTCCAACAGCAATGTTAGGAACAATAAAAACAGGTCAAGACCTTACTATAAAATTCAATTTAAACTTTAATTTATAAACGCCATGAAGAAAATTTATATTCTATTCGTCACATTAATCAGCACATTTGCTGTTCAGGCACAAGTCAGTTTTGGAAACATGCAAAATCAAATCTCTAGAGGAAAAGACGGTATCAACGTTTTCGACGTTCAAAAAGATAATAGAGAATTTAAAGGCCTTAGTATTGATCTTGGTGGTGCTTTCAACATGGATTTTCAAGCAACAAATTCATTCAACAACCAACCTGCTAACATTACAACTACAACTACTACAGCTACAGGAACTACCACCAGAACAATTTCAGGATATCGTTTAATGAATACTGAGAACAATTTTACTCTTCCTGCTGCTGATATGTATATTGGTGCTCAATTGTTTGATGGAGTAAGAGTGAATTTAGATGTTTATTTAGCTTCAAGACATCACAATGATTCTTATGTAAAAGGTGGATACTTACAAATTGACAAGTTAGATTTCATCAAAAAAGACTTCTTGGCTGATGTAATGAAATATGCTACAATTAAAATTGGACAAATGGAGAACAATTTTGGTGATGCTCACTTCAGAGGTTCTGATAATGGTAATACAATCAAAAATGCATTTGTTGGAAACAACATTATGTATTCTTTCACTACAGAAATGGGTATGGAGGTTTACTACAACAGAAATGGATTGGTAAGCATGTTAGGTGTTACAAATGGTAACTTAAATCAAAGTAATGAAGAAGTTTTTTACCCTACTGGACCTAATGCTAATACAACACATAGCCCTTCAATCTTAGCGAAACTTGGTTATGACAAACAGCTTAATGAAGATTTGAGAGTAAGATTAACAGGTTCTTATTACCATAATGCTAATCTTGGTAACGCAAACATATATTCTGCAAATAGATCAGGATTTGGTTATTGGGGCATATTGAATAATAATCCTTATAAAAATACGATTACTAAGACCGATGCTAGTGGTACTGTTATTTCTACAACTACTACCGATGTTGCAACTAGTTTCAGTAAAACATCTACTCCAGAGGCAACGTTCAATCCTAATTTCAAAAATTGGGCAACTACATACATGATTAACCCTTTTGTAAAATATAAAGGACTTGAATTCTTTGGAACAATCGAATTAGCTTCAGGAGGAGATAAAGCTGGTACTGACGATAAACGTACTGCTAATCAATATGCTTCAGAGCTTATTTACAGATTTGGAGGAACTGAACAATTCTATATCGGAGGGAAATACAATACAGTATCTGGAAAATTATCTAATGCCGATGCTAAAAAGGTGACCGTAGATAAATTTGAAGCTAGTGCTGGTTGGTTTATGACTAAAAACATTTTAGCTAAACTAAACTACGTTAATCAAAAATATAAAGATTACTCACAATTTACAGGAGATCCTGCTACAGGAAATCTAAACAACTTTTATGGTGGTAAGTTTGAAGGTATAGTATTCGAAGCAACAATTGCGTTCTAATATAAAAAAAATGAAAACGAGATTTCAAATATTAATAATGGGTTTAGCAATGTTCTTTTTTCTAGGAAGTGCTAAACCCACTTTTTTCGCAGAAGATAACACTGTGGTAATTAATAAAATTAAAATAGAAATCACAGGAATATCTACAGTTGGCAAATATAATTGCTCTAATACCTTTGCTACAAAGGATACTGTTTATGTAAACTCCGTTAAAAAAAACACTTTTAATACCGACATTAAAATGTCAAACTTTGATTGTGGCAATAAGATAATGACGAAAGATTTGCAAGGAACGGTAAAAGTCAAACAATTCCCAAATAGTACTGTCTCTATCAGCGACATAAAACCAATGGGGAAAAATTACAAATGCAGACTAAACTTTTTCATAACCGATAAAACTCTTAAATACAAAGATTTCATACTATACAACACTGATGATAAAATTCAAGGAACACTTAGTTTAAAATTCTCTGATATTGAAATGGAACCGCCAGTAAAAATGGCCGGATTGATTAAAGTAAAAGATGATATTGTAATTAATTTCAGTTTGTATAAAAACTAATTTTTTTTCATCTAAAAAAAATTAATGCCCAACAGCATAATTTCAAAATTTTGGCACAAGAATTGTCTAGCTCTTAAAAGAAAAATAATCTTACAAAGAGCTCAATCATTTTAAAATTTGTAATTTTATTTTCAGCCATTTAACCTTTAAGTTTTATCAACCTAAAAAAATGTAATTATGAAAAAACAAATTTTAAGTTTAGCTATTGTTGCCTTATTAGCATTTGCTGTTCAGTCATGCGAGAAAAAAGAAAACAAACCTGCAGAAGATGAATTAACACTAGGCAACAAAGTTGATTCTCTAACAACAGATATCAAAGAAGTAAAAGACAGTGCTGTAAGCAAAGCAGAAAGTGCCGCTACAAAAGCTAAAGACGCTACAGAAAATGCAGCAAATGATGTTGAAAACGCTGCAAAAAAAACAGCGACTGATGTAAAAGACGCTACTAAAAAAGGAGCTGAAAAAGTAGAAAATGCTGCGAAAGCTGCAAAAGACGGAACTGTAAAAACAGCAAAAGATGTAGATGCGGCTTTGAAAAAATAAACTTCATCTAAATCCTAACAGAAACCATTCGCAAAACGAATGGTTTTTTTATGCCCAGTCGCAAGCAGATATTTTTGTATTTTTGTCTTCAAATTACAAGATACTACAACATGCATTTTATATCTCAAGAACTAGAAGATTACATCGAACAGCATTCTGAAAACGAACCAGAATTGTTAGCAAAACTTAATAAAGAAACTTACCAAAAAATACTTTTGCCAAGAATGCTCAGCGGTCACTTTCAAGGCCGTGTTTTAAGCATGCTCTCAAAATTGATTCGTCCGGTTAATATTCTTGAAATTGGGACTTACACTGGCTACGCCGCATTGTGCTTATGCGAAGGAATGCAAGAAAACGGACAACTGCACACAATTGACATCAAAGAAGAATTAATTGATTTTCAGCGAAAATATTTTGATGCATCACCTTGGGGAGCACAAATTTTTCAGCATTTAGGTGAAGCAGTAAACATTATTCCTGATTTAGACTTAAAATTTGATTTAGTTTTTATTGATGCTGATAAAGAAAACTACTTGAAATATTGGGAAATGATTGTACCTAAAATGAATAAGGGCGGAATCATTTTATCGGATAATGTTCTATGGAGCGGAAAAATCCTTGAACCAGTTCATCCTAATGATATTAGCACAAAAGTCCTTTTAGAATACAATCAACTTTTGAAAGATGATCCGAGAGTAGAGACGGTTTTATTACCAATTCGCGATGGATTGACGGTTTCGAGGGTATTGTAATTTTTTGAGCCTCTAAGGTTCTGAGATGCTAAGGTTCTAAGTTTTTTTTAAAGATGCTAAAACGCTAAGGTTCTGAGATTCTAAGTTTTTAAACTAAAAATATACTATGAGGTTTCCTCCAACTTTAGCTAGAGGAACATAATTTAAAATGAAAGGCTTTAGCCAAATTAAGTAATCTTAATTTAGCTAAAGCCTTTTTATTTGTTGCTCATAAAAAAAACCTCCAGCTAAAACTGGAGGCAATTGATATATAAACCTTAGTATCTTAGCATCTCAGAACCTTAGCACCTTTAAAAAGAACTATCCTGGAAAATACTGTGGCTTTAACTTTCTATAAACTAAATAAAGTAAAAATCCGAAAAGTGCCCCAAAGAAATAGCCCGTAAGAATATCACCCGGAAAATGCAATCCTAAATAAATTCGGCTATAAGCAAAAATTAAAGGCCATAGAAATAAGAATCCGAAATATTTGAAATAGCGTTTTAAAATCAAAAATAAGAAAGTCGCTACCGCCATTGTGTTGGCAGCATGTCCAGAGAAAAAGCTATAGGATTGTCTAACTTGCACAACTCTAATAATAGTGTTTACTTCAGGATCATTACATGGTCGCAAACGCTGAAAAGTATGTTTGAATAAGTTGCAGGTTTGATCTGTAAAAGCAATTAAAACGGCTATAAAAAGCAACAGATATAGGGTTTGTTTTCCTCCTATTTTTTTATAAATAAGATAGAATAGCAACAAGAAAAATGGCGTCCAATACAATTGATTGGTAATAATAAGCCATAATTTATCGTATGTTTCAGAACCTAGTCCGTTAAGATAGATTAAAAGATCTTTATCTAATTCCTGTATTTTTTCGAGCATTACATTTGGCGTTTAATAGGTCCAGAAAGAGTATCAATATCTTCTTTTACTTTTTCGATTTCAGTAGCAGTATCTCCCAAAAGATTCCCTGTATCTCCAAGTAAATTCGATTTTGCGTTATTAATTTCTGCATTGATATTGCCCGTAATATCAGTTAGAGATTTAGCATCAAGACCATTAGCCTCTGCTCCTTTCTGAATTTCACTTTTAATATCATTAGTTGCATTTTTTAACTGAGCCATAGCTTTTCCCATTGTACGCGCAATTTCCGGCACTTTATCTGAGCCGAAAAGCATTAATACTATAAACAATATGAAAACTAATTCTCCTCCTCCTATACCAAACATAACTTTTACTTTTGTTGTCGCAAAGATATTAAATTTTGCAGCTTAGAGTTTTAAAATTAACTTAAAAAGTCCTTGAAAATACATTTAATTAAAAGAAAAAAGCCCATCAAGCTTTTATGAACCTGATGAGCTTTTTATTCATTTTTTAATTTATTTAGTCAAATTTTGACTTCGTTTCTACTTTTGGCCAAGAGTTATTAGTCACATCAATATCTGCTGTTAACAATTGCGGATCAATTTGAATACTCTTAATTGCTTTTGTTGTAGCGTATACTTTCTTAGCTGTTTCGTTACTTTTTCTCCAGATTTGAGCAGGATATTTGTAATTATCTTTAGAACCATCTTCATAAGTAATTTCAACTAAAATAGGCATAATCATTCCGCCCGGTTTGTTGAATTCTACTTCGTAGAAATACTTTGGAGATTTGATACTCGCTTTTTCTTCAGCTGTAAAAGTCTGATCTACATAATCTGCCAAAGGTTTAAAATCTTCTACTTTTAAAGCTTTTTTCTTAGAATCGCTTACTTCTGCATTATCTCCAGAAACTAAGTAAACAAAAGGTCCTTTTTCGAATCCAAAACGTCCTTTTCTAACTTTTACATCTTTAATGTCTGCAGTTGGAGTATCTGAAACGTAATATTGTTTTACCTCTTTAATTCCGATATCTACAAAATCAGTTGAATAAAACCATCCTCTCCAGAACCAGTCTAAATCGACAGCCGAAGCATCTTCCATAGTTCTAAAGAAATCTTCTGGAGTTGGATGTTTAAACTTCCATCTGTTTGCGTAAGTTTTGAATGCGTGATCAAATAATTCTCTTCCCATTACTACTTCTCTTAAAATATTAAGACCTGTAGCTGGTTTTCCGTAAGCATTGTTTCCAAACTGGTGAATTGTTTCAGAGTTTGACATAATTGGCTCTAAAAACTTTTGATCTCCGCTCATGTAAGGAACAATATTTTTTGCTGGCCCTCTTCTTGACGGGAAATTTGGATCTAATTCCTGCTCTGCTAAATATTCTAAAAACGAATTTAAACCTTCATCCATCCAAGTCCATTGACGCTCATCTGAATTTACAATCATTGGAAAGAAGTTGTGTCCTACTTCGTGAATAACCACACCAATCATTCCATTTTTCACTTCTTTGCTAGTCACTCCATTTTCGTCAGGACGTCCGTAATTCCAGCAAATCATTGGATATTCCATTCCTTGATCTTCTGCAGAAACAGAAACCGCTTTTGGATAAGGATAATCAAAAGTATGCGCAGAATAGCTTTTTAAAGTATGAGCAACTGTCATTGTAGAAGTTTCTCCCCAAAGCGGATTTGCTTCTTTTGGATAAACAGATTCTGCCATTACCACTTTGTTATTCAATTTTACAGCCATTGCATCGTAAATGAATTTTCTTGAAGAAGCAATTCCAAAATCACGAACATTTTTAGCACTGAATTTCCAAGTTTTTTTCTTGTCAGAAAAACCTTTTTCAGCAGCTTCTGCTTCTGCCTGCGTTACAATAACTACAGGTTTATCAAATGATTTTTGTGCTTGCTCGTATCTTTTTACCTGTTCAGCTGTAAATACTTCGCTTCTATTCATTAATTCCCCAGTCGCGTCAATCACGTGATCTGCAGGAACTGTAATGTTTACATCAAAGTTTCCGAAAGGAAGAGCAAACTCTCCGCTTCCCCAGAATTGCATATTCTGCCATCCTTCAACGTCATTATAAACCGCCATTCTTGGATAGAATTGTGCAATTACATATAATTTATTACCGTCTTTCTCAAATAATTCGTATCCTGAACGACCGCCTTCTTTTCTATAATTATTGATATTGTACCACCATTTAATAGAGAATGAAATTTTTTCTCCTGGTTTTAATGGTGAAGTCAAATTAATACGCATCATGGTTTCGTTGATTGTATAAGACATTGAGCTTCCTTTAGCATCTTTAACTTGCTCAATATTAAAACCGCGCTCTAAATCTTTTTTCAAATATTTAGAAGAAAAACCATCAAGTGGCAAAACTTGACTAATCTTATCACTTTCTGCTAATGAAGTCTGCGTATTTGCTTTTGCCTGATTTTGATCTAACTGAACCCATAAATACTCCAAACTATCTGGTGAATTATTTGTATAGGTAATGGTTTCTGATCCGCTTAATTTTGAATTTTTATCATCTAATTCAACATCAATTTTGTAATCTGCTTGCTGTTGATAGTAAGCTGGCCCAGGTGCTCCAGAAGCCGTACGAAACATATTTGGAGTTGCCAACAAATCGTACATCTGGCTAAACTTGTTGGTATCGTACTTTCCCTGTTGTTTAGTAGGTGTGGTTGTTGCTTTGTCCTGTGCTACTAATATTGCAGGAAAAAGTAATAATAATGAAAGTTTTTTCATAAAATTTTAATGGTAATTTCTTTAGGCTGTGAAAATAGTAATTAAAACATTAATTTTGCCAATACATTAATATTTTAACAATTCTTTCCTTGAAGATTCTGTAAAAAGAACACTCCTTTTAGTGTCAAATGCTGAAATATGTGTAATGTTTTGCTGCTCTGAATTCCAATCGACTAAAATAGTATTTGAAATCTCAAGCGTTTTAAATTTATCTATATCCTTAATTCTGGAATAACAAACCAAAACATCATCTGCTTCAACTTCTTTAGATAAAAAAGTTATCACTTTTGATTGCCCATTTACTTTAATCAGAAAGTGTTCTGATAAATATTTTTTCAATAATTCAACATCTGCCGGAGTTTCTTTGCTCGTACCAACAAATGTCTTTTTGTGATACTTTTTTTCCATTGCATTATTCAAATCATCAATAAAAATGCGGGAAGTAATTTGCAGCATTTTCTTTTCTGCCGCATAATTTACCTGAAAAACACCAACATAAAATTTATGAAAAGCAAATGCTGAAGACAATACAAATAAAACTCCCAGCAAAGGGAAAACTAATTTTTTTTTCATTTTTGATTAGCCTCGGCTTTCTTAAACTCTTTATTCTTATTAATCATAAAATCCATTAACTGAAACTTCTGATCTGGATCTACCATTTCTTTAGAATGTGGATCGTTTGAGCAATACATCAAGAAAAGCTCCACTTCGTCATCTTTAAGATTAAGTGTTTTAGAATAAAAATCTTTTGTAAAATTATCTTTAGCATATTCTACAAAAGCAATATCAGTAATTTCTTCTTCTCTTACTTCGTCTTTTTTACTTAAAAGTTTTTTGACGTCTTTAAAGATTCGAACAAAATCGGTTCCATATTTTATGGTCTGATCAGAAAGCATGGCATTATTTTTCGCAACAGACTGATTGTCGTCTTCAAACTGCATGTCCACATATTTCTGAGAACCGCCCTGTAGCGCTTTTACCTTTAATTCTTTATGAACCACAACTTCTTTAAGCTGATTATTAACCAAATCCAGCTTTACCTTTAAAAGAACCTCATCACAATCTTTTTCTGTTAAAACAACTTTTTTTGATTGAAATGTCAAGCCAGAGAATAGTAAAGTATCTTTTGGCTGCGCAACAATATCAAACAAACCACCAGAACCAATAAATGTCCTAGTATTAGCATTAATATTCATTACATAACCACTTTCTATGGCTAAAAAATCATTGATAACCTGACCGTGTAATGGTTTCCTAAAACCGTTTTGTCCTACTACAAATTGACAAAATAAGCAGACAACGAGTACTCCTAATTTATTTTTCATTTTCGAGAATTGTTAGATATTTTCTTGCTAGTTCTGTAATTAAAAACATACTCATTGTTTTGTTTTTAGTATTCAAAGATACAGCAAAATCGGCATCATCTACACAAAATAATTGAAATCCTTTTATATAATCTACAGGAATTTTCAATCTATCTGTATAATAATTCTCTTCAAAAAGATACTCAAGCTTTCTAAAAAGCATTTCTTTTTTCTCTACTTTCACTTCTTTTTTCAGCATTGCAGTTCGTCCCGAAATTGCATTTAAAAGCTTATCTACTGATGTTGAAGTTGCTGTATAAACCTTTCGTTCTGCTGGTGTGTATTTTTTTTGTCCGTATGGAATAATTCCTAAATTTTCGGCAGTTATATTCGCATTTTCATTTACAACAACCTCTTTCAACTCAACCTCTTTGACTTCCATTTTTACGACTAATGTATTCGGATATAAATCTTCTGCTGTAATTCTACGCTTTTGCGGTTCTAGATTTACTGCAGAAAAAACTAAAACATCACCTTCTTTAGCCATCAGTAAAAAATTACCTTCAGAATCAGAAACTGTTGCCGCTTGAGTTGTATTATTTATAATATTAACCCCTTCAATCGGAGTAGAGTGCTCTACCACTTTTCCAACCAATTGTCTGAGATCATTTTTTTGTCCAAACGTAAATTGAACAAAAAGCAAAAGAATATTTATTAATATGATTTTATTTATTTTCACTAGCAATCATTTCTTTATATTTCACAGCTAATTCTCCTAAAAGGAATTCCGTCGAAGTTTTATTTTTAGAATTTAAAATAACCGTAAACTTCTCATTTTCGATAGCATAATATTCAAACCCTTTGACATAATCTGCTGGAATCTTTAATCGGTCAACAAAGTGCTCCAAACTAAACATATTCTCCAAAAGCCTCATAAAAAACTCCTTTTTCTCTACTGCAACTTCCTTTTTAAGCATAGCTGTTCTTCCCGAGAAAAAATTCAACAAAGGATCTGCAGAAATAGAACCTCCAGCCATAAGAGAACCTTCGGCCGTTGACCCGCTATTTGCCGTCGGATTTAATGCAGTTGCGGTCTGCAATTTACGCTCTGCTGCAGTATATTTCTTTTGTCCAGAAGGAATTATACCTAAATTTTCAGCATTAATATTATCATATCGTTTAATCACAACTTCTTGCAATTGATACATAATCATACTAAGATTGACAGAAAAATTCAGATTTGAAAAATCCTCTTGTTTCAGTAAAACTCTTTTTTCTTTAAAACTTATCGAAGAAAAAACCAGAACATCATCTGGTTTTGCAGAAATCGAAAAAGACCCCAAAGCATTTGTTGTCACAGTTTCTTCTGTTTGCGCATTAATTACATGAATCCCTTCTAAATCTGAAGTATTTGAAACCACTTTACCGTTAAAAATAGAGCGATCCTGACTTTGTGACCAGCAAGCCTGCCCTACTACAATAATTAAAAAACAAGTAATTTTCCGAAACAAAATAAAATAATTTAAAAACATTCTTAAAACGGTAAAAATATCCTAAGTCATTCCAAATTTAATATTAATGACTTGGTAAAAATTTGTTAATTAAAACATTAATAATTCACACAAAAACAGAGATTTTAATATCTTTAACAAACAAATTTTGACTCTAAAAATCATGAAAAGCATTATCATTGCAAGCACTTCTACTTTACACGGAGGCAACTACTTAGGATATATTTTACCTACTTTAAAAACACATTTTAAAAATTGTAAAACAATCTTATTTATTCCCTATGCGCGTCCTGGCGGTATTTCGCATGACGAGTATACAAAAAAAGCAGCAGAAGCTTTTAATACAATCAATATCAATGTTAAAGGAATTCATGAATTTGAAAATCCACAAGACGCTGTAAAAAATGCGGAAGGAATCTTCACAGGCGGAGGAAACACTTTTTTATTAGTTACTCAACTTTATAAAAACAACATTATGCAGCTCCTATCTGAAACTGTAAAAAGAGGCACTCCTTATCTAGGTTCCAGCGCAGGAAGCAATATCTGCGGCTTATCAATGCAGACCACTAATGATATGCCTATTATTTACCCCCCAAGTTTTCAGACATTGGGATTAATCCCTTTCAACTTAAATCCGCATTATCTGGATGCCGATTTACAATCTAAACACATGGGAGAGACCCGCGAAACAAGAATTAAAGAATTTCATGCATTTAATTCGATTCCTGTTTTAGGTTTAAGAGAAGGAAGCTGGCTAGAAGTAAAAGGTGAAAAAATCACTTTAAAAGGAGATTTGTCTGCCCGTTTGTTCAAACAAAATGAGATTCCAACGGAATTAGAAACAGAAAGCGACTTAAGCAATCTAAAATAATTTTAAAACCATATAAGTCATATAAGTTTATTAAAACCTAAGCTCAAAAACTTACCTCAACTTAAATCACTTATACGGTTTTAAAAAGAATAGAAAACAAAAAAGCCTCAAACATTGTTTGAGGCTTTTGAAGAGCGAAAGACGAGGCTCGAACTCGCGACAACCAGCTTGGAAGGCTGGAGCTCTACCAACTGAGCTACTTTCGCATTAACCGGGTGCAAACTTAAAAAATTTAATTTTTAAAACAAAATAAAAATCAAAAAATTTATTTTTACATAAGTAAAACGTGTTTACTTTTAGAGCGAAAGACGAGGCTCGAACTCGCGACAACCAGCTTGGAAGGCTGGAGCTCTACCAACTGAGCTACTTTCGCATTGGTTGTGCAAATATAGAAAGAAAGTTCAGTTCAAAACAAGCTTTTAGGCAAAAAAAATCAATAAAAATCAACATTTTTTTATAACTTATTTAAAATTAAAAAGTTATAAAAGCAATATTTTTTCAAAAAATCATGATTACAATTAAAGAAATTCCATCAAATGAAACTTATGTCGTTCGTCAACCTGTTTTAAGAAAAGGAAAACCCATAGAAAGTTGCGTCTTTGAAGGCGATGATTTAGAATCAACACATCATTTTGGTCTATTTGAAGATAAAAATTTAACAGGAATTATTTCGTTATTTGAAAAAATCAATCCTATATTTGCCGCTCAAAATCAAGCTCAGATTCGAGGGATGGCTGTTTTAGAAACACATCAGAAAAAAGGACTTGGAGAGGCTTTGGTAAGGCATTGTGAAGCTTATTGTACTGAAAACCAAATAGAATTAATTTGGTTCAATGCCAGAACTGCCGCTGTCGGATTTTATCAAAAAATGAGCTATCAACCACTAGGCGAAGCATTTGAGATAAAAGATGTTGGCGAACATTATTTGATGTTTAAAAAATTATAAAATGAAAATATTTTACTCTTTAGTAGTAATCTGCCTTTTAGTGGGCTGCAAAAAAGAAAGCCCAGAACCCGCACCTATTATCAAAAAAAAGGCGCCGGCAATTATACTTACTGACGAGAGAACTGTCGAAATAGACACCGCATTAATAGGAACTTTTAAAAGCGAAACCTTAAAGCAATTTTACATTGCATCTGAAAATCAAACTATATGGGGGAATCTTAAAAAAAGAACTTTTGTTTTAACGCAATTAGAAAAATCAGAAGAATTAGGTTTAGAACCCGAAGATTACAAGATATCTCAGCTAAAAAAATTCGAAAGCAAAGTCGCTTCGCTTAGCGATAAAGACTTGGCTACGTATGATATTTTACTGACTTATAATTTCGGAAAATATATTAATCATATATACAAAGGAAAGTTAGACCCTAAAAAACTGTATACTAATTGGGATTTAGACGCAAAGGAATTTGACGTAAATTCTGTTTTAATTAAAGGCTTCAATAAAAATAAATTAGATAGCATTGTAGAAAACATTCAGCCTAAAACACAAACATACAAAGAGCTATTAAAAGCACTGGAAATCATCAATACTTTTCCAGATGATAATGTAAAAACTATTGAGTCTGTCGATAAAATTGTTTTAAATGATACTAATCCTGCTTTAATAAATATTAAAAAAAGACTTTTGTATTGGAATGATATGTCTGGAAAAGATAGTCTGACACAGATTTACAATCAGAAAACTTTTGAAGCCGTTAAAAGATTTCAGGAAAGACACGGTTTGGCTTCGGATGGAGTCATTGGAGTAGGAACCATTCGTGCCTTAAACTATTCAAAAGAAAGCAGAAAAAAACAGATAATTGCTAATTTGGAGCGTTGGAGATGGTATCCGTCAGAATTGGCCGAAAACTATTTTATTATCAATATTCCAGATTACAGTTTGAATGTTGTCGAAAATCAAGACACAACTTTAGTTAGAAATGTTGTTGTTGGAACCAGTAAAAGAAGAACACCTATTATTACTTCGTTTTTAAAAACGGTTGTTTTTAATCCGACTTGGACCGTTCCTCCAACAATCTTGAAAGAAGATGTAGTTCCAGCAATGAAAAGAAACAGAAATTATCTCGCTAATAAAAATATAACAATTTATGACACTTCTGGAAATGTAGTAAATCCGATGTCATGGAATGAAAACAAGCCAAACAATTATCGTTATGTACAAAGTCCTGGCTATGATAATTCATTAGGATTGATGAAAATTTTATTTCCAAATCACCATAGCGTTTATCTGCACGACACGAATCATCGTAATATTTTTGGACGAAACAACCGCTCTATGAGTTCTGGATGCGTACGCGTTGAAAATCCGATAGAACTTGCACAACACATTTTGGATGTTGACGGAAACTGGCCTCAAGACAGAATTGACACCATTATTGCCAGCAAAAAAACCATGAGCTTCAAAATCGCTAAAAAATACGCTCTTTACCAATGGTATTGGACAGCATGGAGCAAAAAAAATCAGCTCCTTTTTAGAGCTGATATTTATGATTTAGATTCGGATTTATATGCGCAATTAAGAAATTAGCCTCTCCTCCATCGCGAAACTTCTCGACGGGTGATAAATATATAAACACGATTTATCTTTTATTAATTGAATAATTTCGTTTGTCAATTCAACTGGAACCGCTGGACAGCCTTGGCTTCTGCCTAATCTTTTATGGTTTCTGATGAAAGATTCAGATACATAATCTGCACCATGCATTACAACGCCTCTTTCGCGAGCATTGTCATTGACACCATCTTCTAAACCATCTAAACGCAAAGAAGCGCCATGTTTTCCTTGGTATATTTCGCCTGTTGAATAAAACCCTAAACTGCTTTTAAATGACGAATTAAGATTTGAAAATGTTGAAGCAAATTCTTCTCCAGTATTTCTTCCGTGAGCAACAAGCGAATTAAACAAAATGGTATTGCTAGCCAAATCAATCACCCACAAACGTTTTGTGTTCGATGACAAACTGAAATCAATCAGTGTTAAGATATCTTTCTTAATTACTCCTCTTTCTTTCAACAAATAAAATCCTTTTAAAGCTTCCGAGAAAGTTTTAAGCTCAGGCATTTTAAAGTTGTTAGAATTTAATGAATTATAAACGCTCTCGATTTTAGAATCTACTGTGACTTTTTCGACTTTGGCAATCGCTTTTACAGTGGCATTTTTCTTAAGGTCGGGTGTGTTTTTTGAATCTTTTCCAAAAGACAATAGCAAAAACACAAATAACGGATAAATTTTGTAAATCATTGAATTTCTTTAGGTTAAACAAAAATTTGGGTATCGCAAAAATATAAAAAAATCATACCGTGCAAAATACAAGCCTGATTTTCAAGGCTTTTTTGCTTAAACTTTAACATTATTAACATAAAAACGTTTTTTCTTTAAGATAAAATCTTACAGAAAAAATCATAACATTTTTATCCGTTTCTTAAAAAAAATGAAACAAAAATGAAAATCTTGAATTCAAAACATACAATGCAGCTAATTTTAAAGAAGTTATTAATATAATTTCAGGCATAATGTTTCAGATTATTAAACAATGATGCTTTAAAACAAGCCTTTTCTACCAGCATCAAAATACTTTATTGACTATAATGCTGTCAAAAATAAAGTCATAAAAAGAGCTTAGCGTGAATTAATTTTAAAAAATAAAGGCTTCTTCAATTAAATCAATATTTTTTTTTATTGTTCATTTTATTAAACATAAATGTAACATTCATCAGGTTTCAAACTTTAGAAATGCCTTATATTTGTAGAAAACAAAAATGCAATGAACAAAAAAGTTATCCTTATGATTTTAGATGGTTGGGGAAAATCTCCTGACCCTAAAGTATCTGCAATAGACAATGCAAATGTTCCTTTTATAAACAGTCTATACAAAAATTACCCAAGTGCACAGCTTAGAACTGACGGGTTAAATGTTGGTCTTCCAGAAGGACAAATGGGAAATAGTGAGGTTGGACACATGAATCTAGGTGCAGGAAGAATTGTATACCAAGATTTAGCCAAAATAAATTTAGCTGTAGAGCACAAAACTTTAGCAAAAGAGCAAGTTTTAATTGATGCTTTTAATTATGCTAAAGACAATAATAAAAAAGTACACTTTTTAGGATTAGTTTCAGATGGTGGTGTTCACTCACATACTTCACACCTTCGCGGATTAATCGATGCGTCTCAAGAATATGGTTTAGATCAGGTATATGTTCACGCTTTTACAGACGGACGTGACGTTGACCCAAAATCTGGTGCAAAATACATTCATGATCTTGAAGATTATATTAAAGATACTCCTGTAAAAATTGCTTCGATTGTTGGCCGCTACTATGCAATGGATCGTGACAAACGTTGGGAGCGTGTAAAATTGGCTTACGATCTTCTTGTTAACGGTGTTGGAACTCCATCAACAAATGCTGTTGCAAGTGTTCTTGCAAGCTATGAAAAAGACGTAACAGACGAATTTATCGAGCCTGTTGTTATTGTTGATGATAACGCAAAACCTCTTGCTACAATTGTTGAAGGTGATGTTGTAATCTTCTTTAACTTTAGAACGGACAGAGGACGTGAGCTTACTGAAGCGCTTTCTCAGCAAGATTTTCATGAGCAAAATATGCACAAACTAAACCTATATTATGTAACATTGACAAACTACGATGAAACGTACCAAAACGTAAAGGTAGTTTACAATAAAGACAATATTACTGAAACTCTTGGTGAGGTTTTAGAAAAAGCTGGCAAAAAACAAATCAGAATTGCGGAGACTGAGAAATATCCTCACGTAACTTTCTTCTTCTCTGGCGGAAGAGAAACTCCTTTTGAAGGTGAAGAGAGAATCTTAAGAAACTCCCCAAAAGTGGCTACTTACGATTTAAAACCAGAAATGAGCGCTTACGAGTTGGCAGATGCTCTTGTTCCTGAATTGAACAAAGGTGAAGTTGATTTTGTTTGCTTGAACTTCGCAAACGGAGATATGGTTGGGCACACTGGAATTATGGAAGCTGCAATTAAAGCTTGTGAAGCTGTTGACGCTTGCGCGAAAAAAGTAATCGAAGCCGCTCTTGCAAATGATTATACGACAATCGTAATTGCCGATCACGGAAACTGCGAAACTATGATTAATCCTGATGGATCTCCAAATACGGCTCACACTACAAACCCGGTGCCGATTATTTTGGTTGACAAAGAATTGAAAAACATTCAAAATGGTGTTTTAGGCGATATTGCTCCTACTATTTTAGAATTAATGGGAATTCAGCAACCAAATGCAATGACTTGTCATTCGCTTTTGTAATTTTCACCATATAAGTTATATAAGTTCATTAAACCGAACTAAAAAAAATCTCGCAAAGACGCAGAGACGCAAAGAAATTTATAAAACTTTGCGTCTCTGCGACTTTGCGAGAACTATTTTACACTAGAATGTAAAGCTTCAAAAAAAAATGTTTGAACTAACTTATATTCCTTATATGATTTCTATTTCCAGAAAGAAAACAGCCTCAATTTATATTTACCTATATAACTTATATGGTTTAAAAAACAAAATGATACAATTGCTCAACTCCATAAATTACAAGACCAATAACACCTCCAACCAAAGTTCCGTTAATTCGAATATATTGAAGATCTTTTCCAATTTCTAATTCTAATTTTTCGGAAACCTCTTTTCCATCCCAACTTTTTACAGTTGACGAAATCAAATCCCCTATTACTTTTTTGTTATTCAAAAGCATTGAAAGCAAATCATTTTTAATGAAACCGTTTATCTTGTTGATCATAACAGGATCTTCTTTAATTCCGTTTCCGAAAGTCTGGATTAAATTTGAAATGCTATTTTTTATTGAAGAATTATCACCTTTATTTAAATCGCTTGTAATGGACAATTTAATTTCATCCCAAATGCTATTAATATAATCTTGAACCTCTTTTTTCCCAACAAAACCCAAAATCATATCGTTGATTTTGGCTCTCATTTCTTCTGAGTTTTTTACTTTTTCTAAGAAATTAAAAATGTATTCGTCTATTTTTACGCGTACTGCGCTTTCAGGTTTTTTAGCTTCATTTAGAAAATCCTGCAAACCATTAAAAACACCCTCTGTAATGCTTTTATCAGCCAATCCGAAACTTAAAAGCGGGGTTGAAGCTTTAACTTTTTGCCTAATTAAATCCTTGTTGTTAGTCAATTCAGCACTCATTACTTCCAAAAGATTTGTCAGCATCTGATTTTTTAAATTTCCTTTTTGCAAAGGTTCTAATGCCAACGCTACCCAATCGCCAAAATTAATTCCTTCTATTTTTTCCTTAAACTGAACCTGAATAAATCTTCTGACATCTTCATCTTTTATAGTTCTTAAAATTCCAGGAATAATATTTATCGCAACTGCATTGGCAATTTTATTGGCGTTTTCTTGCTTAGAAAGCCAATCTGAAGCTTTGGTGGCAAAATTGAATTCGTCAAGTTTTATTTCCAATTTTTCTCGGTCTAAAAACTCCTCAGAAACAAAATTTCCAAGGTTCTCTCCTATTTCATTTTTCTTGGTCGGAATAATCGCTGTATGCCAAATCGGAATTCCCATAGGGTGACGAAAAAGCGCCACAACAGCAAACCAATCGGCGATTCCTCCAACCATAGCCGCCTCGCTAAAAGCTTGAAGTATTGGAATTTTGAAATAAATTGCAATTACAAACAGCAGCACAGCAACTCCTAAAAGCCCCAAAGCATTTTGCTTCATTTTCTTGAGAGCTTTTACTTTGGCAATATCTCGATCTATAATAGTTTCCATAATTATAAACATTTGTACTACTAATTTATGGCTTTTTTCTGAAAGGGTTTAACTCTATTGATCATTTTGATAGCCACAAATTCATATATATTCTTTTAAAATTAACCAATTCATTAGTGCAATACATTTTTAAAAATTTTGTTTTGAGATAATTCGTGAATTCGTGGCGAAAAATTTTAATTAAAAGTTGTATTTTTGCCAACTGAAAATGGAAAAAATATGATTATCCAAAAAACTAGAGAGGAAATCGAATTAATGCGCGAAAGTGCTTTAATCGTATCAAAAACATTAGGAATGATTGCTTCTGAAATTAAAGAAGGAGTTACTACATTATATCTTGACAAATTAGCCGAAGAATTTATTCGTGATCACGGAGCAGTTCCAAGTTTCCTTGGATTGTATGATTTCCCAAATTCACTTTGCATGAGTCCAAATGCTCAGGTTGTTCATGGTATTCCTAATAATACACCTCTAAAAAGCGGTGATGTAATTTCGGTTGACTGCGGAGCTTTTAAAAATGGTTTTCACGGAGACCACGCTTACAGCTTTGAAATTGGAGAAGTTGCACCTGAAGTTAAAAAACTTTTACGCGTAACTAAAGAATCTCTTTACGTTGGAATTAGAGAATTTAAAGCTGGAAATCGCGTTGAAGATGTTGGAAATGCGATTCAAAAATATACTGAAGCTCACGGTTACGGAGTTGTTCGTGAATTGGTTGGACATGGTGTTGGGCAAAAAATGCACGAAGAACCAGAAATGCCAAATTACGGAAAACGTGGTCGAGGAAAACTTTTTGTTGAAGGAATGGTTGTAGCAATCGAACCAATGATCAACATGGGAACTAGAAACATCAAACAACTTAAAGACGGCTGGACAATCTTGACTGCTGACGGAAAACCTAGCGCGCATTTCGAGCACGACGTAGCTTTAATTGATGGAAAACCTGAATTATTATCGACTTTCCAATATATCTACAAAGCTTTAGGAATCGAAAGCAACGAAGAAGACGAATTTAGACAAGTTCCATTAGTACTATAATACAACCCGAATCAGCCCTGTGAAAAAACTTTTCAAATTAGTTTTAAATACAATCCCGCGTCCAATATTAATTCGTTTGAGTTATGTGGCGCGTCCAATTTTAGCTTTCTCTTTAAAAGGAGATAAATTTACAGATCCAATTGACGGAAAAAGCTTTAAATCGTTTTTGCCTTACGGATACGGAAAACAGCGTAATAATGTGCTTTCACCAAGTACACTTTCTTTAGAGAGACACCGTTTGCTTTGGTTGTATTTAAACGATCAAACTGATTTTTTTACAGCACCGAAAAAAGTATTGCATTTTGCTCCAGAACAAGCTTTTTATAAAAGATTTCGCAAGCAGAAAAATTTAGATTACACAACAACTGACTTACTTTCGCCATTGGCCGATGTAAAAGCAGATATCTGTAATTTACCCTTCAAAGACAATGAATATGACGTTATTTTATGTAATCACGTTTTAGAGCATATTCCTGACGACACAAAAGCAATGCAGGAATTATTCAGAGTTTTAAAACCAGGCGGAATGGCAATTTTGCAGATTCCTCAGGATTTATCTCGCGAAGTTACTTTTGCCGATGATTCGATTACAGACCAAAAGGAACGCGCTAAAATCTTCGGCCAATACGATCACGTTCGTGTTTACGGACGCGATTATTTCGATAAATTAAGAAGTATTGGATTTATTGTTATCGAAGAAGACTACACTAACAAAATTGCACCAGAATTGGTTGAAAAATACTGTTTAGCAAAAGGCGAGATTATTCCGCTTTGCTTTAAACAGGAAAACTAATTTTTCACCATATAAGTTCATTTAATAAAGAGTTTTCAAAATATCAGATTTGAAAACTCTTTATTTTTTTGCCTAATTCCCAAAATATAAGCCTAACCAAATCCCTAAACCTTGGAACCTACAAAATCATTTCAGTTCTGTTTTGACATCAGTTTGGATAAAAATCTGAATACCTATATTCCAACTGCATACATTGTCGAGAATATTAGCGAAATCAAATATTTAGACAAAAAAGCAAGTCCCGATGTACTTGAAAGTTTCGGAATCACTTTTGACAATTTAGATTCTAACTCGAAAAGAATACTAACTGTTTGCGATTCTTTAAAACCTGAATTTATTTTTAAAAAATTTGGTGCTAAAATTAAATCAGCCAAAACAATTGCTGATTTGCAGAAAGATTCAAAAATTGAATTTGCGATTCGTCAGCATTTAAAATTCAATTTAAGTTCGTTTTACGATTTAATTGTAAAAGAACAATTTCCTTTGTCTTTAAACCTCGGACCTGAAAAAGATTTTTATCGTTCGAGAGTTAGCATTGATCCACTTGATTTTGAACCTCAAATTCAATTTGACAAACATGCCGAAGGAATTACTTACACCCTTTCTTTAAAAGAAAATGAAACCACTTTTTCTCCAATGGACAGCAAAGCAGAAATTCTTTTGGACGAACCAGGCTGGCTGATTATCAATAAAAAATTAGGACAATTAAAGGAGTTAAACTCGAAAAAACTAATGCCCTTTTTAAAGAAAAAGTCAATTGAAATACCATCAAAATTAGTTGATGATTACTTTAAAAGCTTTATTCCGCAAATAGCAAAAAAAATAGATATTGAAGCTACTGGTTTTGAGATTGAGCTTCGAGACAAAATCATTTCCTGTACGATTCAGCCTATTCACGATTTCTTCAAAAACTGTTATTATCTTAATCTTTATTTTGATTATAACGGATATTCATTTGATGCAAGCAAAACTAAAAAAACACATTCTTTTGTAGATTTTAGTGTTGCTAATGAACCTAAAATAATTCAATTTAAAAGAAATCCAGTCGAGAATTTATATACTGATAAATTAAATGAAATTGGTTTATCTAAAATCAAAAACGAATTATTTGGACTAAATTCAGAAGCGGAAAATACAGATCCTTTTATCAATATTCAGTTGATTATTGACCATAAAGAAGAGCTAAAAAGTTTAGGTTTTACCATCGAAAATCTAAAACTGGAAAGCAAAGAAATCATTACAGAAAACCATACTATTTCTGCTTCAAAAGAAACTACAGGCGATTGGTTTGACATTAAGATAATCATTACGGTTGGAAATTATAAAATCAATTTCAGTGAAATAATTCCGAATATAAAAAGCAAAGAAAGACTTTTTGCATTGCCCGACGGAAACTACTTTTTGATTCCGTTGGAATGGTTTAGCAAATATGGTTCTTTAGCGAAATTAGCCAAAACAGAAAACGGCGTTTTGCTTTTACGTAAAAGCAACTTTACTGCTCTTGACGGAATTTCGGAAATCGACAATGATTTGGATCAGATTCATCAAGCCGAATTTACAGCTTCAGAGTTAATAAAAGCAACTTTAAGACCTTATCAAGTTGATGGCGTAAAATGGCTTTTAGGTCATTTCAATTCCAATATGGGCGCATGTCTGGCCGATGATATGGGACTTGGAAAAACCTTGCAAACGTTATCCGTTTTGGTTTCTGTGCAGGAACAATTAGGTTTTACCACTAAAACCACCAATTTTGATTTGTTTGCTAACGAAACCACAATTGAAAGAGAACCGCTTAAGGCTTTAATCGTTCTGCCTTCCTCATTGGTTTTTAACTGGTTTAACGAAGCTGGAAAGTTTACACCTCACTTTTCTAAAATGCAATATGTCGGAAATGATCGAAAAATGTTAGCAAGCGGCATCAATTCAACCGATTTGATTTTCACAAGCTACAGCATCGTTCATCGAGATATTTCTATTTTAGAAAAATACGATTTCCGTTATTTAATTTTAGATGAAAGTCAGTACATCAAAAACAAAAATTCTAAGATTTTTAAAGCCATAAATAAAATAAGTACTGGACATAAAATTGCTTTGAGCGGAACGCCGATCGAAAATTCGCTTGACGATTTATGGTCGCAAATGCAATTTATCAATCCAGATATTTTAGGCAGTTATGCTTTCTTTATGGAGAATTTCAAAAATCCGATTGAAAAAAAACAAAATGAAGAAGTTCTCGCTGAATTAAAAAATCTTATCCAGCCTTATATCCTAAGAAGAACAAAAGAACAGGTTTTAAAAGATCTTCCTGAATTGACAGAGCAGATTTATTATTGCGACATGGATCCTGAACAGGAAAAATTATACGAAAAAGAAAAATCTAAAGCCCGTAATTTCTTGCTTAAAACCGACGGATCGAGTCCAGATAAAATAAACATCATCAATACTTTGATGAAGTTACGACAGCTGAGTAATCACCCAAAAATGGTCGATCAGGAATCTGAAGTTGATTCGGGAAAATATATAGCCGTAACCAATTATTTAGAAAATTTAGTAAAAGCAAAACAGAAAGTAATCATTTTCAGTTCGTTTGTTACCAATTTAAATTTTTATACTGATTGGTGTAAAGAAAACAAAATAGCTTTCTGTGAAATTACAGGCGAAACTCCATCAGACAAAAGAGAACAGCAGGTTAAAATGTTTCAGGAAAAGGAAAATTCATTACTGTTTTTTATTTCGCTTAAAGCGGGAGGTGTTGGTTTGAATATCACAAAAGCTTCTTACGTTTTATTCTTAGATCCTTGGTGGAATCCTTTTGCGGAAAAACAAGGTATTGGCCGAGCACATCGAATTGGTCAATTGAATAAAGTAAACGTGATTCGTTTTATCTCGAAAAATACAGTTGAAGAGAAAATCATCAAATTGCAGGAAAACAAAAAATTATTGTCAGATTCTCTTTTAGAAGAAAGTTATATTAATGATGAAATTGAAGGTAACTTAGAATATATTTTGGGTTCATAATCGTTAAATCCAATAGAATGGCATCTTTTTCGTTATATAAAATTGTTATATTTACAATCTTACAATGTTTTAAGATGCCAAAATTTTTATATACAAGCTTTATTTTTCTTTTCATTATTACTTTAGCGAAAGCTCAAGAAAAAGAAATCGATCCTCCTTATAATATTAAAACTGTCTCTTTTATCCAGAATGGCAGTAATGTTCCGCCAATTTTCGAATTAGGTTCTCCATTTACCTTTCAATTTGATGATTTATTTGGTAATGAAGCTAATTATTATTTTGAAGTTATTCATTGCGACTACAACTGGTTTCCGACAGACATTCCAAAAACAGATTATATTCTTGGCATGGACAATCAGAGAATTACCGATTTTTCGAATTCGTTCAACACACTTCAGGTGTATACACATTATAGACTTTCTTTTCCAAATCAGTTTACGCAATTATTAAAACTTTCTGGCAATTACATGCTGCGAATTTTTAATGAAGACAGAGAAGTCGTTTTCTCAAGAAAATTTATTTTGCATGAAAATCATTGTACAGTTGGTGTTCAAGTAAAAAGAACCCGTAACCTGAGTAATATTGATTACAAACAGAATCTTGATTTTGCCATCTTATCTAATGATATTGTTTTTCAAACCCCATTGCAAAATGTAAAAGTTCTTTTACTGCAAAACGGAAACTTTCATACCGAAATAAAAAATATTGTTCCCCAATACACAATAGGCAATCAGCTGGTTTATAAATATGACAAAGAAACCCAATTTTGGGGCGGAAATGAGTTTTTATATTTTGAAAACAAAGACATTCGAGCTGCCAGTAATAATGTTGCCAAAATAGGTTCAAACAATGATATTTACAATGCATTTTTATATACCAATGCAGCAAGAGGAAATCAGATTTACACCAATTATGAAGACGTAAATGGAAATTTTGTAGTTAAGAATATCAACGGTTCTAATAATGACATTGAAGCTGATTATGCTTGGGTTTATTTTACTCTTTCTGCTCCTGCTTTTAGAATGAACAAAGACATCTATATTACTGGAATGTTTAACAACTACAGTCTTTCGCCAGAATACAAAATGGATTATAATACAGACAAAGGAGTTTTTGAAAAAGCCATTATGATCAAACAAGGTTTTACTAATTTTCAATATACTGTTGCAGACAAAAAAGGAGTAATCGATTTTGAAAATGCTATTGACGGAAACTTTTATCAGACTGAAAACGAGTACACCATCTTAGTCTATTATAAAGAAGCAACAGATCGTTATCAGCGCGTTATTGGGAAAGGAAATGCAAACTCTATCAATATAGTCAATTAAAACAATGTTAAGGTTTTAGATTAAATGATTTTTTTTCGTAGCTTTGCCTTTATAACACTCACATATATACGGCGTTAGTATGGTTTCTCAAATTACACGAGGCATAAAAATATCTGTTTTGACTAGTTTTGAAGGTACATATTTCAAAAACTACAAGATTCATTTTGCTTTTAGCTACGTAGTTACCATCGAAAATCATAGTAAAGATTCTGTTCAATTAACTTCTCGCCACTGGGAAATTTTTGATTCTTTAAATGATCTAGAAGTTGTAGATGGCGAAGGCGTTATCGGTAAAAAACCAGTTTTAAAACCTGGTGAAAACCACACTTACAGTTCTGGCTGTTTATTATCGTCTCCTTATGGCGCAATGAAAGGTCATTTTAACATGATCAATTTTACTACTACAAAAACATTCAAAGTAATTGTTCCTACTTTTAGAATGTGTGCTCCTTTTGCATTAAATTAAGATATAGTCTACATCTATAGCTTTTATCGTTATCTTAATCATAAAATTGTCAATTTATTAATTTATCCTTTGTACTTTTGTGCAGCGTTAGATTATTCGTAACAAAACAAATCGTCTAACTTTAAATTGTCTAATTCACAAAATTTTAAATAACATGCTTAAAGGATTTTTTCATGTACCAAAAGCGGTAAACGAGCCTGTAAAAAGCTACGCACCAAATTCACCAGAAAAAGCGGCTGTTCAGGCTGCTTATACCACAATGTGGAATTCTCAAATTGACGTTCCTTTGTATATTGGAAACGAAGAAATTAGAACTGGAAATACAAGAAACATTACAGCACCTCATGATCACAAACACGTTGTTGGAAAATATCATTTAGCTGAAAAACAACATATCGAAAAAGCCATTGCAAATGCGCTTGAATCAAGAAAAGCATGGGCAAATTTAGCATGGGAACAGCGTGCTGCTATTTTCTTAAAAGCTGCTGAACTTATCGCAGGACCATACAGAGCTCGTATCAACGCTGCTACAATGATTGGTCAGTCTAAAAATATTCACCAAGCAGAAATTGATGCTTCTTGCGAATTAATCGACTTCTTACGTTACAATGTTGAGTTTATGACTCAAATCTACAACGATCAGCCAAAATCTGATTCTTCTGTTTGGAATCGTGTAGAGTACAGACCATTAGAAGGTTTTGTTTACGCTATTACTCCTTTCAACTTTACTGCAATCGCTGCAAACCTTCCTGCAAGTGCTGCAATGATGGGTAACGTTGTGGTTTGGAAACCAAGTGATAGCCAAGTATTTTCTACAAAAATCATTTTAGAAGTTTTCAAAGAAGCTGGAGTTCCAGATGGCGTTATCAACGTAGTTTTTGGAGACGCTTTAATGATCACAGATACTGTTTTAGCGAGCCGTGATTTTGCTGGTATTCACTTTACAGGATCAACTCATGTATTTAAAGATATTTGGGCTAAAATTGGAGCAAACATTCACAATTACAAAACATACCCAAGAATTGTTGGTGAAACTGGAGGTAAAGATTTTATCATTGCTCACCCAAGTGCAAATGTAAAACAAGTAGTTACAGGAATTACTCGTGGAGCTTTCGAATTCCAAGGGCAAAAATGTTCTGCAGCTTCTAGAGCTTATATTCCTCAAAGTTTATGGCCTGCTGTAAAAGAGCAATTAGTTGCTGATGTAAAATCTATGAAAATGGGTTCTCCAGAAGACTTCGGAAACTTCATTACAGCAGTAATCCACGAAGGTTCTTTTGACAAATTAGCTAGTTATATTGACCAAGCTAAAAAAGATGCTGATGCAGAAATCATCGTTGGAGGAAATTACGATAAATCTGTTGGATACTTTATTGAGCCAACGGTTATTGTAACTACAAATCCAAAATATACTACAATGGAAACTGAACTTTTTGGACCAGTTATCACGATTTATGTTTATGAAGATGCTAAATGGGAAGAAACTTTAGAACTAGTAGATACTACTTCTGAGTATGCTTTAACTGGAGCAGTTTTCAGCCAAGATCGTTATGCTATTGAAGTAGCTACAACTAAATTACAAAACGCTGCTGGTAACTTCTATATTAACGACAAACCAACTGGAGCTGTTGTAGGAATGCAACCTTTTGGTGGAGCAAGAGCATCTGGAACTAATGATAAAGCAGGTTCTGCATTAAACCTATTACGTTGGGCTTCTCCAAGAACTATTAAAGAAACTTTTGTAACTCCAGAAGATTACAGATACCCTTTCTTAGGATAATCTGATTTTAAAGAGTTAAATTATAAAAAGCAGGAATTTCAATTGAAATTCCTGCTTTTGCTTTTTACATGATTAAAATTTTGGAAAATAGTAACTTCTCCAAAACGTCTAGATTTTCACCCTACATTTCTTATTTGCAAGAACATTCTTTTGTAATACTTTTCTTATTTATTTAAAAATCAGCACTTTAAAAAACTTAAATACCTTATTTTGGTATTTTAAAAACTTTTTGTGTCGCTCAAAAAAAAACCATCCTCTTAAATTTGTTTCAATATTAGATAACATTAAAAGATATAACAAAATAAATAGTAAAGAATGAGAAACTTAAGCAATGTTCCACAAGTTATTATGGAATCAAAAAGTATAGGACATCCTATTAATTATAAGTGGACAAAAAAGAGAATAAACAAGCTTTTGGATTGCGTAGAAGGAAATATGGAACTTGAAAATACGTTAATGCAGATTAACCATAAAGGCTCTATTGGACTTACAGCAGCCTTACTAGAATGGATTTACTGGCGCTTTACTGGATATAGTCAAGCCACTCACGATACAAAAAAACGTATCGAAGCACTTTGGTGCTCTATCAATAATCGTGAACAGACAAATCCATTATTATTTGATACCGATTTTGAAATACCTGCAAATGGCCCAGTTGACGGCGTGCTTTGGATTGCTTTAATGAATGTTAGAATGATAGATGCCCGATATAGAAAAGGCTCTTATTTTTTACAAAATGACCTTGTTGGATTGGCTCTCTTAGTACGACATATTACGCCAAAAAAGAAAAATTTTGACAACTGGTTTAGCCAAACTATTAACAATTTGACAAATTCTCATCCTAACACCTATAAAACAGATGCATTGGATGAAAGTGATGAAGCTGTTTATGATTCTTCTAATGAACCTTTAATTTCTCGAGAATTTTTCTTTGATCCAGAATTTAAATATACTATCGAAGCATCAGAAAATGCAATTCACAATTTTATCGACAATTTAGATCTTAAAGCAAATACTTTTCTTAATTTTTCAAAGAAAGCCTCTTAATATTAATTCAAAAAACAAACCCGATTAGAAAACGCTAATCGGGTTTGTTTCTTTATTTAAGGTTTAAACTTTAAAGGAAGATGAACCACTTTTTTAGTTTCAAAAAATTCATCATCAAAAATTTCAGCCAAGTCATACAAAGTAGCATTTGGAAAATCTTTTAGTTCTTCAGCTAAATCACCGCCTTTTAAATACAGAATACCATTCTTTAATTTGTGTTTATGCTGCTTTTTAATCTTATCTTTTATCCAAGAGACAAAATCAGGCATATTGGTTACGGCGCGGCTCACAATAAAATCGAAGTCACCTTTTACTAATTCAGCACGTTTTTGTTCTGCTTTTACGTTCTTCAATTCTAATGCATCTACAACACCCTGAACTACTTTTATTTTTTTAGCGATAACATCAATCAAATAAAAACGAGTTTCAGGAAAAAGAATCGCTAACGGAATTCCAGGAAAACCTCCTCCCGTTCCAACATCCAGAACAGTTGCTCCGGGTTCAAATTTCATGATTTTAGCAATTCCTAAGGAATGTAAAATGTGTTTTGTATATAATGAATCAATGTCTTTGCGCGAAATAACATTAATTTTTTCGTTCCAATCGTGGTATAAAAAGTCTAATTTTTGAAATTGCTCGATTTGAAGATCGGTCAAATTGGGAAAATATTTCAATATCTCATCCATTGCTGTAAATTTTTAACAAAAGTACTACTTTACGATTGAAATATTTAACTCAATTTTGCAAATTGAGAATTTATAATAATTACCTTTGAAACCTATTTAAAACAATTATGAATAACACGGCTCCTACTTTTGCAAGGCAAGACAATCTGAAGTTTTTCAGAACACTTAACTCTCGGGTAAACAATTACTTCAAGGAGAACAACATCCAGAAAACTGGAAACTGGAAGCTACACTTAAAAGCTGTTATTCTATTTGCTGTTTTTCTAACACCCTATTTTTTAATTCTTACTCTCGATATGCCTTTTTGGTTAATGCTATTACTTTCTATTGTAATGGGTGTAGGAATGGCTGGTGTTGGAATGAACGTTATGCATGACGGAAATCATGGTTCTTATTCAAATAAAAGCTGGATCAACAAATTTATGGGCGGAACAATTTATGTTTTAGCTGGAAATGTTTACAACTGGCAAGTACAGCACAATGTATTGCACCACACTTATACTAATATTCCGGGACATGATGAAGATTTAGATGCCGGAAGAATTATTCGTTTTACAGAACATGCAGAATGGCATCGTTTCCACCGTTTTCAGCATTATTATTCTGTTTTCTTATACGGTTTATTAACTTTCAATTGGGCATTAACAACTGATTTTAAGCAAATGAGAAATTACCTGAAAAGAAAACTATCTTATGGTGAACCAAAAAGCCCGAAAATTTTGTGGACAACGCTTATTATCACTAAAATGATTTATGTGTCTATCTGGATTGTTTTACCAATTGTAATTGGAATTACTTGGTGGAAAGTTCTTCTTGGCTTTTTCGCAATGCACTATACAGCTGGATTAATCTTAAGCATTGTATTTCAATTAGCTCACGTAGTTGATCATACCACAAACCCAACTCCAAACGATTTAGGAGAAATGGATAATACTTGGGCAATTCACCAATTGTATACTACAACTAATTTTGCACCAAAAAATGCAATCGTAAACTGGTACACTGGCGGATTAAACCATCAGATCGAACATCATATTTTCCCAAATATCAGCCATATTCACTATGGTAAAATTGCAAAAATCGTAAAAGAAACAGCAAAAGAGTGCAACTTGCCTTATTACGAGTATAAGACAATGCGAAGTGCTGTTGTTGCTCACTTTAAGCATTTACGCGAATTGGGAATGAAACCAGAATTATCAGTCTAATAACTAAAAAAAAAAAATCTATTAATAATTAACCTTCCTTAACAGGCGCAGCAAATTAAGGACATTCAAAAATTTTATAATGAATCATATTCTTTCGGACAGAATCAACAATCTTGCGACTTCGCAGACATTAGCAATGGCCGCTTTGGCAAGAGAATTAAAAGCACAAGGAAAAGACATTATCAGCTTAAGTTTAGGTGAACCAGATTTCAACACACCAGACTTTATTAAAGAAGCAGTAATAAAAGCAGTAAACGAAAATTATAGCACTTATTCTCCAGTAGAAGGTTACCTTGAATTGAGAGAAGCAATTTGCAGAAAATTCAAAAGAGACAACGGATTAGATTATAAACCAACTCAAATTGTAGTTTCTACAGGTGCAAAACAATCTTTATACAACATTGCACAAGTAATGTTAAACGATGGTGACGAAGTTATTTTACCAGCACCTTACTGGGTTTCTTACTTCGAAATCGTAAAACTTTCTGGCGGAGTTCCTGTTGAAGTTCCAACTTCTGTTGAAACCGATTTCAAAATGACTCCAGAGCAATTAGAAGCAGCAATTACACCAAAAACAAAAATGATGTGGTTCTCTTCTCCTTGTAATCCTTCAGGTTCTGTTTATAGCAGAGAAGAATTAACAGCATTGGCAAAAGTTTTAGAAAAACACCCAAATATCTATGTAGTTTCAGACGAAATTTATGAGCACATCAATTTCTCAGGAACTTTCTGTAGCATCGGATCTATCCCTGGAATGTTAGATAGAACAATCACTGTAAACGGAGTTGCAAAAGCATTTGCAATGACAGGATACAGAATTGGTTATATTGGAGCACCTGAATTCATCGCAAAAGCGTGTACAAAAATTCAAGGACAAGTAACTTCTGGTGCAAATTCTGTAGCTCAACGCGCTACAATCACTGCAGTAGATGCTGATCCAAGCGTTTTAAACCACATGGTTGAAGCTTTCCACGGTCGCAGAGATTTAGTAGTTGGATTATTAAAAGAAATTCCAGGAGTAAAAATTAACGTTCCAGAAGGTGCATTTTATGTGTTCCCAGACGTTTCTTCTTTCTTCGGAAAAACATTAAAAGGACACGAAATTAAAGACGCAAACGATGTTTCGATGTATCTTTTAGCTGAGGCAAACGTTGCAACAGTAACTGGAGACGCGTTCGGAAATCCAAACTGTATTCGTTTCTCTTATGCAACGAGCAACGATATTTTAAAAGAAGCATTACGCAGAATCAAAGAAGCTTTGACTGCATAACAATATTCTAAGTTTTATTAAAAACGGCTTAAGGTTCAAAAGTTTCATCACTTTTATACTTTAAGCTGTTTTTTTTATGAGTTTTTTTTGGGCGTGTCCCTTCGGGTCGGGCTATCCGTTACAAGTCCTCGCACTTCCTTCGTCAGGCTGCGGGCTTTCCACTTCTATCCCTCACGCAAACAGCATACAAGAAATATCATTTTCAAAACTAAATTTTTGAGCATTTAAAATTGGTGAAATTCGTGGCGAACAAAAAAACAGTTTCAAAATTCCCATTCTACAATATTATAAAACCTCAAATGTAATCCTGTAAAACATAACTCTTTATAAATCGTCAACTTTGTAATGTATTAATTTAAAAGCTATAATCATGATACATACAGATGAAACTACACAGGAAACCGTTAAAACTTTAGAAGGATTAATTTCAATTCTTGAGGATGGAAAACTAGGATATACAGATGCTGCAGAACATGTAGAAAATCCAGCAATGAAAACTGATTTCTTGGAATATGCCCGCGAAAGAGCCTTATTTATTGTAGAACTACAGGACCAAATCAATAAACTGGGAAAATCAACACACAATTCAGGTGGAGGCCCACTTGGAGCTTTACACCGCGTATGGATCGATATTAAATCTGCATTTACAGGAGGTGGCACCGAAGCCATTATAAATGCTTGTATTACAGGTGAAGAAGCTGCAATTGAAAAATACAAAAAAGCACTCGAAGAAAATAATTTAGAACACGATCAGATTTACATTGTTTCTAAACAATTAAATAGCATTCAAAATACTTTATCGCAAATTAAAATGAAAGCAAGCTAAACGATTCATGCTTTTTTTTGAAAACTGCTCAGTCTTCGGATTGGGCGGTTTTTTTTTATATAAATAGAAAACAAATCTTACATTAGCGTTACAATCAATCCCTAACTTAAAAATCTTATTTCTTTTAATTTAAAGAAAAACAAATCTTAATGACTGTAAAAAATTTAGCAATTGTATTTTTATTTATAACTCAAATCTCTTTTAGTCAAAATAATTCTATTGATAACCCTCCTAAGAAAACTTGGAAAATATTAATTAAAAATGATAAATCTGCAGAGGAAAATTTTACATTGGTTGGAAGAACAATCTTGGAAAATGATTTTCAAATTGAGAAAAAAGACAATGACTTTTTATCAATACAAACATCTCCAAAAAACTTAGAAAAACTAAATGCTATTTATTACTTAAATTTTGTGATTAAAGACAGCTTAATAATTTTAACTGGAATGTCAAAATTGAATATTTCAATAAATTTGGGAGGAATTACCTCTGAAAGTTCATATGAAAAAATAATTAATAGAGGAATGAGAGGTTCAGTATTTAAAGAATCTTTTAATGAAATGTTGAAATTCTCAACACTTTTTCCTAAATCTGAATATGAATTTGTTATTGAATAAAAACAACGAACTTTTCTTTAAGCATTCCATATTAAGTTAACAATTTCAAAAAAATCGCTTCATCACTAGCAAACTCGAATAATTTATTAGACCTTTGCACACTTTTTTTCGGGAATACCACAAAAGTCTAAAGTTTTAGAAATGAAGAAGAAAATCGAAATATTAGCTCCTGCTAGAGATTTAATTGGAGGAATCGCAGCCATAAATAGTGGTGCCGATGCTGTATATATTGGTGCGCCGCAATTTGGTGCACGTTCTAACGCCAACAACTCTATTGAAGATGTTGCTGAACTAGTCAAATACGCCCACTTATTTAACGCACAGGTTTTTGTGGTAATGAATACCATTTTGTACGACAACGAATTAGAAACGTGTCGTGCCATGATTTGGGAATTATACGATATTGGTGTTGATGCCTTGATTATTCAAGATATGGCGATTATGGAAATGGACTTGCCTCCTATCGTACTTCACGCCAGCACACAAGCCAATAATCGTGATGCAGATAAAATTAAATTTCTTAAAGATGCAGGAATCAAACGTGTTGTTTTAGCACGTGAATTAAACCTGCATCAAATTAAAACAATATACGACCACGCTGATGTTGAACTAGAGTTTTTCGTAACTGGAGCTTTATGTGTTTCTTTTAGTGGAAACTGCTATATGAGTGTGGCTAACGGAGAAAGAAGTGCAAACCGTGGTTCTTGCGCTCAAAACTGTCGTTTACCTTACAACTTAATCGACGGAAACGGAGATACTTTGATTAGAAACAGTCACTTGCTTTCGATAAAAGATTTAGATGTTTCAGATCAGATTCCGAATTTAATTGAAGCTGGAATTGTTTCTTTCAAAATTGAAGGAAGATTAAAAGACGTTGCTTATGTTAAAAACAACGTATCTTATTTGCGTCAAAAATTAGACAGTTATCTTGAAGGAAGTGACAAATACATCAAAGCTTCTTCTGGAAAATGTACGTATACTTTTGATTCTACATTGAGCAGAACTTTCAACCGTGGCTATACCGATTATTTCGTAAACGAAAGACACAGCTCAATTGGTTCTTGGGAAAGTCCAAAATCAAAAGGACAATATATTGGTAAATTAATTAGAACTGTTGGAAACGCTTACGAAATTGAAAACGGGGAATTATTAAACAACGGTGACGGACTTTGTTTCATCAACGAAAATAATGAAGCTGACGGAATCTACGTAAACAAAGCCGAAAATGGAAAAGTATATCCAAACGTTTTAAAAGAAATCAAAGACGGTACTTTCATTTATAGAAACAACGATGCGGCTTTCATTAAAATTGTTGAAAGAGAAGACAGTGCAATCCGTAAAATCGGAACTACTTTATTACTTACCGAAAACGAAAACGGTTTTGAATTAATCGCAACCGATGAAGACGGAAACGTAAGTACAGTAAAATTAGATCATCCAAAAGAACAAACGAAAACTGGCGAATCAATCGAAGAAAACATCAAAGTTCAATTGGCTAAAACAGGTTTTACACCTTACAGCGCCGATGAAATCAATGTAATGTTCACCGAAAACTGGTTCCTTCCTATTTCAAAAATCAATGAAATGAGAAGAAATGTTTTCGATCAGTTATCAGAAATTCGTTTGGCAAATTACGTTCGCGAAGAACACCAATTGGTTAAAACTTCACATCCGTATCCTGAAACCAAATTGGATTTTATGTACAACGTTTCGAACAAAACAGCTCGTAAATTCTACGAACGTCACGGTGTTACCGAAATCGAAAAAGCATTCGAATTACAATGGGATCCAGGAAAATCTCGTGTAATGACAACCAAATATTGCATCAAATACGAATTGAAAAAATGTCCGATACACCAAAAAGACATTGTAGGTGTTAAAGTAAAAGAACCATTGGTTTTAAAACAGGGAGAATTGGAATACAAACTAAAATTCAACTGCAAACCCTGCGAAATGGAAATCTGGGAAAAAGATGCTGAATTTGAGATTGAAGAAGATCATTTTCATTAAAAAAGTTTAACCGCAACGTTTTTTAACCGCAAAGAACGCAAAGGAATACGCAAGGTTCGCAAAGATTTTAAAACAATCTTTGCGAACCTTTTTCTTTTATATAAAAATACAACCTTGCGTTCTTTGAGTAATTCCTTGTGAACTTTGCGGTTAAATAATATATTATTTCCAAAATCTTGTCATTTCGAGGAACGAGAAATCTTCGCAAGTAACTCCGTTCCAATAAGCCAATCTTTGTAGAGCTTCTCGTGGAGATTTCTCGTTCATCGAAATGACAAACTATATGGCTACCTAATCCAATAATTAAATTAAAATCTGCTGAATCTCCAAAATCTGCGTGAGAAATTCTTTGCGAGCTTTTTTTAACTTAAAAACAAAAACGTAGCACTCTTTGCGTAATTCTTTGCGAACTTTGCGGTTAAAAAAAGCTTTTTCCCTACTTTTACTACTCAAACAATACACTACTCCAAAATGAAAATACTACTCCTAGGTTCAGGCGAATTAGGCAAAGAATTTGTCATTGCAGCACAACGAATTGGACAAACCATAATTGCAGTTGACAGTTACGAAAACGCACCAGCCATGCAGGTTGCGCACGGATTTGAAGTCATCAACATGCTTGACGGCGAGGCCCTTGACCGAATCGTAGCCAAACACCAACCCGATTTTATAGTTCCTGAAATAGAAGCCATTCGTACCGAACGTTTTTACGATTACGAAAAGCAAGGAATCACAGTTGTTCCTTCAGCGAAAGCGGCAAACTTTACCATGAATCGTAAAGCCATTCGTGATTTAGCAGCAAAAGAACTTGGTTTGAGAACAGCGAAATATGAATACGCAACTTCAGCGGAAGAACTACAAAAAGCCGTTCAGGAAGTTGGAATTCCTTGTGTTGTAAAACCTTTAATGTCTTCGTCTGGAAAAGGGCAATCGACTATTAAAACAGAAAGCGATATCGAAAAAGCTTGGCAATATGCTGTTGCAGGTTCGCGTGGCGATGTTATTGAAGTTATTGTAGAGGCTTTTGTAAATTTTGATTCAGAAATTACGCTTTTAACGATTACTCAAAATAATAACCCGACTTTATTCTGCGCTCCAATTGGTCATAGACAAGAAAGAGGTGATTATCAGGAAAGCTGGCAACCCGCTTTAGTTTCAGAAAAAGATTTGTATGAAGCTCAGGATATGGCTGAAAAAATTACGGAAGCGCTTGGCGGTGCCGGACTTTTTGGCGTTGAATTTTTCTTAACCAAAGAAGGCGTTTATTTCTCTGAACTTTCTCCGCGTCCGCATGATACAGGAATGGTAACTTTGGCCGGAACTCAGAATTTTAATGAATTTGAATTGCATTTAAGAGCGATTTTAAGTCTTCCTATTTTCGAAATTACTTTAGAAAAAGCTGGAGCAAGCGCTGTAATTTTAGCATCAGAAGATTCAACGAATCCAACTTTTACCGGAATTGAAAAAGTAGCCGCTTTACCTAAAACCGATTTCAGAATTTTCGGAAAACCAACTTCTAGACCTTACCGAAGAATGGGAGTTGTTTTAAGCCACGATTCACTTTCAACTCCAATTAACGAAGTAACTGAACGCGCAAAAGAAACAGCGAAATTAATAACTGTAAATTCTTAACTATGAAAAATATATTATTAGCGACTTTCCTTTTTATTGGAATCGTAATGCAGGCACAGGACAAGAAGAAATTTAACAAACCAACAGTTGTTGAGGCTTCATGCGGAGAATGTCAATTCGGAATGAAAGGCAAAAGCTGTGATTTAGCAGTTCGTATTGATGGAAAATCTTATTTCGTTGACGGAACGACAATTCATGATCATGGAGACGCTCACGCTGAAAAAGGGTTTTGTAATGCAATAAGCAAAGCTTTAGTTACAGGAGAAATTAAAGGAGACAGATTCAAAGCGACTTCATTTACTTTAATCGACGATAAAAAATAATGGCATTAATTCTCGAAAATATTGCCAAACACGTTTCTCTGACACCAGAAGAACAGGCACTTTTTTTATCCAAACTAGAAACCAAAACTTATAAAGCCAAAACTGTTTTATTAAATGCTGGCGAAGTCTGCAAACATTCCTATTTCGTAAATTCAGGTATTTTAAGAAGTTTCAACATCAACGATAATATTGTAGAACACGTACTTTCTTTTGCCTGCGAAGGCTGGTGGATGAGTGACATGTACAGTTATTTTTCGCAGAAACCCGGACAGCTTTTCATAGAAGTTTTAGAAGAAGCTGAAGTTGTTTCTTTATCTAAAGAAAATCAGGAACAATTGTATCTTGAAATTCCAAAACTGGAACGCTTTTTCAGGATTTTAATTGAAAACTCTTTAGTTGCGAATCAACAGCGATTAATGGATAATTTGAGTTTACCTGCAGAAGAACGTTTCGACAAATTCACTAAGAAATATGGAACATTGGTTCACAAAGTTCCTCAAAAACAAATCGCTTCTTTCATTGGTGTAACACCCGAATTCTTCAGCAAAATGAAAGCTAGGCTTTTGAAGAAATAAAAGGTTTAGCCACAGATTTCACAGATTAAAAGGATTAAAAAAATGTTGCCACGAATTACACAAATTTTCACAAATTAAATTGAAATGAAATTCGTGAAAATTTGTGTAATTCGTGGCGAAAAAAAATCCCTTTAATCTGTGCAATCTGTGGCTATAAAAAAGCCAGTTCATTGAACTGGCTTTTCTTTTGAATTAAAATTGCTCAACCTCTGTAGAATGTTCCATTGCGGTTATTGCTGATTTTCCTAACATTACCGTATTTTGAACGGCATCAAAATAAGAAGTCCCTACAAAAGCTTGATGTTTTACAGCTCTGAATCCGTTTTTTTGTAATGCGAATTCACGTTCCTGAAGTTCAGAATATCCAGCCATTCCGCGTTCTTTATACGCTCTTGACAATTCAAACATACTAGTGTTCAAAGCATGGAATCCTGCCAAAGTAATAAACTGGAATTTATAACCCATTGCAGCCAAATCTTCTCTAAATGTTTCCATTTCAGCAACCGTTAATTTTGCTGCCCAGTTAAAAGAAGGCGAACAATTGTAAGCCAGCATTTTGTCTGGAAATTCTTTTTTCATTGCTGTTGCAAACTTTCTCGCAAATTCCAAATCCGGATTACTGGTTTCCATCCAGATTAAATCGGCGTAAGGTGCGTAGCTCAAGCCTCTTGCAATTCCTTGCTCGATTCCGTTTTTTACATAGAAGAAACCTTCTGCCGTTTTTTCTCCGGTTAAAAATTTCCTGTCTCTTGGGTCTGCGTCGCTCGTTAATAAATTTGCTGCTTCTGCATCTGTTCTCGCAACAATCAAAGTTGAAACGCCCATAACATCTGAAGCCAGACGTGCTGCAATTAGCTTGTTAATAGCTTCCTGAGTTGGCACCAGAACTTTTCCGCCCAGATGTCCGCACTTTTTAGCAGAACTCAATTGGTCTTCAAAATGCACTCCAGAAGCTCCGGCTTCAATCATGGATTTCATTAATTCGAAAGCATTTAGGTTTCCACCAAAACCAGCTTCTGCATCAGCCACAATTGGAACTAAATAATCTTTTCTATCTTCAATATTATTTACAGTCTGAATCTGATCAGCTCGCAATAAAGCGTTATTGATCTTTTTTACCACCATCGGAACGCTGTTTACTGGATAAAGCGATTGGTCAGGATACATTTCTCCCGCCAGGTTTGCATCAGCAGCAACCTGCCATCCGCTTAAGTAAATTGCTTCTAAACCCGCATCAACTTCCTGAATCGCCTGATTTCCAGTTAACGCTCCCAAACCCGCAACATAATCCTGACTTTTTAACTTTCTCCATAATTTCTCTGCACCCATTTTGGCAATAGAATGCTCAATTTTATAAGACCCCTGAAGTGTTACTACTTCACTCGCAGTATAAGGACGCTCAACTCCTTTCCATCTCGGGTTCGTAATCCAATCGTTAATCAATTCCTGAATTCTGTCTTCTGTTGTTTTCATAATATAGTTTAGTTAAAGTGGTTCGTTTTTTAGTGTTCAGTCACAGTTTTAAGTGTTCAGTTTAACCAGACTGATCTTTTCTCTCATTTTATCTGCTAAATCTGCGAGAAAAACTTATTCGCTCGCAGATCTGGCAGATTGAGCAGATTTTAAAAGTTTATAGATATTTGTAACACGGTATCGTCAAGAAATCCACAAAGTGCAGGTTTACTACTAATCTTTCCAGCATTTTTTCTGCTAATGGAAATTGTTGTTTTTCATAATTTTCTTCTCCTAGTTCTTCCTTGATTTTTCTGAATTCATCTAAAGCCAATTCATGATAATAAGCCAAATCTAATTTTCGTCCATTATCCAAAATCACTTTATTCTGAAGCCATTGCCACAATTGTGATCTCGAAATTTCTGCCGTTGCAGCATCTTCCATCAAATTATGCAATGCAGCTGCGCCTTGTCCATTTAGCCATGAAGCCAGATATAGAACTCCAACATTGATATTTTTTCGAACACCGTTTTCGGTTATCAGTCCAATTGGCGGTTCAATCAAATCAGCTTCTGTAATTTTTCGATGTTCCCTTTTAATGTGAATCTGATTTGGAGTTGGCATTCCTTTATCAAAAATTTCTTTAGCCAGCGAAACTAAATCTGGATGCGCAACCCAAGTTCCATCATGACCATTTCGAACTTCACGTTCTTTATCCGTTTTTACTTTCGCGAAAGCGACAGCATTGGCTTCTTCATTATTTCGAATCGGAATCTGTGCTGCCATTCCGCCAATCGCATGAATCCCTCTTTTATGACATCTTTGAATTACCAGATTTGAATAGGCATTCATAAAAGGCGAAGTCATAGTTACCTGATCACGATCTGGAACAATGAATTTTGGATTTTTTCTAAACTTTTTAATGTATGAGAAAATATAATCCCAGCGTCCGCAATTCAAACCAACGATATGCTCTTTCAATTCGTAAATAATTTCATCTAGCTGAAAACTTGCCGTTATGGTTTCAATTAAAACTGTCACTTTTATTGTTCCTTTGTTCAGTTTCAAATAATCCTCCGTAAAATCGATTGCGTTATTCCACCAACGCGCTTCGAGATAATGTTCCAATTTCGGAATGTAGAAATACGGCCCAGAATTGTTTTCTAAAAGTCGTTTATGATTATGAAAAACATACAATCCAAAATCTATCAAAGACCCCGAAACTTCATTTCCTTCAACTAAAACATGTTTTTCTGGCAAATGCAAACCTCTCGGACGTACAATTAGCGTTGCGATTTTTTCATTTAAATGATATGATTTCTGTTTCACCAAATCAGTATACGTAATTGTTTTGTTTACCGCATCGATTAAATTTACTTGACCGTCCATCAGGTTTTGCCAAGTTGGCGAAGTGCTATCTTCAAAATCGGCCATAAATGTTTTCGCTCCTGAATTCAAAGCATTGATGATCATTTTGCGATCAACTGGTCCAGTAATTTCTACTCTTCGATCCAGTAAATCTTTCGGAATTTCTCCAGCTTTCCAATTACCTTCTCTGATGCTTTTGGTTTCCGGAATAAAAACCGGCATAATCCCCTGATCAAAAGTGACTTGTTTCTGTTCACGCTGTAAAAGCAATAGTTTTCGCTGTGATTCGAATTTTCTATGCAATTCAGTTATAAAAACAATTGCTTCTTCTGTCCAGATCTTTGGATAACGAAGCTTCTTTTCGGCTAAAAATTCCATTGCCGTTTCGGTAATTTCTAATTGGTTTTTCATAGCTGTGGTTTTTAATTTCATTACCAGCAATTGAATCGTTTATATGTTTTTCAAAACACAAATACATAACAAACTGATAATTAATATTTTCTACACCACAATATTAGAAAAAAGTTTTTTACAAAACAAGCGAACGTTCGCTAAAAATGAAAAATAATTTTTTGGCGTTTATTTTTAGAATACCTATATTTGGTTCATGGATATCGAAAAAGACTATATAAAACTGATCTTCGGATTAAAATTGAAGCAAGTCAGAACGCAAAAAAATCTGTCTCTTTTTGGCTTGGCTAAATTGACAAATCTTTCAAAATCGTATTTAAACGAGATTGAAAAGGGAAAAAAATATCCAAAAACAGATAAAATTTTATTGCTCTGCGAACATTTGGACGTGACTTATGACCAAATGGTGTCTTTAAAACTCGATAATAACCTCGCTCCTATTGGCGAAATTTTAAAATCTGGAATTTTAAAAGAGATTCCATTAGAGCTTTTTGGCATTCAAGAAGCCGATTTAATTGATATTATTGCCAATGCTCCGGCAAAAGTCAATGCTTTTATTAGTACGATTATCGAAATTGCACAGCATTATAATTTAAGCCGTGAAAGTTTCTTTTTAGCAGCTTTACGTTCATATCAGGAAGCGCACAGCAATTATTTTGAAGATTTAGAAGAGAAGGTAATTGCGTTTTCGAAGTCGTTTCAGATTAATCTGGATTCTAAAATTACTGTTGAAGAATCAGAAGCGATTCTGAAAGAAGAATACGAATACAACATAAAGGAAATTGCATTCGCAGATCAGGAAGCTTTAGACGATTTGCGTTCGATTTATGTTCCGAAAAGCAAAACTTTATTGCTTTCAACAGAACTTGATGCTCCGCAGAAAGCGTTTATTTTAGCTAAAGAAATTGCCTATAATTACATGAAGATTTCTGACCGTTTGCTAACATTCAGCTGGATTAAGTTTGAAAATTTCGACCAGGTTTTAAATAATTTTTACGCTTCTTACTTTGCTGGCGCTTTATTATTGCCAAGAAAATTAGTTGTAGATAAAATCAATTCTTTTTTGGAAAATGAAAATCCGAAACCAGAAGAATTTGTTTCTTTAATAGAAAGTTTTGAAGTCTCGCCAGAATCATTTTATCAGCGATTAACGAATTTATTACCGAAAGATTTTCAGTTGAAAAACCTTTTCTTCTTAAGATTATCACACAAAATAGGCTCCGACTTTTATCAGATAAATAAAGAATTACATATTACACATCAGCAAGAACCGCACGCCAACGAAACCAACGAACATTATTGCAGAAGATGGGTTTCGGTAAAAACGATTGATGAAGCAATCAAACAAAATAAATCTCATTTTTTTGATGCCCAGATTTCGAGCTATGCGAATAGTGGAAATGAATATTTGGTTTTTTCTTCGGCTACAAAAGATCCTTTTGCCGAGAATTTTATTCGAAGTATTTCTGTTGGAATTTTGATTAATCCAACAATGAAAAAGAAATTCAAGGTCATTGACGGAAAACCTTTGGTGAAACGAATTGTTGGTGTAACTTGCGAAACCTGTGCTGTTCAGGATTGTCTAGAAAGAGCAGCTCCGCCAATTGTTTTAGAAAGAAAAAAACGCCATGAGAATACCGATGCTGTTGTACAGCAATTTATGAATCAATATAGTTAGAATGCCATGAAATATTTTGCCTTAATAACGACACTGTTTTTAATTAGTTTTACTCAGAAAACAGACAAACTTATTGGCCGTTACAATTACTTGATTGAAGAGGACAATACTTATATCCAAAAAGATAAAATTACTTTTAAGGACAGCATTTTTGCCTTCGATAACAAATATCTGCCAAAAGGAAAAGTTTCTTATGGCAACAAAATAGTATTGGATAATTTCATTAATACGGATTTAGTTATAAGTATTTCAAAAGATCAAATCGAAAAAGATACTATTCCTTTTTTTATGCATGACAAGAAAAGTTCTTCCGCTAATTATCTTGATGAAGTGATTGGGAAAGGAAAATTGGTTCGGATTAAGTAATAAAGCTTTTAATAATCTCGCGAAGACGCGAAGGCGCAAAGATTATTTTTTAACACAATCTTGTCATCTCGACGAAGGAGAGATCTCCGCGAGCATCTCAACAAAGTAAAATTTACAACGAAAAACAATGAAATTATTCAACTTCTTTTTATCCTTATTACTAATGACATTTTCAAGTTGTTTAAGCCAAGTTGCATCAGATAAAGAGAAAACCAATATTTCAAAGCCTGTAGCGAATATTGAAGAATTAGAAATGGAAATAAATAACGGAGGATTTAATCAATACTTTTTCAATTCTAGCGGACAAAATTGTTTCGAGACATTAAAAGCATTGAAGAAAAACAAAAAGTTTAAAACCGCGAAAATTCTTGACTCGGCAATTAATTTAATTAATCCGAAAAAATTATCTAATGAAGATTTGGTTAAAAAACTACGAAATCAGGAAGTTGAAGAACTTAACAATGAAAAAATAAATGCCAAATTAGAACTCTTGGATTTAGAGTTTTATAAATATGCTGATGGAAATTTACAAGAATAATCTATACCAAATCTTTGTAGAGTTACTTGCGAAGATTTCTCCTTCGTCGAAATGACAAACCGTGTGGTTACTTTAAGGCAAAACCTTTGAACCTCTACACCTTTGTTCCTAAAATCTTAGTTCCTCAGAACCTCCAAAACTTAGCACCTCAAAGAACTTAATCTAGGTTAAGTGCTTTTCCTTTACATCGGCTGTATCTTTGTACTATCAAAATCAATAAAAGACAAAATCATGGAAAATATAGTATTGCACAAAGCAGACACAAGAGGAAATGCAAATCACGGATGGTTAAACGCTTATCATAGTTTTAGTTTTGCGAGCTGGTACAATCCAGATAGAATTCAGTTTGGAGCACTTCGTGTTTTGAATGACGATACGATTGCTGCTGGAATGGGATTTGGAACTCACCCTCATGATAATATGGAAATTATTACAATTCCGCTAGAAGGTGATTTGGCTCACAAAGACAGCATGGGAAATACTGAAGTAATCAAAAATGGTGACATTCAGGTAATGAGTGCTGGAACTGGAATTCAGCATAGTGAGTTTAACCCAAATGCAGATCAGCAGACTAAATTATTGCAGATTTGGTTGTTTCCAAACAAAAGAAACGTTACTCCACGTTACCAGCAAATTACTTTAAATGTTGCTGACAGACATAATAAATTAGCACAAGTTTTATCTCCAAATGCTGATGATGAAGGAGTTTGGATTCACCAAGACGCTTGGTTCAACATGGGGAATTTTGATGCAGGAACTGCAACCGAATATAAAATCAAAAAAGAAGGAAACGGAGTTTATGCTTTCGTTTTGAAAGGAAATGTAACCATCAACGGTCAGGAATTAAATACTCGCGATGCAGTTGGAATTTCAGGAACTGATACGTTGAATATTAAAGCCAATACAGACGCTGAATTTTTATTAATGGACATTCCGATGAATTATTAATTCAAAAAAAAACAATTAATATCTGTACTTTGAAACGATAACAAATCTGTAAATCAGACCATTATCGTTTCTTTTTTTGTTCAATTTTAAAAAAGAAAGACTAACTTTATAAATAAGAAAATTGGTCTGACTTTAAAATTAAATTCATCCTTAAAATTTTAAACCATGAATCCAAATAACCTAATTAAAGAATATACAAACGGAGAAGTTACGATTGTATGGCAATCTGGAAAATGTATTCATTCGACAAATTGTGTCAAAAACAATCCGGATGTCTTTCGTCCAAAAGAAAAACCTTGGATTACTCCAGAAAAATCTACAACTGAGAAAATAATTTCGACAGTTAATAAGTGTCCTTCCGGAGCGTTAAGCTTTTACATGAATAATAAAAGTTAAGCTTTTCGCACAGTTTTTTTGCCACAGATTAGAAGGATTAAATTGATTTTTTCGCCACGACTCGAGCGATAGCGAATAGGCGTAGCAATTGCTCGAATTTCCACAAATTTTGATTCAATTTATTTCGTGGTAATTAGAGAAATTCGTGGCAACACGTTTTTTTACTCCGTGCAATCTGCGACAAAAACACATCACCTTTTTTATTTCTTAATCTAGATTAAGTGCTCTAGGACAACTGTCTCCGTAACTTTGTCCTATCAAAATGAAATTAATTATTTAAAATATTTAAAAAATAAAATTATGGCAACTACAAAATGGTCAATTGACCCAACTCACTCAGAAATTGGTTTTAAAGTTAAACACATGATGTTTACAAATGTTTCAGGAAAATTTGGAACTTATGAAGCTTCTGCAATCACAGAAGGCGAAAGTTTTGATAATGCAGATTTCAGTTTTTCTGCTGATATTGCTTCAGTAGACACTGCAAATGCAGATCGTGATGGACATTTAAGAAGCGGTGATTTCTTTGATGCTGAAAATCATCCAAAATTAACTTTCAAATCTTCTGCTTTCAAAAAAATTAATGATGGTGAATTCGAATTAACTGGAGATTTAGATATTAAAGGTGTTTCTAAAACAGTAAAATTCCCAGTTGAATTTAGCGGAATCATGACTGATCCTTGGGGAAATACAAAAGTAGGTTTAAGCATAGAAGGAAAAATTAATCGTAAAGATTGGGGTTTAAACTGGAACTCAGCTCTTGAAACAGGTGGTGTTTTGGTAGGCGAAGAAGTACGTTTAAACATTGAATTACAATTTGTAAAACAAGCCTAATTAAGCATTCTCGGATTTGATTGGTTGGTTATTGAAACCCTGCGTAATGACGCAGGGTTTTGTTTTTTTTAGCCACGAATTCACGAATTTTATTTGCCACAGATTA